>JANODF010000335.1:0-20203 GCA_031412555.1 Archangium sp. | reverse complement strand
CTCGACTTCGAGCACCTTGAAGAGCTCCGCCGGGAGCGGCTCGAGTTCATCCGTCATGCGCGCACCTCATTCTGGAGCGCCGAGAAGGTGCTCTGAAAACGTTGCCGCGCCAGCCGCAGACGCGAATACGCCGTGTTGAGCGGCACCTCGAGTTCACGCGCCAACTCGGTGATGGGCGTGTGCTCGATGTCGTGACCCACGAACAACGCCCGTTGATCCAACGGCAATGCGTCGAGCGCACGCAGCACGTGACGGCGCGTGACTTCACCTTCCAGCAGCTCATCGGGCCGATGCGCCCCACCCGCGCGGTCATCGAGCCCCGCCTCGAGCTGCTCGGTGCCCGAACGCGACGCCTTGCGATTGCTCACGATGCGAAAAGCGATGCCGAACAACCACGGCCGCATCGGGCGATCCGGCGTGTACGCGTCGTACCGCTTCCACGCGGTGGAGAAGACATCGTGCGCCACGTCTTCCAGATCCGTCGGAGCCACACCCAGCCGACGCACCGCATGCAGCATCCACCCGAGATGATCCCGGTAGGCCGCGGCGAAGTCCTGCTGGCTGGGAGGTGCCGCCATCTGCCTTCCGATTGTGAGCAGCGTTCGATTCCGTCACAGGAGCAGCGAAAACCACAACCCAAGGCCGGCGCCCGCGGGCGGTACGGTCCACACCCGCTCGGAGCCGACCAGCGCAGTCGCCCGCGTCAACGGCACCTGGCCCTCCGCCATCGCACCCACGGCGAACCGTTCACCCAGCGGCACGGTGAACACCACGCGCAACCCCACCGACGCATGAAACACCGACGCCGCCCTCGCGGTCGCCAACGCCTGGCCCTCGAGCCGCAACGCGCCTGCTGAAAAGTCGCCGCAGCCTGCCAGCCACTTCCAATGAAGACAGGGCACCACCGCCCCGAGCACGGCCGAGGTGGTGAGCGCACCTTGCGCGAGCCTTCCGGTCACCGGCCACGCGAAACGGCCTTCGAGGCCGAGGGACCAGAGGGGCGCGCGCACCCGGCCTTCGAGGCGCAAGGTGGGCTGAAGGCCGGTGGAGAGACCGATGTTCGCCGACGCGCCCACCGAGATTCCCCACTGCAACGCCGGTGCTTCTGGAGCCGGGGGGGCGGGTGCAGGCTTCACCTCGACCCCTGCAGGCGCGGGCTCGGGCTCGACACGCTTGAGTACGGGATCCACCACCAACGCGACCGTCACCGCGACCGACTGCATCAGCTCCGTGCAATCCCCGCCGGTGAGCGTCTTGCGGCGGGTGGGCGTGCCGGGATTTTCCAGCGAGACCTCGGCTTGTACCGGCGCTCCGGGCTGCACCTTCACGGTGACGATGGCCGCGGCTTCAGCGACGAACGGGTCGGTGCCCAGGCGCGCTGCCACCAACTGCCGCAATGCGCTCTCGTCGGGGCAGTGCAGCTCGGCCGGCGCTCCATAACGCAGTGACACGGCCGCGCCCGAAGCGGGCAGCGCAACCAGCGCAATCAAGAGCGTGTGACGGAACCCCACGCATTCCATGTATCACCCCGAGTGACGGAATCAGCCGCAGCCCACAATTGATCGGCACACGCCTCAAAAGGAGTCGCCATGAAGTGGATGACGCTGCTGCTGGTGCTGGCTGGTTGTGACCCGACCGTGAGCATCGGAGATCCCGATGCGGGCATGGATGCCGGTTCACTCGGTGGAGGCTCAGGTGGAGGGACCGCCGGCGGAGGCACGGGTGGTGGAAGTGGCGGCGGTGGCGGCGGAGATCCCGTGTGCAATCGCTGGGGCTCGGCTTCGGCCACCCTGCTCGCAGGCCGGACTTCCTGCGTGGGCACGAGCAACACCATCACGTCCGACCCCGACGCGCTCAACACCTGCCTCTCGGGCATTCAGATGTGTTCGAGCGCCGATCGCACGCAGCTCGACACGTACTTGAGCTGCCTCGAGCAAGCGCCCCGCTGCACCGCGGGCAATGAAGACGCCGCGGTCAACGGCTTCATGAACTGCGTGAGCACGGCGTTCGCTACCTTGTCGTCCACGTGCCGTTCCGCGCTCGTTCGGGCCCGCCCTGCAGGGAAACGCGTGTTCATCACCAGGCAGCGCTTCAACGGAAATCTCGGCGGGCTCGCCGGTGGGGACACCAAATGCACGGCGGCTGCGACGGCCGTGGGCCTCAATGGAACGTGGAAGGCCTGGCTGTCGACCACCACCGTGAACGCCATCGACCGACTGGTGGACGTGGGCGCCTGGGTCGACACGCAGGGCGCCACCGTGTTCGCGTCGAAGAGCGCGCTGACCACCGGGCCTGCCGACAGCCTCTGGCACGACGAGGCTGGAGCGTCCCTCTCGAGCGAACGAATCTGGACCGCCACGAACTCGTCGGGCACGTATCAGTGGGGCGTGATCATGGCCCCGCCTTGCGATGAGTGGACGTCTGCGTCGATGCAGAGCGGCGCTCGCGTCGGACAAGTCGGGCGCACCGGCCCGGAGTGGACGTCGTATTCCGGCACCACCTGCGATCAGACCGCTCACCTGCTGTGCTTCGAACAATGAGGGCGCTTCTGGTGGTGAGCGTGGTGCTGCTCGGGTGCGATCCGTCGGTGATGATCGGCGAGCCGGTCGATGCCGGCAGCCGTGTGGATGCGGGCGTCGTCGATGCAGGCGTCGATGCGGGTGTTGCGGATGCGGGCGGGGTGATGATCACCGGTGGGTGTCCTCGCGTGCGGTTGGGGCGATCGACACAGGTGACATTCAGCGCGGATACCAGCGCGTTGCCGAACCTGGTGATCAGCCAGCGGCTCGAGTGGGGCGATGCTCCGGATGACGCGCTCGAGTTCATCGCGGCGGAGACGGGGGATTATGAGATCACCTTCACCAGCTCGAACGTGAGCTTGAATGCTTCGGCGCAGGAGTATCAGCCGAGTGGTCCGATGAAGCCCTGGACGAGTGCGGCGTGCCCGGCGGCAGGGCTCGTGGTGAGCATCGATGGCGTCTACAGCGCCAATCAGCCGGGCTATCCGGTGGCGCTGACCGCGGGGCAGAGCATGGTGATTTTCGTTTCGGCTCCGACCTGGGCGGCCGTGAAGACGGGGACGTACACGGTGGTCGTGAAGAAGCTTTAGACCCCGACCCGAAAGGGAATCGAGAACTCCCGCATTTTCAGGAACTTGCGTGAGCCCGGTGCTGTAAAACGCTCGCATGCTCAGCGGTGAAATCCGTAATCAGGTCGATGGAATCTGGAACGCCTTCTGGTCCGGCGGCATCGCGAACCCGCTCGAGGTGATGGAGCAGATCACGTACCTGCTGTTCCTCCGGCGGCTCGACGACCTGCACACGCTCGAAGAGAACAAGGCGCGAACGCTCAAGAAGCCGATCCAGAACCCGGTTTTCCCCGTGGGGAAGGACCCGAAGAAGCGGTCGTACGAAGATCTTCGGTGGTCTCGCTTCAAGAACATGGCGCCCGCCGAGATGTACACGGTGGTGAGCGAACACGTGTTCCCGTTCCTGCGCACGGTCGGGGGCGAAGATTCGACGTACGCGCACCACATGAAGGACGCGCGTTTCACCATTCCCACGCCGGCGCTGCTGGCGAAGGTGGTGGACCTCCTGTCGCAGGTGCCGATGGAGGACCGCGATACGAAGGGCGACGTCTACGAGCACATGCTCGGCAAGATCGCGAGCGCGGGGACCAACGGCCAGTTCCGCACGCCGCGGCACATCATTCAGTTGATGGTCGAGCTGACGGCTCCGACGCCGAAGGACGTCATCTGCGACCCCGCGAGTGGCACGTGCGGCTTCCTGGTGACGGCCGGGGAGTACCTGCGCACGCACCACCCGGAAATCCTGCGGGACGCGAAGCTGAAGAAACACTTCCACGAGGAGATGTTTCACGGCTTCGATTTCGACACGACGATGCTTCGAATTGGCAGCATGAACATGCTGCTGCACGGAGTCGAAAACCCAGACATCCGCTATCGCGATTCGCTGGCCCAGGACCACGCAGGCGAGGAGGAGAAGTACTCGCTCGTGCTCGCGAACCCGCCGTTCGCTGGGTCGCTCGACTACGAGAACACCGCGAAGGACCTGCAGGCGATCGTCAAGACTAAGAAGACTGAGTTGCTGTTCCTTGCGCTGTTCCTGCGCCTGATGAAGCCAGGCGGACGAGCGGCGGTCATCGTTCCGGATGGGGTGTTGTTCGGCTCGTCGAACGCCCACAAGATCCTGCGAAAGATGATCGTCGAGGAGCAGAAGCTCGACGCTGTCGTCTCGCTTCCTGCTGGCGTGTTCAAGCCGTATGCAGGCGTCTCGACGGCGATCCTCTTCTTTACCAAGACGAACTCCGGCGGAACCGATCAGGTCTGGTTCTACGACTGCCAAGCGGACGGGCGGTCACTCGACGACAAGAGGAACGATCTCGTTCCGGAGGAGAAGTTCGGACCAGTTCCTCGGGCGACCCTCACCAAAGACGACCATGAAAAGAACAACCTGCCGGACATTGTTGCCCGTTTTAAGAACAGGGACACGAGCGAACGCGACCGCCGGCGCACCGACCAGAGCTTCTGCATCTCCAAGGAAATCCTCGCGACCCAAGACTACAAATTAAACATAACACAATACAAGGACGTCGAAGCCGATCGCGTCAAATATCGCAGACCTGCGGAAATAATGCGAGACATCGAAACTCTTGACGGGATGGTCGCGGTCGACATGATGGAGCTGAGGAGATTTCTCTCATGAGCTCAAAGCCGCCCCTGATTCGGATTGGCGACATCACCCTAGAGACGCAGTATGGAACAGCGCAAAAGGCGAACGAGTCCGGCGCGGGTCTTCCTGTTCTTAGAATGGGAAATATTACCGAGGATGGACGCATCGACCTGTCAGACATCAAACACGTCGAGCTTCAACCCGAAGAACTGTTACGACATACTGTCCGGAGAGGAGACGTTCTTTTTAACAGGACGAACAGCGCTGAACTCGTCGGGAAGACCGCGCTTTGGGCTAGTGACGAGACCTATGCATTTGCCGGCTACCTCGTGCGCCTTCGGTTGGCGCCGGACCGGTGCGATCCCCGCTACTTCGCCTACGTCCTCAATAGTCCGCGGATGAAACGACTTCTGCGCGCTCGGGCGAAGCCGTCGATTAACATGTCCAATATCAATGCCACCGAGTTGATGGGCTTCGAAATTCCGCTGCCGTCTTTGGCGACGCAGCGCAAGGTTGCCGACACCATCGACCAAGTGGAACGCGTTCGGGCGCATCACAGGCTCGCTCTGACCAAGCTTGATGAACTCGTCGACTCTGTGCAGCAGGGCATACTTACTGGACAGCAAGTCGTACGGTCAGAAGAGGTGGGCGAGTGAGGGGTGAAATCATTGCTGTCTGGACGGATACGTGGCGAGAGGTGTGGGAACCGCTCTCGCAACATGAGGCAGCACCGCGGGACATGTTCTGCGAGGTATTTCGAGAAATCGAGCCATTCCTCAAGAAGCGTCTGAGTGTGGAGTCATTGGCTGAAGTGATTGCGGATCCCCAAACGAGCGCGCGCATCTTTCGAGAAGTGGACTCAGCCGATCTCGTTAGCGAGCAAGCGGTAATCATGTTCATGGAGCGACTTCACGCGACAATGGATGACCTTGGCGGCACGGTACTATCCACGAGATACGCGGATCTCGTACATCGCTTCATGGAGAAGTTCAGCATACGATATGAGCTCCGAAGACCATTTGAGCTATGCCCGACGCTACAAGGCATATTTTCAAATTTGGTCCACGGACTCAGAGGACACACTTCCAAGAACCCGCACTTGGACAGGATGATGCACGATTTTGAGACATCGCTTCGAGATCTAAGGATTGCCCCCTCTGACTTGCGCATTCGAACGTGTATCCAGAAGCAGATGAACTTACTCGAGGCCATCGGGAGTGCGCATCCAGGCGTGAACCAGAACACTTTGGGAAGAATCTGTGACCAAGTCACAACTTGGCCGCACGCCCAACTCAAGGAGGCCATGAAGAATCTTTACAAGTTCTCGTGCGACTATCCGGGGATTCGCCATGGAGGAACTCCAGCCAGTGCGGTCCGCGTTATCGACATGCGCGATCTAGTTGCATTGTCTGTGTTGCTAGCTGGATTCTCCACTTACCTCGCGAATGACATAGATGCTGTTGCTGTTTACGGGGTCTGATCAATGATGACGTCCCGCGCGCAGCTCGACGCCTGGCTCGCTGAACCGGAAGGCACCCGGCTCGAGTTCAAGGCTGCACGCACCGGGTACCAGTTCGACAAGCTCATCGAGTACTGCGTGGCGCTCGCGAACGAGGGTGGCGGGACGATCATTCTCGGAGTGTCTGATCAGCGGCCGCGCACCATCGTTGGATCTCAGGCCTTCCTCGAGCCCGAGAAGACCGAAGCGGGCCTCTACGACCGACTCCATCACCGCATTCCCATCGAGGAGCTGCGCCTGGCCGAAGGTCGCGTTCTGCTCGTGCACGTGCCCGCGCGACTTCCCGGTACGGCTTGGCAGTTCGGCGGTCAGTACTTCAAGCGAGCGGGCGACGCGCTGGTCGGCATGCCCGAGAACGAGCTCCGCGCGATCTTCAGTGAGACCGGCCCCGACTTCTCTGGCCTGCCCTGCCCCGGCGCCACCATCGCCGATCTCGCGCCGTCCGCCATCGCTGACTTCCGCGCACGCTGGGCGAAGAAGTCGAATGACCCACGGCGCCTCCAGTGGAGCGACGCCGAGACGCTCGCCAACGCCGAGCTCGTCGTGGACGGCCAGGTCTCGTACGCCGCGCTGATTCTGCTCGGCACCCACGCCGCGCTCGGTAAACACCTCGCTCAGGCCGAGGTCGTCTTCGAGTACCGCGCCACCGAGGCCACAGGCCCAGCCGATGACCGCGTGGATTTCCGTGAGGGGTTTCTGCTTTTCCACAACGCGCTGTGGGAACGCATCAACCTCCGCAACACCAAGCAGAGCTGGCAGGACGGATTCTTCCGCAACGACGTGCTCACCTTCGACGAGGTCACCGTTCGTGAAGCCGTGCTCAACGCCGTCGCGCACCGCGACTACCGCAGCGGCGCGAACACGTTCGTCATCCAGTTCCCGCGCACCCTCAAGGTGACGAGCCCGGGCGGGTTCCCCGAGGGTATCTCCGTCGATAACTTCCTCGAGGAGCAGAACCCCCGGAACCGGCGGCTCGCGACCGCGCTCGGGCTGTGTGGCCTCGTCGAGCGCGCCGGGCAGGGCATGAACCTCATCTTCGAGCGCACCGTGCGGCACTCGAAGCCATTGCCTCGTTTCGAAGCCGACGCACATCGCGTTCGGCTGACGCTCGATGGGCAAATGGCGACTCCGGAGTTCGTTCGCTTCCTCGAGCGTCTGAGCCAGGAAACCCTGCAGCGCTTCACCACCTGGGATTTCCTCACCCTCGACTCCATCGAGCGAGAACAGCCGCTCTCCGTTCGCATGAAGGAGCGGATCGCCGCATTGATCGCCGCGGGAGTCGTGGAGACGGTCGGACGCGGACGCAGCCGACGGCACCTGCTCGCCCGCGCCGTCTATGAGTCGGTCGGAAAGTCCGGTGTGCATACGCGCAAGAAGGGCCTGGACCACGAGACCAAGAAGGCGCTCCTGCTCAAGCACCTCGGCGAAGTGAAGGACGTGGGCAGCGCCATCGGCGAGCTGAATCAGGTGCTCCCGGCGGATTCGCGTGACGAGGTCCGGAAGCTGCTGCGGGAACTCAAGTCTGAAGGGAGAGTCGAGCTCCGCGGCGAGAAACGCGGCGCTCGCTGGCTTTTGATTTCTGGAGAATCTCGGAAACAAAACAGCGACTAGTTTCCCAGTGGTTCTAGATACTTATATGTAGAAATGTTTGTGGCGGGCGTGAAGGATCCTCAAAACATGAGCCATTTCGAGTTCCTGAAGGCGGAGTTCGGGCCCCTCCACGACGCTGCCATTCAGGCCGAGGGCTTCGCGCTCAGCGACCCCCGCACCGCCTGCTTCCACGCCCGGCGAACGCTCGAGTTGACCGTCGATTGGCTCTACACCCACGACGCCACCCTCACCCGTCCGTACCAGGACCAGCTCAACGCCCTCATTCACGAGCCGACCTTCCGCGCGCTGGTCGGACCGGGGTTGTTCAACAAGGCGCGGCTCCTCAAGGACCTCGGCAACCTCGCCGTCCACAGCCAGAAGCCCATTCGTCAATACGACGGCGTCACCGCCGTTCGCGAGCTGTTCCACTTCACGTTCTGGGTCGCTCGCACCTACGCGCGCAGCGCCCGCCCACCCGACACGCTGCTCTTCACCCAGGAGTCACTGCCCAGGCCAAAGGCGTCGGCGGCTCCGGGGCAGACGACCGATCAACTTCAGAAGCTCGAGGCCCAGTTCGCCGAGCTGAAGGCCGGCAAGTCGAAGGTCGAAGACGAGCTGACCGCGGTGCGCGAGGAGCTGGCGAAGGCCAAGGCCGCCAACGCCGCTCGGCCCGACGCGCACGACTACTCCGAAGCCGCGACCCGCGACGCGTTCATCGACGTGTTGCTCAAGGAAGCCGGCTGGCCCCTCGACCAGGAGCGCGACCGCGAGTTCCCCGTGCAGGGCATGCCCAACAACACCGCCGAGGGCTTCGTCGACTACGTGCTGTGGGGAGAAGACGGTCGTCCGCTCGGTGTGGTCGAGGCCAAGCGCACCCGGCGCAGCGCCAACGAGGGCGAGCAGCAGGCGCGGCTCTACGCCGCTTGTCTCGAGAAGGCCTCCGGTCGTCGCCCGCTGATCTTCCTGAGCAACGGCTACCAACACTGGCTGTGGGACGACGCTCGCTCCCCGAAGCGCGAGGTGCAGGGCTTCTACACCCGCGATCAGCTCGAGCTCGCCATTCAGCGCCGCACCACCAGGAAGCCGCTCGCGAAGACCCTCATCAACGAGGCCATCGTCGAGCGCTACTACCAGTCGCGCGCCATCCGCCGTGTCTCGGAGTCGTTCGAGAAGGACAACCTGCGCAAGGCGCTGCTGGTGATGGCGACCGGCTCAGGCAAGACGCGCACCGTCATCGCGCTGGCCGACGTGTTGATGCGAGCCAACTGGGTCAAGCGGGTGCTCTTCCTCGCCGATCGCAAGGCGCTGGTGAGGCAGGCCGCCAATGCGTTCAAGACCCACTTGCCGGACTCGGCTCCGGTCAACCTCGTCACCGAGCGCGACGGCGAAGGCCGCGTCTACGTCTAGACCTACCCGACGATGATGGGGCTGATTGATCAAGTCGACGCGGGGCAGCGCCGCTTTGGCGTGGGCCACTTCGACCTGGTGATCATCGACGAGGCGCACCGCTCGGTGTTTCAGAAGTACCGCGCCATCTTCGACTACTTCGACTCGCTGCTCGTGGGGCTCACGGCGACCCCGGTCGACGAGATTCACCGCAACACGTACTCGCTGTTCGAACTGGAGAACGGCGTCCCGACAGACGCATACGACCTCAACGACGCGGTGAAGGACAAGTTCCTCGTGCCGATGAAGGCCATCTCGGTGCCGCTCAAGTTCCAGCGCGATGGCATCCGCTACGACCAGCTCTCCGAGCAGGAACAGGAGGAGTGGGACGAGAAGGACTGGCCTGACGATGGCAGCGGGGCCCCCGTTCAACAGGTCGACTCCGAGGCCGTGAATCGCTGGCTCTTCAACACGGACACCGTCGACAAGGTCCTCGCTCACCTCATGACGCGCGGGCAGAAGGTCGCAGGCGGTGACCAACTCGGGAAGACCATCGTCTTCGCGAAGAACCAGGACCACGCAGACTTCATCGCCCAGCGCTTCGACGCGAACTATCCGCATCTCAAGGGCGAGTTCGCGCGCGTCATCACCTTCAAGACGGAATACGCGCAGTCGTTGATCGACTCCTTCTCGGCGAAGGAAAAGCTGCCGCACATCGCCGTCTCGGTCGACATGCTCGACACCGGCATCGACGTGCCAGAGGTCGTGAACCTCGTCTTCTTCAAGCTGGTGCGCTCGCGGACGAAGTTCTGGCAGATGCTGGGCCGAGGAACGCGCCTGTGCCGCGACCTCTTCGGGCCCGGGCAGGACAAGCAGTTCTTCTCCGTCTTCGACTACTGCGGGAACCTCGAGTTCTTCAGTCAAAACCCGGAGACCGTCGACGGCGCGGACAACGCCTCACTCAGCAAGCGCCTGTTCACTTCGCGGCTCGAGTTGACGACGTATCTGGAGAACGAGCCGATTCCCGTTGCAGAGGTCGCGCAAACTTCTTCGCCCTGGGGCGCCGAGGTGCCGACGATCAGCACCCTGCTCAGTGACGTCAGGCTGGCGCTCGCAGGTGAGGTCGCCGCGATGAACGTCGACAACTTCATCGTCCGTCCGCAACGTCTGCTGGTGGAGAAGTACGGGCTTCCCGAGGCGTGGGACTCGCTTGGAGAAGACGCCCGGAATGAACTCGCGGATCGAGTTGCTGGCTTACCGACCGAGTTGGATTCCGAGCCCGAAGAGGCCAAACGATTCGACCTGCTGATTCTGCGGTTGCAGCTCGCCGTGATGAAGAAGCAGAAGGCCTTCGTGAGGCTGCGCGACCAGGTCACGACGCTCGCGGGTGCGCTGCTCGAGATGGCCAGCATCCCCATGGTGAAGGCCCAGCTTTCGCTCATCGAGGAGTTGCTCAGCGAGCCGTGGTGGCAGGACGTCACCGTGCCGATGCTTGAAGTCGTGCGGCGCCGACTGCGCCTCCTGGTTCCGCTCATCGACAAGGTGAAGCGCGCGCCGGTGTACACGGACTTCGAAGACGAGCTGGGCCAGGAGACCGAGATTCAGTTCACCGAACTCTCCGGCACCGACACGTTCGAACGTTTCAGGGCCAAGGCCCGGAATTTTCTTCGCGAGCACGTCGACATGCTGGCGATTCACAAGCTGCGAACCAACACGCCGCTGACAAAGGTCGACCTCGAGCAACTGCAGACGGTGCTGACGAAAAGTGGTGTCGGCGCGTCGGTTTTCGTTCAGCAGGCTGCAGAAGAGTCACATGGCCTCGGACTCTTCGTGCGCTGCCTCGTGGGGCTCGACCGGGAAGCGGCGAAGAAGGCGTTCGCTGGATTTCTCGCGGGGCAGTCGATGACCGCCGATCAGATCGAGTTCGTCAGCCTGATCATTGATCACCTCACCGAGCACGGCGTGATGGACCCGGAGTTGCTGTACGAATCGCCGTTCACCGACGTCAACCCCCAGGGCCCGAACGGGCTGTTCAATGCGCAGCAGGTCGGCGCGCTCCTCACGGTGCTGGAGCAGGTGAAGCGCGCAGCAGAAGCAGCCTGAGTTGTGAGCGGGTCGGGGTCAGCGTCTCTGGCGTGATTGGCCTCAGCGGAGGGCGAGCCAGACACCCAGGAATCCCAGGCCGGTCGCGAAGAGGAAGATGCCCGACAGCAGCACCACCAGCTTCCACTTCCCCTCCTGATAGTTCGCGCGCGTGTCGGCTTCGGGATCCGACTGCTCCTCGATGAAGTCTTCCGACGCCTCGATCTCCTGAATGAGCGAGTGCTCGACGACCGGCTCTTCCGCTTCTGCGAACGTCACCCCGAAACCCGTACGCCGTGACGTGCCGTGAACGATCGGCTGCGCGAAGCGCGGATCTTTCACCGGCGACGGCGTGCCGTCTTCGTTCACCACCGGCGGTCCATCGTCCCGGCCCGGATCCGTGATGTCCTGATCATCCCTCGGGACGTAGTCACTCGAAGCGAGCACCGCGGTGTGCTCGAACGCCAACGCGGTGGGCGGCACGAACTGAATCCGCCGCGTCTTCTCGGACGCCGGCAGGTTCACCGTCTGCCCGTACACCGCCTCGTGCAGCACCGCGTCTTCGCCCGTCTTCTCCTTGGCGAACACCCGCGCGAGCAGCTCACCCACGTCGGCATCCCGAACGTCGGGCGCGTACTTCGTGCGCAGTTTCTTGAGCGCCTCGCCGAACTCCGTCGCCGTGCTGTAGCGATCCTTCGGCTCCTTGCGCAGCGCCTTCAGAATCACGTCGTCGACGTCTTTGGGGATCGACGGCATGGTGGCCGAGGGCGCTTCCCACACCGGGTTGGCGGCCTTGCGCCAGCGCTCGATGGGGTCACCCTTCTGCGGCAACGCGTGCCACGAGAGCAGCTCCCAGAGCATCACGCCGCACGAGTAGATGTCGGCGCGACCATCGACGATCTGCTTCTTGGCCTGCTCCGGCGCCATGTACGTGAGGTTGCCGATCACCACGCGCGGCGCGGTCTGCTCTTCTTTCAGCGTCGACTGGGCAGCGCCGAAGTCGATGATCTTGATGTCGCCGCGATAGCTGATGCACACGTTCGCCGGAGAGAGATCGCGATGCACCAGGTGCAGCGGATTGCCGTTCTCGTCTTTCGAGTCGTGCGCGTACTGCAGGCCCTGGCACACCCGCTCGCCGATCAAGAGCGCGATGCCCAGCGGCATGTCGACCTTGCGATCGCGCAGGCGTTTGGTCATGCGGCTGACCGTCTTGCCCTGCACGTATTCCATCGAGAGGAAGTACTCCCCGTCGACGTCGCCCATCGCGTACACGCGCGCGATGTTGTGGTGGCTCAGGCGCACCACCACCTTCGCCTCGTCGAGGAACCGACCGACGAACGCGCGATTGGCCACCAGGTTGGGCAACACCTTCTTCACCACCACCGCGCGCGGAGCAGCTCCGCCTTCACGCGCGAGGAACACTTCGCCCATTCCTCCGGCACCGATGCGGCGGATCAGCTGGTAGCGGCCAAAAGGCAGCGGCGCTTCCGGCGTGGGATCCTGCAACATGAGGGCGGAAGTGTGGGGGCGGCGGTCAGAAGGAGCAAGCGATTGACCGGATTGTCGGCGCGTCGAGTCCGAGCTGTCCGGTCGTGAAGCCATGCGCCCACCAGGTAAGCCGAAAGGTACGACTGGTTATCGACACGATGCGTCAGGGGGTTGCGGATTCAGTCAATCCCCATTGTTTGCAGCTGGTTACTTGCGAACGACCCGGACAAATCCCGGCGCTTCATCGGTGAGCAGCACGTGTTCCCGCCCCACCCGCAGTACCTCGGCACGGGGCCAGCCGGTGAATTGAAGGCCGGCGTCGGTGGCCGAGACCAGCACGCTTCGGGCCTCCGACTGGGTGCGCAACCACAGCGGGAGCCGCTCGAAGGCCGCCGGCGGAGAGCTCAACACCTCGGGGGTATGAGCCAGTTGCAGCGGCGGGTCTTGAAAGCGCGCGGTGCGCGAAGCGCCGGTGAGGCCCGCAGCAGGCGAGTGCCGCCACACGAACGCCTCGTCGACGGCGGCGAGGTCTTCGATGTTCGAGCAGGGGAAGGGGCACTCTTCCAGGCTCCAGCGTTTCAACGAGCCGTTCGCGCCGTAGTACGCCAGCGGTGGATCGACCCGCGCGTAGAACGAAAAATCATCCACCCGGAAACCGCCGTCGGGCGAGATGCTCACCGTGGAGAGCTGGCCACTGGCGCGATAGCGCAGCGCGAAATCTTCTCCCTGCAGCGCGGGCGTGGGGACGTCCGGAAAGTCGGCGAACGAATGCGTCAGGCGCACGCCGCCGTCTTCGAACACCCGACGCTCGAGCAGGTGGGTGAGCGGATCGATCGACCAGAGCACCTGGCCCGCCACCACCAGCTGGGTGCCGCGAAAGTGGGTGAGCATGCCGGCGGTCGAGCTGATGGTGATGTCGTCGACGCTGCGCAGCTCGCCGGCCACCGTGTCGTCGGCGAGTGGCCAGAGGCCCGCCGCCCCCAGGGGAATCGGCACCCGAATCAGGGGGCCACTCAACCCATCGGCGGCGACCTCCACGAACCGCGACCGCACGCCCAACGAAGGCTCGAAGGCGACCTTGAGGGTGTGCAGCCCGGGCCGGGTGGGCGTGAAGGTGACGTTCGCTTTGACCGCCGAGAAGACGGTCTGCTCCAGCGCGCCGACTTGCATCGCCGGTGTGCTCCGCCCCTCGGGGTCGATGGCCACTGCATCGATGCGCAAGCGGTCAGACACGCAGCTGGTCAACGGGGCGAAAAACGTGAGGGTGATGGGCGCGCCCACCGCACCGAGCACCTGAGGATTGAGGGGAGGCAACCCACCCGTGCCGCCCCCCGTCCCGCCCGCGGTGCCGCCGGGGGCGCCGTGATTGAGACTGCCGTTCACGTCGGCCAGTTGGCGCACGCAGTCGTCGGGCTGCGAGGGTGAACACGCGCAGAGCGCCGCCAGCAGCAGACTCGCCCGTCTCATCGTCTCACCACCCGCACGGTGAGCGCGTCGCGATCGGCGAGCACCACGTGATGCCGCCCCACCCGCACCACCTCGGCACGGGGCCAGGCGGTCAGCTCGAGGTCAGGGCCGGAGATCGACACCAACACCTTCATCGCGCCCACGCCGGGCTCCACCCAGAGCGGCATCCGTTCGAACGGCACTTCGGGGGAAGCCGTTTCTTCTGCCAGGTAGTCCAGGCTGAAACGCGGGTTGCCCTCGAGGTCGTCCATCGGCCGGGTGAACGCATGCAGGCGCTTCCCGAACAAACTGCCCTGCGGCTTCAGGGCGCGCCAGACGAAGCCCGGCTCGAGGGCCACCAGGTCGGACACCGCGCGGCAGACCCCGATGGAGCACGAAGAAAGGCTCCACCGCCAGGGCAGCTCGTCGTCTTCGGTGAAGTAGGCCAGCGGTGGCCGGCCGCTGGCCAGGGAGTACTGCAGCAGGTCGGTTCCCCCGTCTGCCAACACCCGCACCCGGGTCAGCCGGCCGTTGCTGAGGAAGCGCATCGCCACGTCGGTGTCGTGCATGCCGGGCGAAGGCGTGGGCGGGAAATCGGGAAAGCTGTGGGTCAACTGGAGGCCGCCGTCTTCCCACACGCGCCGCTCCAGCCGCTCGGTGGCGTTGATCGACCAGAGCACGTCATCGGCCACCACCAGCTGCGCTCCCGGGAAGGTGGTGCTGCCTCCGTCGGCCGAGGTGACGGTGACCATCGACTGCGCTTCACAAGCGACCGTGTCGTCGGACACCGGCCAGACCCGGTTGAGAGAGCACCCCGCGCCATCGGGAATGGGCACCCGGGTGGTGGCCCCTTCGCGGCCATCGGCGGCCACGTCGAGAATGAACTCGCGCACCCCCAACGTCGACGGCTCGAAGGCGACGCGCAGGGTGTATTGCCCGGGCGCCGTGGGCAGCACGCTCACGGTGGAGCTGATCGCCCCCAGGCCGACCCCGACGAACGGCACGCTGGTCGTCGGAGTGGGGCCCAGCTGGTTGCGAGCGTCGACCAGGGTGGCGTTGACGACCGGCTCGTCGCCCGGGCACCCGGAGACGGGCGCGAAGACCGTGAGGGTCAGCGTGGTGTTCACGATGCCCAGCGGCGAAAAGGTGCCGGCCATGCCGGTGCCACCACCACTGCCCCCGGCAAAACTCCCCACCAGATTGCCTCGGGGGTCGATGGGCAGCCTCCGGCAGGTGGCTCCCGGGGGCGGCGAGCAGCCCTCGAGCGCAGCGAACACGGCGACCAGGCAGCACAGGAAATTTCTCATCGCCTCAGTCATCTCCGGATGACGCGTACGAAATCGGCCTGCGCGTCGGTGAGCACCAGGTGATGCCGCCCCACCCGCAAGACCTCTGCACGGGGCCAGGCGGAGAGCTCGAATCCCCCATCGCGGGCGGTGACCAGCAGCCGCCGGTTGCCCACGCCCTGCTCCAGCCACAACGGCACGCGCTCGAAACTTTCGGTCACGAAGCCAAACGCCTCGGGCCGGTGCGGCACGGTCATCACGAACGTCGAAGCGGATGGGCTGGTGGGCCGGACCGCCGCGCTGATGCGCGACGCGCGGCCATCGAACAGGAGCTCGGAACGCCAGACCAGCCCCGGCTCGACGGCCACCAGGTCGAGGAAGGCATGGCTGCAGTTGAAGCTGCTGTTGCAGGCGTCCGGGCTCCAGCGAAAGAGCTCGTCACCGGGCTCCACGAAGAACGCTTCGGACGGGCTTCCCAGCGCGTCGGCCCTGAACTCCTCCACGCTGGAGCCGCCGTCGCTGTGCACCCGCACCCGCGCCAGCGCTCCCCCCGGCCGGTAGCGCAGCGCCACGTCGACGTCGTGCATGCCCGGGGTCGAGGTGGCCGCGAAGTGGGCGAACACGTGGGTGAAACGAACGCCGCCGTCTTCCCACACCCGCCGCTCGAGCTGGCGCATGGCGGGGTGAATCGACCAGAGCACCGTGTCGGCCACCACCAGGTGCGAGCCGGGGAAGGTGAACACCCCGCCGTCGGCCGAGGTGATGCTGACCGTGCCGGGCCCCCGCGCTTCACACGCGACGGTGTCGTCGGAGAGCGGCCAGAGCGCGTTGGTGGAGCAGTTGGACCCGTTGGGAATCGGCACCCGCACCACCGGCGCCTCGCGCAGCGGGTCGGCGGCGACGTCGATGAAGAGCGAGCGCACGCCCAGGGAAGGCTCGAAAGAAACCGTGAGGGCGTGCAGCCCGGTTTTCCCCGGCGTGAAGTTCACCGTCGTGCTCACCCCTCTGATGATGTTCAGCCGCGGCGCAGTGACGGTGAGGTCCGTCACGGGGAGGTTGTCGGGGTCTGTCAACGTGACGTCGGTGCGCAAGGTGTCGCCCGGGCACCCCGAGAGCGGGGCGAAGAGGGCCACCGAGACCGGCAAACCCACCACCGCCAGCGGTGCGCTCGAGCCACCGGAACCGCCCACGCCGCCCGCGAAACCGCCGTTGGGTGCGCCGGTGACGTCGATGAGCTGACGGGGACAGCTGGGCGGCGGCGGCGAACACGCGGGGAGCAACGCGAGGACGATGAAGAGCCAGGTGGCGCGACGCATCGGGCGACACCATAGGCACAAGGTGTGGTGGGGATCAGCTCAGCGCGAGACCAGAGTTCCTCACCGAATCGGGTCGCGTGCGCGGGCGACTTCTGAGAACGTCTCCCATGGCCATCAGCATTCTCGAAGAGTGCCCGGAGTTCAGGTTGGGGCACTCGGGTTCGGTCTACGTGACCGTCTGGTTCAGCGAGCTCAACGACAAGGCACTCGATTCGCTGGCCAAACACCATCACGCGCTGGTGGCGAAGTACGGGAAGATCACGCTGGTGTCGGTGATCGTCAACGCGACCAAGGCCCCCGGTTCAGACCTGCGAGAACGGCTGCGCACGCAGAGCGTGGAGCTGGCGAAGCACCGGCGAGGCAATGTCATCGTGGTGCTGGCGCGCGGCATGTCGGCGATCATCGCGCGTACGTTTCTGGCGATGTTGAGCTTGATCAGCAGCGAGCACATGAAGGTGCCGGCGTCGCTCGACGCCGCGGCGGATGAGGTGCGGAAGATTGCCGGGCAAGATGCAGCGACGGTGGCCAATGCGTCGCTGGGGGATGACATGGTCGCGTTTGCCGCACTGCCTCGCCCGAAGTGAGTGTCTCCCTCTCCCTTTGGGAGAGGGTTGGGGTGAGGGTGCTCGAATCAAAGCGGGGCCTGTTCGGGGTGGAGAGGCGTCATACCGCCCTCACCCTGACCCTCTCCCCGAGGGAGAGGGGAACAAGCTCACCTGACGACTTCACACAAACTCGGCAACGCCTTCGCCAACGCCGGGCCGGGATGCAGCAAGGCCTTGGTGGGCACCGTCACCCACTTCGCCTTCTTCATCGCGCCCAGTTTCTCCACGGCGTCGCGCCCGTCCTTCACATCCGACGCGTCGATCACCACATCAGGCGCGAGCGTGACGGCCTTCTCCATCGAGTACATGGGGAACGCGGTGGGCGCCTTCTCCGCCGCGTTCTTCGCCCCACAATCCTCCAGCAACTCGTGCGCAAAGCTGCCCGGCCCGGCCACCACCAGGGGCGCGAACCCCACCACGAACAACACCCGCTTCGGCTGCTTCACCACCACCGAACGCTCCTTGAGCCGCGCGGCGGCGAGCGCCTCCACCATCACCTTCGCCGCGGCCTCTTTGCCCAGCGCATGCCCCAGCTCGGTCATCGAGGTGGCCACGTCTTCCACCGTGGTGAGCGGCAACGCGAGCACGGAAATGCCGAGGCGGGCGAGGGTCTCCACCGCCTTCTGATTGCCTGGTGACTTCGCCACCACCAGCAGTTGCGGCTTCAACGCGACGATGGTCTCCACCGAGATGTCGTTGAACCCGCCCGCCTTCGGCAGCTTCGCCACCTCGGGAAATTCACAGAACCGCGACACGCCGATGAGCGCGTCTTTCGCACCGAGCGCGAGCACCGTCTCGGTGATGCTGGGCGCCAGCGAGATGACCCGCGTGGCCGGCACCGGCGGAGGCGGCCCCAGCCACTGCGCCGGCGAAGCCGCCAGCATGACGAGAAGGAAACTCACCGCGAAAGAATGTCCGCGACGTTCGCCACGCCGGTGGTCGCGCTGACCGGGCACACGGAGAGCGCCGACGCGCCGCCCCGTACCTCGACCACGCCTGCATCGGTCACCTCGAGCACCACCACCCGGCCACCGTTCTGATCAGACAGCAGCACCTGCTGGCCCGAGACCGCGAACCGGCCCGGCATCATGGGCATGCACGCGCCGGCATCGGCCCCGCACGAACCCGACGAGCTCCAGAGGGTGGGCAACCGCGCGTCTTGCGCATCGAGCACCACCACGCCGGCCGCGCTCACCGACTCCACCGCGAAGGTGGGCGAGTATGTGATGCGCCCACCACACGAGACGGCGAGCGACGTGCCCACCGCACCGAGCCACTGGGGATTCAGACAATCGGATGCGCCGAGATCGATGACCGTCACCACGCCGGAGACCGCGTCGACCCGCGCCACCAGGCCCGGACCTTCCGGCGCGTAGGTGTCGGGGTTCAGGTTGTTGAGCGCGACATACACCGCGCCATTGCGAGCCACCGCGGCCCACGGGCGCGCCACCGGAGTGCCGCCATCGAAGGCCTTCAGGTCGAGCTGCTTGAACGAGATGCGACCCGCGAGCGTGGGCGCGGCGGGGTTGGTGACGTCGATCTGCGCCAGCTCCTGGCCGGCATCAGCGGCTTCTGCGCCGTAACCACCGTAGAGCGGCACGTAGAGCTTCGAGCCGACCTTCGCCATGCCCTGCGGAAAGGTGTTCATGCCCAGAGCAATCTCGGCCACCGCGCCCAGCACCAGGGTGCCCTCCACGCCGGCGTCGAGCTGCAGCAGCCCGGCATCGCTGCCTTCACGCAACACGGTGAGCGTGCCTGAGCCCGCGTTGACCACGTAGACGAAGGGGCGATCGACCAGCACCTGGTTGGGCACCGCGCCCGTCTGCGACGCGACGTTGGTCTTCGCGTAGGTGCCGCTCGCGGTGGGCAGCGCCGAGTACAGCCGGCGATCGGTGCCATCGGCGGCGAGCACCGTGGTGCCGATGCGCGCGAGGGCGGCGGGGTTGCTGCCGAGATCCGACAGCGGGCCCTTCACGCCGGTGGTGGGATCGAAGCCGACGATCTGTCCGCTCCAGTAGCAGGCGGCCACGGCGGCGTAGTCACACACCCCGGCGAGACACTGCTGGCCCTGTGCGCAGGCGACGTCGCAGCCGCCGCAGTTCGCTTCATCGCTGGCCGAGTCGACGCACGAAGAATCGCAGCGCAACAGGCCGAGCGTGCAGCTCTCTTTGCACGTGCTGGCCTCACACACCTGGCCGGTCGCGCACGCGTTGCCACAGGCGCCACAGTTCTTCGCGTCGAACTCAGTGGCCGAGCAGGTGCCGGCGCACAACGAGGTGCCCGCGCGGCAGGTACAGGCCGAGCCCTCACCCGACGCAGTGCAATCCTGCTGCGGCCCGCAGATGTTTCCGCAGGTGCCGCAGTTGCGGCGATCCGAAGCGGGGTCGACGCAGCCGGTGCCGCAGGGCACCGTGCCCGGCTTGCACACCACGCCGGTGGGAGGACACGCCATCAACGACAGGGCTGCGCACAGAGACATCAGGCTGAGCTGCTTCATGGGTCTGCTCCTACACGGGTCATCGAGATCATCGAACTGCCAAAGTATTTTGCGGAGCCGTGACGCGCGCATCCCAGGCCACGCCGACGGTCACGAACACAGCGCGCGGAGGCAGCGGGTAGCCGTCGAGATCCTGCGTCTGCACGTCGAGCAGGTTCTTCAGCTCGACGCTCACCGTCACCAGCGGCTCTTTCCACGGCCGGGCGGTGAGCCCCACGTTCACGAACGCGCGCGCGGGCAACGAGAGCGTCTCGGTGCGGTTGGTGAACTGCGCGGTCTGAAAGAGCACCTCGGCGC
>JANODF010000334.1:0-8173 GCA_031412555.1 Archangium sp. | reverse complement strand
GTTTCCTCCAGGTTCCGTAGCCGCAGTCTCCCTCTCCCTTCGGGAGAGGGTTGGGGTGAGGGCCTGACAGGACCGTTCGCCCCGAGACCGCTTGAGCACCGTTTCTCCCGAGTGGAGTCGAGGGAGTTCTTCTGCTTCGCACGGCAATTGCCCCTCACCCCGACCCTCTCCCCGCTGGCGCAGGGAGAGGGGGACAAGTACGTGAGCCCCGCGATGTCTGCCGCACCCAAGTCCTCAGAGCTGAGCGCGTTGTGGAAGCTGGCGCTCCCGCTGGCCCTCGCGCAGGCGGGGCAGGCGTTCATGGGCCTGGTGGACACCGCCGTGCTGGGCCGGCTCTCCGCAGCGGCGCAAGCGGGAGCGGGCCTGGGCAACTCGCTCACCTTCACCTGCAGCTTCTTCGGCATGGGCGTGATGATGGCGCTCGACCCGCTCGTCTCGCAGGCGGTGGGCGCAGGCGATCTCACCCGCGCGCGCACGCACTACTGGCAAGGCGTGTGGCTGGCGCTGCTCACCAGCGTGGTGGTGATGGTGCCGGTGGCGATCATTCCCTTCTTGCTGGAGCCGCTCGGCGTCGCGCCCACCGTCGCCGAAGGCGCGCGCGAGTACATGTGGTGGAGGCTGCCGGGCATCGCGGGCGTGATGCTCTTCGTCACCGCGCGCAGCTACCTCACCGGCGTGGGCCAGGTGGCGATCACCTTCTGGGCGATGGTGGTGGCGAACGTGGCCAACCTCGGCCTCGACGTCGCCCTGGTCTTCGGCGTGGGCCCCATTCCCGCGATGGGGGTGATGGGCGCGGCGATCGCCACGGTGCTGTGCACCTGGTTGCAGTTCGGCATCTTGTTGTTCGGGTTCGGCAAGACCCCCGAAGGCACCCAGCGCCGTTTCGATTCCGTCGAGGTGCTGCGCGCGGCCCGGCTCGGCGCTCCCATTGGCCTGCACTTCATCGCGGAGTCGGGCGTCTTCTCGCTCGCGGGTCTGCTCTCCGGGAGGCTGGGTGAGACCGCCGCCGCCGCGCACCAGGTCGCGCTCAACTGGGCCAGCATCACCTTCTGCGTGGCTTCCGGTATCGGCGCTGCGGCCAGCACGCGGGTGGGGTGGGCCATCGGTCGCGACGACACGCCTGCTGCGCGCCGGGCGGGGTTGACCGCCTTCGGGAGCGTGGCGGTGTTCATGGCGCTCGCTTCCCTGGTCTTCCTCGCCTTCCCCCACGCCATGGCCAGCGCCATGTCGTCGGATCCCGGCGTGGTGAAGATGGTGATCGCCCTCTTCGTGGTGGTGGCGGTCTTTCAGATCTCCGACGGCGTACAGGCGGTCGGCGCGGGCGCGCTGCGCGGCACCGGCGACACCACGTTCACCTTCTGGGCGAACATGGTCGGCCACTGGTGCATCGGCTTGCCCGTGGCGTACCTGCTGGGGGTGCGCGGCAGCTACGGGGTGGTCGGCTTGTGGTGGGGGCTCTCGGCAGGGCTCACCGCCGTGGCCATCGCCTTGGTGGTGCGTTTCAATCGCACGACGCGAAAGGCCATCGCCCGGCTCACCTGAAGAGAGCCGAGGTGGAGCGTCTCGGCCGCAGCCCGCGCGAGACGGGGTCGCGTGCACTGGCTCTGCAATTGCGGCCCTTTGCGGTGGCGCAGGGCTGGCATCGAGCGCGCCGGTGCGAATCGTGGTGATCGACGAAGAGGGCGCGGTGGTGGACGAGCTGGCGGTGCTCCTCGCGGCGCCGGGAGCCGAGGTCGTGCGCCTGACCGACCTCTGGGAGTTGGTCGCGCTCCTCGACTCGCACCACTTCGACTGTCTCATCGGAGATGATCTCGCGGTGATGTTGGTCAAGGAGCTGGCCCCGGCGACGCGGCGGGCGCTCATCACCAACTCCCGTGCGGCATGGACGCGTCATCAGCTCGAGGTGTTGGGGGTGGAGCTCATCGTCGAGAAGCCTCTGGATCGACCGACGATCCAGCGTGAACTCAAAGCGTTCATCGACGGCTGAGTGGCACCTCGACTCTGCTCGATCAAGCGGCAGCCATGCCATGGGGCCGACGTGTCAGAGCCATGCGAAAGTGCGAGGCCGTGCGCCTCCTCACCTACGAAGGTCTTTCGCCCGGCGAACTCGCTCCTCAACTCGAGCGCCTTCGCGCTTCATTCGAGCGGGGTGATCTGATCGCGGTCGACCTCAAGAAGCTCGGCGTCGGTGGCTACTATCGCGCCAAGCTCAGCGATCGCGCGCGGTTGCTGCTCCAGTTCGTTCAGTGGGAGGGCCAGCAGGCGGCCCTCGCGCTCGAGATTCTCCCGAACCACGAGTACGAGAAGTCACGCTTTCTCCGAGGCGCGCGGGTCGATGAGGCGCGCATCGAAGCGACGCATCGCGCAGAAGACCTCGAGACCAAGCCCATCAAGTATCTCCACCCGACTCGCGCCTCGTTCGCGCTGCTCGACAAGCCGATCTCGTTCGACGACGTACAAGATGAAGTCCTTCGGCGTCGCCCGCCGTTGGTGCTGGTGGGCTCTGCCGGCAGTGGCAAGACGGCGCTGCTGCTCCAGCAGTTGCGCGCTGCACCGGGCCGGGTCGCCTACGTCACCGAGTCAGCCTGGCTGGCTCAGGCCGCGCGGGGGCTCTACGTGGCGCACGCCTGGGATCCAGGGGAACAAGAAGCCGACTTTCTGAGCTACCGCCAGTTCCTCGAGAGCATCGAGGTGCCCGCGGGGCGCGCGGTGACGTTTCGTGACTTCGTGCCCTTCTTCGAGCGCCATCGGCAGAAGGTGCGCTTCACGGACGCCCATCGATGCTTCGAGGAGTTCCGCGGCGTCATCACGGCCGATGCACGTGGGCTCTTGACGCGAGAGGAGTATCTCGCGCTCGGCGTACGGCTCTCGTTGTTCGAGCCTGCGCAGCGCGAGCTGCTCTATGAGTTGCTGCAGCGGTACCTCGAGTGGTTGGCAGAGCAGGGGCTCTTCGAGCCGAACCTCGTTGCGGGGCAGTGGGCTGCGCGGGCGACGCCCCGCTACGACTTCATCGCCGTCGACGAGGTGCAGGATCTGACCCCCGTGCAGCTGCAGCTGGTGCTCAAGACGCTCTGTGCGCCGGGCTCGTTCATCGTGGCGGGCGATGCGCACCAGGTGGTGCACCCCAATTTCTTTTCGTGGGCCAAGGTGAAGACGCTCTTCTGGCAAGGCCTGGGGCTCGCCGGAGATCGCGACGTCGCGGTGCTGGCGGTCAGCTACCGAAACGCCCCCGAGGTCACCCGCATCGCCAACGCCGTGCTGACCCTCAAGAACGCCCGCTTCGGGTCGATCGATCGCGAGAGCACCACCCTGCTCGAGCCCGTCAAGGGTGAAGCCGGTGAAGTCCGTGGCATCTCGACTGCGTCGAAGGCCATGGCAGAGCTCGACGCCAAGACCCGTCGCAGCACCGAGGTGGCGGTGATCGTCCTGCGTGAAGAGGACAAAGCAGAGGCGCGCGCGCGGTTCGGCACGCCGCTGCTCTTCTCGGTGCTCGAGTCGAAGGGGCTCGAGTACGAGAACGTGATCCTCTTCAGGCTGGTGTCGTCAGAGCGCAAGCTGTTCGCCGAGCTGGCCGACGGTATCCGCCCCGAAGACCTCGCGGTCGACACGCTCGAATTCGCCCGTGCCCACGACAAGGCCGACCGCTCGAGCGAGGCGTACAAGTTCTTCATCAACGCGCTGTACGTGGCGATCACCCGCGCGGTGAAGAACGTCTGGCTGGTCGAAGACGACGCGGCGCACCCGCTGCTCTCCCTGCTGAACATTCCGTTCGACGGCCAACCTCTTGCTGGCGCCGTGCGTCAGGCGACCGTGGAAGACTGGCAGCGCGAGGCCCACCGGCTCGAGGCGCACGGGAAGCTGGAGCAGCTCGAGGCCATTCGCAGCTCGGTGTTGCGGACCCTGCCGACCCCGTGGAAGCCCTTCGATGGCAAGGCCATGCTCGAGCTGGTGCCCAAAGCCCTCGACCCCGCCGGCGTCTCTCGCAAGGCGCGCGAGCAGTTGAGCGATGCCCTCCTCTTCCACCCATACCCGTTCGCGGCCCGCGAGCTTCACGTGCTGGGCTTTCGAGAGCTGCGGCTGCATCGTTCTGGGGTCGTGCTCGAGCCCACCCCGACTCTCCGTGGGCTGGGAACCGCTGAGCTGATGGAGCGCCTCGAGCAGTTGCCTGAAGTCGTGGTGAAGGACTACCGGAAGAAGCGGCCCTGTCTCTCGTCGATGCTCTCGAAGAACGAGGTCGCTGCCCGCACCGGCCGCTCGCGTCAGCTCTTCGCCCGACGAGGTCACGGCCTCTATGTGTTGAACCCGGCACTGTGGGTGCGAGTCGAAGAGCCCGGTGGTGAGGGGCGCTGGGCGCTGCTTTCGGAGTTGCTCAATGAGCCCGTGCGGCTGCAGGCGGCGCTCATGTTCGAGGCGCGCGTGTCGAAGCGGAGACCGGCTCTGAGCTGAACCTTCGAACATCGGCTCGGAGGAACGCGCGTGTCGAGTAGAATGCGCGACAGTGGCCCAGAACAGGTTGACCCATGAGTTGAGGCGCCTTGCAAAGCTGCTGAGCGAGGCGGCCGCGTCCGTCGAGGTCATCGCCGATGAGCTCGGCGCGCGGCAGCAAGAGGCAGCGCCCATCGCGAGCCCTTCCTTCGCCACCGTCGATGAGGCCCTCACCGAGCTCGACGCTCCAGCCGAGCCCAGCGCGACGCCGTGGGAGGCGATGGTCGAGCGCGCCCTTTCCCTGCTGCGGCAAGACCCAGCGCGAACCTGGAAGCCCGCAGAGCTCACGCGCGCCGTTCGCGATTCGGGCATCGCGGTCGCCTCCCTTCAGGGCGCTCATTTTGGGCTCCTGGCCCGGCTGCGGCAGGTCGGAGCCATCAGAGAAGGTGACGCGGGCTTTCAAGCCTCAGCGCTGCTGGATGGACCATCGGCGCCAGCGCTCCCGATCGCAGAAGAGTCCGAGCCTGCCGGCCCCAAAGTGCGTCGCGAGCTGCCCTGGGGGCAGATTGTTCCGGCAGCGATGGCGTTGTTGCGCGCTGAGCCCGATCGCCGCTGGGGTCAGTCGGAGCTGGTGCGAGCGGTGCGTGATTCGGGCGTACCGCTCGACAATCTTCAAGGCATTCACTTCGGCCTGACGGGCCGCCTCTCCGGCCTCGGCGCGATCGACATCGACGAGCAGGGCCGCTTGCGTCTGGGGATTCTCGTGGGTGGTCACGGCGCGGCCCCTGAGACGGCTCGGGCCGTCACCACGGTTCCCGAAGAAGAGCCCATCGACGAGGTCGATTCGCTCGCCGAAGAGATTGACGCGTGCGAGCTCTTCCTCGAGTCGATGACGCCCGAGCAGCGCAGCGCGCAACTCGCGGTCTGGGCGGGCCGGGCCCGTGAGCTTCAGGACCGCTGGAAGGAGGAACCCAGCATCACCGCGGAGCGCCGGGGCGCGCTGCGACGCGTGTTCGGGCGGCTCAGCCGCATCACCCGGGATCAGCGGAGCGGGTGGATCGACGCGTTGACACCCGATTGGACGATGAGCTGGCCCGTCTACATCGCCTTTCACGCGGCGCGGCTCAGGGGTGAACCAGCGTTGCTGACCGACGAGGACCAGCGTGCGCTGGCGAGGGCCACGTTGCGTGGCTTGTTGCTGCCGACGCGCAAGCACGTCGCCGCGCAGGAGGCCGCGCGCATCATCGAAGAGGCCGCGCTGGTGCTCGACGAGGAAGACGACTCGATGCGCGAGGTCGAAGCTCGTTTCGGCAAGGTGACCCGGGCGGTGCCCCCCTTCGTGCGCAGTGCCCCCTCGCCCAGCGCTCCACCTGCCAGCGTCGCCGCGCCCCCGGTGTCAGCCTTGCGTGTTGCACCCCGGCCATCTCCTGAGCCCGCGCCCGTTCGGGTCTCGGTGTCGGAGGCGGTGCTCGCGTTGACCCGCGGCAAGCACGGCGTCATCGTGGGCGGCACAGGCGCTCGCGAAGAACATCGTCGCGTGCTGCAAGAGGCGCTCGAGCTGGTCGAGCTCGACTGGGCCTTTTCGGAGCGTGGGGCCACCGGTCAGTTCGCTCGCACCGAAGAGCGCATCAAGCACGGCACGTACGAGCTGGTGCTCTTCCTCGCCGGCTACACGAGCCACAAGTCAGTACCCCTGCTTCGGGCGTGCAAGGCCCGCGGGGTGCCGTTGGTGTATCTGCCGCGGGGTTACAGTCTTGCGCAGGTGGCGCGGGCCATCGAAGAGCAGCTCGCGCAGGTCGGTTGAGTTCAGGGCTCCAAGCGCAACACCGGCAAGACCACCTTGAGTTCGGGCCTCAGCTTCTGCGCCTGGCGTTTGAGGGCGTCGAGCGAGGGCGGGTGCAGCATGTTGGGCCGGGGGAAGAGCTCGAGCGAGCGCAGGTGCTGCATGAGCGGGTGCGCGAGGAGCACGGGCAGGTCCTTCTCGAAGTCGAGCCAGGGCGCGACGCGCAGCACGGTGAAGAAGCCGCAGCAGTGTTCGCCATCATCGTGAGCGATGAAGCCATGAAGCGGGCTTCTGTGTTGGTACGGCGTGGAGAGCCGAGCCAGCCACTGCGCTGAGCTCTGCGCACCATCGGCCAACGCCAGCAGTCCTTCGCGCGCCACGTCTTGACCCAGCTCGAGCGCGAACGCGCGCACCGCTTCGACGCTGAGCGCAGGCAGCACGCGTTGACCCGCAAGAAAGGGTGAGGGGCCGGGCAGAAAGACGCAGCCCAAGCCACCCACTTGCGTCGGCGTGAACCACGGCGTGGGTGCCGCCAGGCTCAGGTCTTTGAGCTCGAGCGCGATGCCCTCGTCCGTCACGATGAAGACGAATGGCCCGGACTCGAGCCGAAGCGCCCAGCCGCCTTCGACGCGCTCGAGCGGGGCGTGGTGTCGCTGCGCTGGAATCAGCACCCAGGGCTCGACCACCGACTCGAGGCGAGGCGCGCGGTCGGGGACACAGAGCTCAAGTTCGAAGGGCAGGCCCGCAGCCAACCGATGATGTTCAGCGGCCAACTCCTGCCAGTCGGCGCCGGCGTCGGCCCGCGTCACCTCGAGCTCCAACAAAGAAAGGTGCGCTGAGAAGTCGCTGGCTGCGATTCGACGAAGCCACTCCAGGGACGTGAAGCGGTGGGCTCCCTTGAGAACCCCGGTGGTTCCGACCAGCGTGAACGTGCCGTTGCGCAGGGGCTGCCACAGGGGGCCTGGTCCCGTGTCACCTGGTGGGGCGTTCGCGAACCGCACCACCCACGCATGCCAGGGCCCACGCTCGGAGTTCGCCTCGATGACGTCGCCGTCGCACAGCTCGACGCTGCGGGGGTTCGCCGTTCCGTTGACGAGCGTGCGTGGCCCCAGCCTGAGAACCCAGACCTCGTCATGTTGCTCGAGCGTGCCCAGCTCTTGCGCGACCTTTCGGGGCACGGTGGCGCGCTGCGCCGCTTCGTTCTCGAACAGCGGAGAAAACGGACCTGAAGGAACGACCTGCTGCGAACGCGCGAGCCCCTCGAAGCGCAACGCTCCGTGAGCCTCGAGTTGCAGTGGGAGCCCCGCGGTCCATGAAGCATTTTCGAAGGCAGGGGCGTGCGAGCTTTTTGTCGGAAGCCGCGCGAGTTGGTAAGAGGTCTGCCTCTCTGACGGAGGCTCAATGCCATCGCTACCGGCCGTAACCCCCTGGAAGGGGGGGGGGAATCCCGAAAAGCCTCCGCCACATGCCGCCACCGTATCAGCGCCGGTGCGCGCGTGGCTGAGGGTGAACCCAGCGTCGTGGCTGAACAGGTGCTGCAGCCCGGGGTGGTGGTCGCGAACAATTACCGAATCGTGAAGCAGCTCGGTGCGGGCGGCTTCGGCACGGTCTTCCTCGCTGAGAACATCACCCTGGCGCAGAAAGTCGTGGTCAAGATGCTGCGCGGAGAGCGCGGCCTGGGGGCAGAAGAAGCGCGCGTGCTGGCCTCGCTCGACGCACCCAACGTGGTGCATGTCTACGCCTACGACGAGAAGTACGACTGCATCGTGATGCAGTTTCTCGCGGGGGAATCGCTCCTCGCGCAGCGACATCGGCTCGACATCGTGGCCGCGGTGAGGGTGGTCTACGAGGCGGCGCTCGCGCTGGCGGCGGTCCATTCTCGAGGGCTGGTGCACCGCGACGTCAAGCCCGAGAACATCATGGCAGAGCTCAAGTCAGGTGAGGTCGCGTGGGTCAAGTTGATCG
>JANODF010000333.1:0-27282 GCA_031412555.1 Archangium sp. | reverse complement strand
GCGGCCAGCGCCTTCGCTGCGCTGACCCGAAAGGCCCTCACCCCGACCCTCTCCCGAAGGGAGAGGCGCTACTGAGTGACGTAGATGCCGGCCACGCACATCTCGTCTTGCGTGCGTGCGCCCCAGTTTCGATTGCGGGGCACCACGCGCTGGCCGTTGATCACCGGCTGATTGGCCGCGGTGTTGTCCCACGTGCAAGACACCGAGAGCTCATCGCCGGGGTTGATCACGATCGGCTCCTTCAAGGTGTACGCGAGCTGCCAGTGGAAATCCCATCGGGGGATGTCGACCGCGCAGGTGGTGCTGCCGTCGGTGCGTTTGATCTCCAGCTTGGCGGACTGACCGAGTTGATGGAGGTGCATGGTGGTGGCGTAGAGCTTGAGGGGACGGCCATCGACGAAGTTCTGATTGATGATCGACGAGAACCGCGTGGGGTCGATGTCGAAGGTGTGCGTGACGTCTTTCTGATTCGCGGGGATCGCCATGGTGTCGGCGGTGATCCAGCGCGGGTCACTGACGGCCTGCACACCCGCGAAGCGCCGCACCTTGTCTTCCAGGCGCAGGTCGAGCACCGAGAGGTCAGGGCCGATCTCCGCGTTCAGCGTGTTGTAGTGAATCTGAATGTAGATCTTCGCGCCGACCGGAACTTTGAGCCCGGTGCCTTCTGGAAAATCCACGCCGCGATTGCCGGGCACGAAGGTGCCGATCCAACCGCCTTCTTGCCCGAGGGGAATGTCGTAACACTCCCAACCAGGCCCGGGCTCGGCGGCATCGCGCGCTTCCCACGTCGGCACGTGACTGGGGTTCAAGAAGAAGATGTCGGCGTGGTGCACCAACGACTTGATGCCGGGCCTCAGCTCGTAGCCGGTGATGTACTTCGGCACGTCGAAGGGCCAGTCGATGAGGAAGCAGCGGTACTCGTCGGGTGACTGCGTGGGCGTGAAGGGCTCTTTGATCGGCAACGAGAGATCGACCCGGGTGAGCCGATCGACCGCGCCCGGCAGCGGAGCGAAATCAGCCGCCGCGCCTTCCGGCGATCCTTCGGCGATCCATTTTTCGATCACGTCGCGCTGATCCGCGCCCAACGATTGCGTGGGCGAATACTCAGCGCAGCTCTCTTTGCCGGGAAACGGAGGCATGCGCCCGGTGCGAATGGCATCGAGCGCCAACGGCTCGACCGCTTTCCAGTCAGCCAACGACCTCAACGCGAAGGGCGCGATGTTGCTCGCTTCATGACAGCTGGCGCACTTGCGCTCGATGATCGGCGCGACGTTTTTGTGCCAGGTGATCACCTGAGGTGCGGGCGCAGGCGTGCACGCGGCGATGGAGAACGACACCCCGAACAGGAAGGCTCGGTTCATGGCGCGTAGGCTCGACGAGGCATCCGCGAATTTCAAGACCGAACGGTCATGTTTCTGAATCAATCTGCCACCGAGACCTTTCCGTTTCTGGCGGGTTAGCGTGTCCATTCCGCAGCCATTTCTGAAAGCCCGGATTTCTCTCCCGCACGGAGGTCGCGTGTCACAACTCCCCTTGAGGTCACTCGTGGTGTTGACGCTGGTCGCGTCAGCCACCGCGTGGGCCAAACCGCCCGCCCCGGCGGCCTTCTGCGCCAAGTACCCCACCGCGCCCACCTGCGTCGGCACGGTGCCGGCGTGCACCTACTGTCACGTGGCCGCCCCGCAGCGGAACGTCTACGGCACGGCGCTCGAGACGTGGCTCGCACCGGGCGCGACGCGGCCGTTGTCTGACGGCGACTTCACCACCTCGTTGCCGGCTGCATTGACCGCGGTGGAAGGGCTCGACAGCGACGGCGACGCGGTCACCGACCTGGTCGAGATTCAGCGCGGCACGTTGCCGGGTGATCCGAACAGCTTCCCCTCCGACATCCCCTGCGCGGGCGGGGAGAACCCTGAGTACAAGGTCTGTCAGTACGACCTCAAATACGTCTACCGGAAGCTGCTGCTCGACTTCTGCGGCTTCTCGCCGACGTACGGAATGATCAAGACGTTCCAGGCGCTGGCCACCGACGACCTGAAGCGCACCTACCTCGATCAAGAGCTCGATCGTTGTCTGGGCACTGACTACTGGCGCGGCAAGAACGGTGCGTTGTGGAAGCTGGCGCACCCGAAGGTCCGCCCGGTCGGCTCGCTCAAGGCAGGTGTCGAAGACCAGGGCCAGATTCCGCTGGCGGACTACTACGACGACTACGCGCTCTTCACGTACGCGCACACCGACGATCACGACGTGCGCAGCGTGCTCACCGCCGACTTCTTCGTGGCGCGCACGGGCACCAACCCCACCGTCTACACCCCGGTCACCACCAAGAGCACGCAGCGCATCGATCAAGCACACCGCGCCGGCAACATGACCTCTGCGTGGACCCTGACCTACTTCGTGATGTTCACCGCGCTGCCGCGCAACGCCGCCTCGCAGATGTACCGGGCGTATCTCGGCCTCGACATCGCCAAGCAGGAGGGCCTCTACAGCGTCGCTGCCGAGCCGCGTGACTACGACGCCAAGGGCGTTCAGGCCCCTGCGTGCGCTGCCTGTCACGCGACGCTCGACCCGCTCTCCTATCCGTACCGGAACTACAACGGCCTCTCGGGCGGGCAGAACCTGTGGAACACCTACCAGCCCAACCGCCTCGAGACGTTCTTCGCCAACCAGGGCGCGACGCTCGCGATGACCCCGGAGAGCGGCGTCATCTTCAACCAGCCGGTCACCTCGCTCATGCAGTGGGCGCAGGTCGCGGCCAACTCAGACGCGTTTCTGCGCGCCACGGCCACCGATTACTGGAAGCTGCTGATGGGCCATGCACCCACCGCTGAAGAGAACGCCGAGTTCGTCGCGCTCTGGCAGGCGCTCAAGACCACCCACAACTATCGGGTCAAGCCCATGCTCCATCAGCTCATCCGCACGGAGGCCTACGGTGCGCCTTGAACAATTGACGTTGGTGCTGGCGATTGCGTTGACCGGTTGCCCCGGGAAGATCGTGGAAGACGCGGGCACGGGCGGCGGTGCAGGTGGCGGGCTGTCGACCGGCGGTGGCACTGCCACGGGCGGAGGCAGTGGCGGTGGCTCGGGATCCGACGCGGGGTACGCGAAGTCGGCCAAGGGCAACCTGCACTTCAAGGGCAACGAGCGGCTCACCTTCGATTACGCGGTGGCGCTGGGCATTCCGTTCGATCAGCTCTGCAACGAGCTGGGCCAGTACCCCTGCACCTTCACCGTGCACACCGTGGCGCTCGGCGGCGTCGACCCCTACGGCAAGGGCTTGTTCGAGACGCCGCCGGTGACGGGCGCCACGACGGCCATCGTGGTGGAGCGTGTCGCGCTCGCGTCGTGCGTGAAGCGCGTGACGATGGATCTGGCCACTCCCGCGGCGGCGATCGTCTTCAAGTCGATTCCCGTCTCGGCCGGCAAGCTGATGAACGCGCAAGGCCCTGAAGTGCGTCTGGCCCTCACGGAGCTCGCCCAGCGCGGTTGGCTGCGAGATCCCACCGAGGCCGAGCTGCAGCAGCTCATTCAACTCAACACCGACATCGAAGCCACCAACGTGGCTGACCCCGCCACCACGTGGATGAAAGCGGCGTGTTTCGCCGTGCTCTCGTCGGCCGAAGCCGTCTTCTACTGAGGAAGAAACAGCCATGACGCTCAAGAAGAATGGTCGCCTCTCCCGCCGCGAAATCCTCCACGCGCTCTCGTTGTGCGCTGCTGGTTCCACCACGCTCGCGCCGTTTCTCAGCGGCTGCCGCAGTGCGCTCGACACGCCCGAATCACTCGAGAAGCGGGGTGGCCGCCGCGATGCGCTCGATGGCAAGCCGAAGTTCCTGGTGGTGATCTCCGCTGCCGGTGGCGCGAGCATCGTCGACAGTTTCCTGGCCGTGCGCGCCTCGGAGTCGAACAACGCCGCCAACATCAACTGTTTCCCCGACGCCTCCGTGCAGGCCGTGGCGAACAGCCCGTTTCGCGCGGTGAGGTACGCCGCCAGTTCGCTCGGCGCGATCCCCACGAGCTTCAGCGCGGACCAGCTGGCCTTCGTGAACAAGTACAAGGACCAGATGTTGGTGGCCACCTCGGTGGGCACCTCGGTCAACCACGTCATCGCGCAGAAACGCTCGCTCACCGGCAACGGCGCGTGGCGTGGCCGCACCTTGCAGGAGGTCGTGGCGCTGCAGTTCGGCAGCGGCATGCCGTTGCCCAACATCAACATGGGCACCTCGGGCTACACCGAGCGCGGCACCGACGACTCGTTGCCGGCCTCGTGTTTCGGCGAAGTGGTGACCAGCCCCTCGCTCTGGCCGCTGGGGCTCGACGGCACGCGGGGCATCGAAGGAGCGCCTCCGCGCAACGTGATGGAGCTCGCGCGCGCCACCCGCAACCGCCTCGACGAGCAGTCGGTGTTCGGTCAGACCTTCCAGGACGCCGACGCGATGGCCCGCTGGAACGAGCAGCGCAAGATCGGCCAGCCGCGCATCGAGACGCTCGATCTGATCACCAGGCTCAACGTGCTGCCCGACATGCCGCCGAGCATCCCGCTCACGCAGTACGGCCTCGAGACCTCGCCTGATGGCGCCCGGGTTCGCGCGGCGTACCCCGACTTCTTCACCGACCCCATTCAGGGCCAGGCGGCGCTCGCGTTCTTGCTCTTCAAGCACCGCGTCTCGTCGTCCGTCACGCTGGGGCCCGACTTCAACCTGGTACCTGCGCCTGCCCCCACGTACCTGAAGAGCCCGCCGCTTGCGTTCGACTACAGCCACAACGATCACCGCGGCGCGCAGGCTTTCATGTGGGCGCGCATTCTCTCCACCATCGACGCGTTGATCGGCCTGCTCAAGAACGAGCCGTTCGACACCACCACCGGTGAGACGTTGTGGGACCGCACGATGATCTACGTGGCCACCGACTTCGGCCGCACCCGCGTGCGCCCGCCCAACACCACCGTCTTCGGCACCGGCCACGATCTCAACAACGGCTTCCTGCTGATCTCCCCGATGGTGAAGGGCAACACCGTGCTCGGTGGCGTCGACCCGAACACCGCGCTCACCTACGGCTTCGATGCGCGTACGGGCGCCGCCATCCCCGGGAAGATGACCTCCAACGAGCCCGACATCTTCTCGGGCGTGTTGACCGCGATGGGCGCTGACCTCACCGGCAGTGGCCTGCCCGACGCGAGCGCCTTCAAGAAGGTCTGAGGCTGCGCGCAAACCAGTCGCGTGCCGAACGTCGCGCAGAGAGCGCGCACAGGCAGGCACGCGCGCTGCAAAAGCCGCTCGATATGCCGACGCGCGTGGATGACCGGACACAGGTTTTGTTGGTTTCGCTGAAGACCGAAGCACAGCTGCTCAAGGCGTGGATCGAACGCCGCGCCGAGGTGGCTCAGCGGCAGCACGATGGGCCGGCAGAGGCGCTGCGGCACCGGGTGGGGTTGCTCGAACGCGAGGTGCCCCGGTTGGAGCGGGAAGTCGCCGGCCTGGAAGCGTCCCTGCTCGCCCACGCGAAGCCGCGCCCTCCGCTGAGTACGTGGCTGTCGGGTTTCCTGCGGGGCGCGGGGCTGGTCCTCGCGGCGTTGCTCTGGGTGATGGGGGTGGTCTCGGCGACGCCGTCGGTGCGCCTCGACGATCCGGTCCGGCTCGCGTCGATGCTGGGCGTGGTCGCGGTCGTCGCGCTGTGCCGCCGGTGAGGAGAACGACGATGACCGCCGAGATTTCGCAGCTGAAGCAGGAAGTCGCCGAACTCTGGACCCGGTACCGCAAGGAGCAGCCGCGCTTCGTCGATGATGAGAGCCGCAGCAGGCTGGCGGAGCAGAACCGCACGCTCGAGGCGAAGCGCCGTGGTTTGTCTGAACGCAGCGCGGGGTTGCGCATGCAGCTCGAGCGGCAGCGTCAGCAGGCCTCGCAGCTCGCGCCGGTGGTGCGGGTGGCGGGTGGGGTGCTGGGAGGGCTGCTCACCGCGGCGGCGCTTTCCACCATGCTTCCGCAGTTGGCTGAGTTCTGCACTGAGCTGAGCCGGGGGCAGGGGCTGGTGGTGCTCAGCTGCGCGTTGCTCCTGGTGGCCCTCTCCGTGTCTCGCGCCGAGCACTGAGGGCCGGCGGAGGGGCTGGCTTTGGTTGCCACTTTGGCCCCTCACCCCGACCCTCTCCCCGCTTCGCAGGGCGAGGGGGAACATCAGCTACTCGCCAGCAACCGCGCCCGCAGCTGCTCATCGCGCTTCATGCCGCGCTCTTTCGCCTTCCGCTTCTCTTCATCGCGATCGCGCGGCGGGCCGTGCACCTCGAGTGAATCGAACAACTCCGTGGTGGCCTTGATCACCTTCTCCACCGCACGCTCGAACGCCTTCTCATTGACCTTCGACGGCTTCTGCACGCCCGAGAGCTTGCGAACGAACTGAATGGCCGACGCGCGGATCTCCTCGGGCGTGGCGGGCGGGTCAAAGTGATGAAGGGTGCGGATGTTGCGGCACATGGCGAAGCCTCCAGAAAAGTGTGGTTCCAGCATGACGTCTGTATCGGGGCACGTCATCAACAGCCCTGCCCAGCGGTGGAGGCCTGCGATTTTGTGGGCGCTCGCCTCACTGGGTTCGTGGCTTGCACAAAGCCGCGCACCCTATGGAACGCCTCAGAATTCTGAGCCTGCTCGTGGTCTGCGGTCTTTCCGGCTGCCGTGAGAACCAGGTCTCCGCCACCGAAGGCGAGCTGCTCGTGCAGCCTGCGCGCGTCGACTTCGGTTCGGTCTGGCTGACCCATCGGGACGCTTCGGTGCTCGAGCTGCAGAACACCGCACGAATGAGTCTCGAGGTGACCTTCGAGCTGAGCGCTCCGTTCGATGCACCTGCGCCCGTTCGCATCGGTGGCGGCTCACGCGTCGAAGTGGAGCTCGGCGTCACCGCAGCTCAGCTCGGCGTGATCGAAGGCGTGTTGCTGGTGAGCGCGAATGGGACCACGCAGCGGGTGCCCCTGCGTGCGACGGCGGTGGCGCCTCCCACCTGCGCGGCGCGCGATTGCCGAACCCTCACCTTCAATCCGCTCACCGGTGAATGCGATGAAGTCATCGCCGCTGACGGCGTGAGCTGCGGAGCGACCAACCAGTGCATCACTGCTGGCGTGTGCGCGGCCGGTGAGTGCATCGGTCAGGCGCGTGATTGCGACGACGCGAACGCCTGCACCTCCGATGCGTGCGAAGCCTCGACCGGTTGCGTGCATGAGCCCGTCACCTGTCCGCGATCGCTGCGCGCGTGCGAAGTGCCGGTGTGTTCTCCGGCCACGGGCTGTGGGTTCGTGCCTGCGGTCGATGGCGTCTCGTGTGGAACCAACGATTGCCTCAACGCCGAGGTGTGCATCACGGGTCAGTGTGTGACGCGCCCTTCGCCTGAGGGCTCGCAGTGCAAGGCGGCCACCTCCTGCCGAGGCCCCGGTATCTGCCGGCAACAGACCTGTGAGCTGCCTGCGCCGACCCCGCTGAACCCGTCGTGGCGCTACACGCCGCAGCCGGGTCTGACGCTCGCGTTCCTGGGGCACGTGGATGACTCCGGAAACCTCTACGCCACCGAGACGGGTCCCTTCGTGCGCAACGGTGGCTTCTCCGGCGCGCCGCCGTTTGAAGAAGGAGATCGGATCCAGGCCATCCCCACGTACCTCGTGTCCTTGAGCCCCACGGGCGTGGTGCGTTTCCGCGTGGAGGTGACCGCGGACTGCAGCGCCTGCACCTACGGCCTCTGGTACTCGATCGACTCGGCGGGTCACCGCCTGTTCTTCAACGCGAGGGGCCTGACGCAGGCCCGCAGCACGGACGATGGCCGCCTGCTGTGGTCGACGGTGGCCAGCGCGGGCTTGCCGGCATACGAGCTTCGGCCCGATGGTGGCGCGTCGTTCTCCACCTCGACTCCGATGCTGGTGGGCACCGACGCGGTGGGGGTGCCGATCATCGAAGGCAGCTCCGATCATCACTCGTACGTGCAGGTCTTCGATCGCGCGACGGGCGCGTTCCGCTGGCAGTTTCATCGCAAGGGCCACCTCTACGGTGCGGGTGTAGCGCCGGGTGGCGAGCTGTGGACCTCGTCGGCCAATTGTTGGGCGGTCGCCGGCGAGATGGTGCGCCTCAATGGTGCGGGGCAGCAGCAGGCCGCTTCGTTCGTGCCGTGGATGCCGTCGATCTACGGAGAGGGCGTGGCGATCGGCTCGGCGAATGGAAAGCTGCAGCTGCTCGACAGGGCGATGGCGTTGACGGATCTCTCGACGATGACGGGCTCGAGCTCGTCGTCGACGCCGTTCATCACAGGGCAGCAGCTGGTGCTCTGGGATGGCAACGCGCAGGTGCTCCGTTCGGTCAACCTGGGCAGCGGCGTGCGCGCGTTCGAGTACCGCGGTGTCTCAGGCTCTTCGCCGGACTTCGAGTTGCTGCGTGAGGGTGGCGTCGCCTGGACGGCGCAGCTCCCTGATGCGGGCGTGCTGGGTGCGGTCAATGCGCGCGGTGAAGAGGTGATGCAGTGCCCGTTGTCGACGCCGGTCGACAGCTCGACGGCGATCATCCGCAACCGGGCGTTCATGTTCTCGAACGGCGACATCGTGGCCTACGACGTACCCGGCCTCGACGTGGAGCCCAGCGGTTGGGTGTCGCGGTTGGGTTCGTTGCAGCGCGGCTTCGGCGCGCGCTGAACGGCAGTCCGGAGCCGGATTCGCACGGGTCGGGCATTTCGGAGCAGACTGCCGGGATGCGTTTCCTGGGTCGGTCGTCGGTGTGGCCTGCGCTCGTCTTGTTGCTGCTCCTCGGTGCGTGTGGGCGAACGGACCTGGTGGAGATCGACGGGGGCCCTCGACGTGACGCCGGCCTCGGTGGAGGAAGTGGCGGCGGCCTCGGTGGAGGAAGTGGCGGCGGCCTCGGTGGAGGAAGTGGCGGCGGCCTCGGTGGAGGAGGTGGCGGCGGAACAGGCGGCGGAACTGGCGGCGGAAGCGGCGGCGGAAGCGGCGGCGGAATCGGCGGCGGAATCGGCGGCGGAATCGGCGGCGGAATCGGCGGCGGAATCGGCGGCGGAATCGGCGGCGGAATCGGCGGAGGAATCGGCGGCGGAACCGGCGGCGGAACCGGCGGCGGAACCGGCGGCGGAACCGGCGGCGGAACCGGCGGCGGAACCGGCGGAGGAACCGGCGGAGGAACCGGCGGCTGCGTGGTGCCCCCAACAGGAATGATCGCCTGGTGGGACGCTGACCTCGTGATGGGCATGACCGCGCTCGATCGCACCGGCACGCATCACGGCACGATGCTGAACGGCGTCCCGCTCACCACCGGCGTCGTCGGCAACGCCTTCGACTTCAACGGCCAGAACGTCGTCGAGGTCCCGTACTCCACGGCGCTGGTCCCGATGGCGGGCCTCACCTTCGAAGGCTGGGTCCGCCCGTTGGGCCCTCAGCCGCTCTGGGCACGCATCGGCGGAATTCAGATCGACGGAGTTCCCACTTCGACCTGGCTCTTCGGCGTCGGTTCTCACGGCGGCCTCTACTTCGGCGCGTTCCGCAACGGCTCACAGGCGTACATCGACGGCACCAACCCCCTGCCGAACGCGACGTGGACTCACATCGCCGGCACCTGGGATGGCGTGCTGATGCGCGCGTATCTGAACGGCGTCACTCAGCCTGATGTCGCTGCGATCACCGGCCCGCTCACCGGCATTGCCGTCCCCTTCCGCATCGGCCGGGGTGAAACGCTGCAGTGGGGATTCCGAGGCCGGGTCGACGAGCTGACCTTGTACCAGCGCCCCCTGAGCGCGACGGAGATCGCGCAGATCTCCGCGGCCGGGCCGCTGGGCAAATGTAAATGACGGTCAGACCTTCTCGGCCTGCGCGCGCCCGAACAAACCCTCGGGGCGGAACAGCAGCACGACGATCAGAAAGCCGAAGGCCACTGCGTCACGCCAGCTCGAGGCCGTGTAGCCGACGATGAACTCTTCGCAGAGGCCGAGCAACAACGCGCCCACCACCGCGCCGGGCAGATTGCCGATGCCGCCGATCACCGCCGCCACGAACGCCTTGAGCCCGACCATCACGCCCATCAGCGGTTGAATCGACTTGTCCTTGATGGCGTAGAGAATGCCGGCGCCCGCAGCAAGCGCGCTGCCCAGCATGAAGGTGCCGGCGATGATGCTGTCGACCGGAATGCCCAGCAGCCCGGCCACCTTGTGATCGTGCGAGACCGCGCGCATCGCCTTGCCGAAGCGGGTGCGGAACACGAGGTACTGGAGCCCGGCCATCAGCGTGATGGCGATCAGAAACGAGATGACCTGCCAGTTCCAGATGATGACGTCGTTGTCGCCCAGCACCAGCCACTCCTGGGGCGTGATGATGGCGGGGAAACGCCGTGACGCCGCGCCCGGGAGCACGGTGACGTTCGTGCCGTTCACCATGAACGAGAGGTCGAGCTGGAAGCCGTAGGAGAGCGCGAAGCTGATGCCGATCGCCGTGATGAGCGAGGTGAGGCGGGGCTTGTCGCGCAGCGGGCGGTAGGCGAAGCGTTCGATGAAGAAGCCGAACGCCGCACAGGCGCTGAGCGAGACGGCGAAGACCAACAACACGCCGGGCAGGGTGCCCAGGTACTCGCGCCCCAGCAGAAAGGCGACCGCGTAGCCCACGTACACGCCCACCATCATCACGTCGCCGTGAGCGAAGTTGATGAGCTTGAGCACCCCGTAGACCATCGTGTAGCCGAGCGCGACGAGGGCATAGATGGTGCCCGCCGCCAGCCCGTTGATCAGGTGCTGAATGAACTCGTACATCGCGTGATCAGGGCGAGATGGTGTCGACGTACTTGAACTTGCCGCCTTCGACCCTGAGCACCACCGCGGGCTTCACCGGGTTGCGCTTCTCGTCGAGGGTGATGTTGCCGGCCACCCCGGGGAAGTCCCTGGTCGCTGCGATCGCATCACGCAGCGCGGGCCCGGAAGAATCGGTGGCGCGCTTGAGGCCGTCGATCACCACGCGGGCCGAGTCGTACCCGAGCGCCGCCAACGAGTCGGGCACGGCGCCGAACTTCGCCTGGTACCGCTTGATGAAGTCCTGCACGCGGGGCGACGGATCGTCAGCGGAGTAGTGGTTCGACACGTAGCTGCCTTCGACCGCTGCGCCGCCGAGCTCGAACAGCTTCTCGCTGTCCCACCCGTCGCCGCCCATCAGGGTCACCTTGAGGCCCAGCTCCTTGGCCTGCTCGGCGATCAACGCCACGTCCTGGTAGTAGCCGGGCACGTACACGCCTTCGGGCTTGAGCTTCTTCACGTTGGTCAGCTGCGAGCGGAAGTCGGTGTCGCCCTTCGAGTACGCCACCACGCCCACGATGGTGCCGCCCATCTCGGTGAACTTCTTCTGGAACACCTCGGTGAGCCCTTCGGAGTACGCGCTCTTCTTGTCGGTGAGGATCGCGACCTTGGAGAACTTGAGCGTGTCGTGTGCGTAGCGCGCCATCACGAAGCCCTGGAAGGGATCGATGAAACACACCCGGAAGATGTAGTCGCCGACCTCAGTCACCTTGGGGTTGGTGGAGGAGGGGGAGACCATCGGCACCTTGGCCTCCTGGGCCTTGGGCGCCATGGCCAGCGAGTTCGAAGAGGCGACCTCTCCGAGAATGGCGACCACCTTGTCCTGGGTGATCAAGCGCGTGGCGGCCGAGGCGGCTTCTTCCGGCTTGCTCTGGTCGTCGTACACGCGCACCGCGAGCTTCTTGCCCTTCACGCCGCCCGAAGCGTTCGCCTCTTCCAGCGCCAGCTCGATGCCGTTGCGCGTGGAGATGCCGAACGCCGCTTCGCTGCCCGTGAGCGAGCCGACTTCACCCAGCAGGATGACGTCGCCTTCGGTGGGCTTCGCGTCAGCGACCGGTTTCGGATCGGTCGGCTTCGCATCGACGGGCTTCGGAGTCTCGGTCGGCTTCTTCTCGCAGCCGGTGCAGATCGTCAGGGCCGCAAGGGCCGCAAGCAGGGAGACGCGCATGGCGCCTTGTAGGGCTATGAAGGTCCCATTCCAAGAGGGAAGGCTCATGAACGAACTTGAATTTCCGGTGCACAAGCCGGGGCGTACGTCGCTCACCGTGGTGGCCGTGTTGTTGATGCTCCTGTGCATCACGTTTCCCGCGGCGATCTATCTGCTGTTCCGCCTGTCGAAGATGCGCGTGAAGGTGACGCCGACGGGGCTCGAGGCGCGCGGCATCGTCACCGACGAGGTGAACTTCGACGACGTCGAACGGTTCGGCGTGCTGCACGTGCCGGTCGTCGCGGGCGGTCTGGGTGGCTACCTCGCGCGCATGAAGCTGAATCACATGAACGAGGGTCTCAACCTGGTGTTCCTGCTCAAGAACGGGAAGACCGTGAAGTTCCTCGCCAATCAGTACGAGCGGCATGACGAGCTGATCGAGCGCGTGGCGGCTTCGGTGCGCGCGCCCCGCGAGGAGATCACCATGGGCCTGCTCACCTGGAAGTGGCCCGAGAAGAACCAGTGAAGTGACAACCAGTGAAGTCGAGATGCCACTTGCTAGCGGACGATGGCGATCAACCCGAGGGCGAGCGGCGCGAAGAGCAGCCGCGCACCTTCGATCGCCTTCGCCCACGACTTGCCTTCCACCAGCGAAGGCAGCGACACGATGCTGATCAGCACCAGCGCGACCGCGGCGAGCTTCGAGGGCGCGGTCAACGCACCGCCCCACAGCAGGAAGAAGAACACGCCGATGATCACCACCACCCAATTGACCAGCGCGTAGCGCACCGTCGAAGGCCTGCCGCTCGGGTCGTACTTGCGGGAGAAGTCGCGCCGCGGCGCCTCGCCCATCCAAGCCGGCCGCCACGCGGGTGACTTGATGAACACCTTGAGGGCATCGAGCCTGGTGGGCGCGAGGCGTGCGAGACGGATCAGGTCGGCGTACAGCTCCACCTGCGCCCAGACCGGGTTGTACGAGTTCAAGGGGCGCGTGGTGCCGTACACGCACGGCTCGGTCTCGGGCTCGAAGGTGCCGAACATGCGGTCGAAGAACGAGAACGTCGCTGCGTGGTTCTTGTCGAGGTAGCGCGGGTTGATCGCGTGGTGCACCCGGTGCAGCGCGGGCGTGTTGAAGAAACGCTCGAAGGCACCCAGCGGTGGCACCAACTCGGTGTGGATCCAGAATTGGTAGAGCGTGCTCAGCCCGAGGATCACCGCGAAGTGCAGCACCGGCACGCCGAGTAAGGCGAGCGGCAGGTAGAACGGCAGGGTGGTGATCCAGGTGGTGACCGACTGCCGGAGCGCGACCGCGAGGTTGTAGTCCTCCGACTGGTGGTGAACGCCGTGCGCGGCCCAGAGCAGGTTCACTTCATGCGAGAGGCGGTGCCACCAGTAGTAGGCGAACTCCACGCCGAGGATCGCTGCGACCCAGGGCAACCAGACGGTGGGGAGGGTCCAGAACCGGTGTTCGGCCAGCCACGCGTAGGCGGTGGACAGCACCACCGTCGAGACGAAGAAGCTCACCAGCTGCTGCATGATGCCGCAGCCCATGTCGGCCATCGCGTCGCCGGGCCGGTACACCACGCGGCCCTGCTTCTTCGCCACGGCCAGCTCGAGCCCGATGCCGAGGAAGAAGAAGGGAATCGCCAGCGCGATGAGGTTGGGGCCCACGAAAGATTTCTACTCCGTGTCGGGGGGCAGGGCGATGCTCTCACCCAGATCGAGCACGCCCCATTCGAGCTTCGGGTTCGCGTCGACGAAGAGCTGTCTGGTGGCGTCGAGGTTGAGGCCGGGCATCAGGGCCAGGCCCCGCTCCCAGGGCTGGAAGAAGTTGTCGTAGTGCGTGGGGAGAACTCGGGTGGCTTTGCTCTCGCTCAGCAGGCCGTCGATCTTCGGGCGGGTCTGCTTTTCGCCGGTGACCCCGACGATGAGGGTCTTCGCCGGCAGGCCATCGAGCTCGCCCGGTTCGTAGGTGCTGGTGGGGTGGAACCAGACCGTCGTGCCCGCCGCGGTCAGGCGGTAGGTGAGCGTTTCGTCGAGCGCGTAGTTCCAGAACCAGAGCGCGCCCGCGGTCGGCGAGATGAGGCCGCTCATCGGTTGGGAGACCAGGATGTCCGTGTGGCGCGAGCCGCGTACGTCGATGGTGAAGGCGCCGACGGTGAGTTGATCTCCGGCGTGCACCACCCGGGTCTTCTCTTGGGCCACGCCGCGGCTGAGGGCGAAGTTCACCGTGTTCTGCGAGCCGACCACCAGGGCGCCCGTGCGCGCGGCGATCACCGCGGCGTCGAGCAGGTGATCGTAGTGGGAGTGGTTGATCAGGATGACGTCGGCGCGCGGGCAGACCTTGGCGCCGAGCGCGAGGTCGGGGTCGATGGGGCCGGTGATCAGTGCGGTGGGATCAGGTCTCGTCGGCGTGGGATCCAGCAGGACGGTGGTGGTGCCATCGGTCAGCTCGAAGCCGCTGATGCCGAGCGACCTCAGCTTGAGTCCGTCAGTGCGCGGCTGTCGCCAGGTCTGCGGGGGCTGGTGCTGCTCGGGGATCTTCCAGGGCACGTGCCGGGTGAAGAGGTACCAGGCGATGACCAGCAGTGCGGGGAGCAGCACCGGCAGGGAGAGCAGGATCTTCGAGCGACGGGAGAGGGCCACGGCGAGGTCGACTCTAGTCACGGCCTCGAGGGGTGTGGGCCATTCGGTGTCGTACGGTTTTGCCCGGGGCTGGCTGGCCTCTCGACTTCGGGCTCCCGTGCACACCGGTTCATGGCTTCGTGATGGTCAGGTGCTTCTTCACGGCGTCGCTCCAGTCGGGGCTGTTCAGCGAGCGACTGGTGACGATGATGTTCGTCCAACCGGCGGCGGCGAGCTGAGTGCGTTGCCGTGCGTCGCGGTCGAAGCGTTCCCGGTGGTGATGGTAGTGGTAGCTGTCGAAGTGCAGCGCCACCAAGGCGTCGAGCCACGCGAAGTCGACCTTCATGATGTAGCGCCCGTTCACGTAGACCGAGTGGCCGGCGATCGGTGGCGGCAGACCGCGCTTTCCGATCTCCTGGCTCAGTTCGACCTCCTTCGACGAATCGAGCGGGCTCATCCGCGACGCGAGCAGTTCCTCGAGCACCCCCACACGTGGTCTTCGGTGGCCCAGCGTCGCCAGGTACTTCGTGAGTTCTTCGGGCAACATCGGCTTCGACCTTCGCGCTGAGTCCAACGCGATCTCGAGCCGCTCGGGCTTCAAGAAGCTGGCGAGATCCACCAACGTTCGCGGGAGCGACGTGATGATCAAACCCTGCACCTTTTCAGTGGGCACTTTCTCATCCCGCGTGCGGTGAAAACGAATGCCCGGTGCGACGCACTGACCTGCTGCAGTCACGTCGATGATCGACGGTCTGCCTTTCGTGAATCCATCGAGCTTGTGCAGAAAGGCGGCCGTTCCGTGCGAGAGCGCGCTTCCTTCGCCAGCGAGCAGCAGACCGCCCATCGCGTGTTGTGACCACGTGATGGTCGTTCCACGAAGGCGGTACACGCCCCTCAGAAACGGCTCCCACTCCCCGCTCGCCAGCCGGCAGAGAACGCCCTTCCTGCTCAGCTCACGCGCAAGCGCCTGCGTGCGCGACACCAACCCGAACTGCTCCCGAGCCAACACACCCAAATTGTCCACGCCACCCACCCCCCAACGCGTTCATAGCGAGGGGGGCTGACATGTGTGGCGCAGGTGCCCTCCCCAGGGCACCCAACTCACACGAGTCGTCACCACGCTGAGCGAGTGCACGAAAAGCCCGAAGCAGAGAGGCCAGTCAGGGTCGAGCGCTGCACCAGGCCCCGCCCAATCCACCACTCCATTCAGGCAAGTCCATCGCCAATACCGATGGGACTCATCACCTCACATCAGCTATCCCGATGACCACCAATCCGGCACATTGTCGCCATGGTCATCATCCCCGGTCCGCCCGCGTTCAGCCCCGCCCGCCTCGACAAGCGGCTCGCCCGGCTGCGGCAGCAACACCCCGGTCTCACCGCCGCGACGGCCGACTTCGTTCACGTGCTCGACGTGGAACGCGCGCAGACCGAAGCCGAGCTGAGCACGTTGACGCAGCTGCTCACGTACGGGCCCCGGCAAGACAAGCGGGTCATCACCGGCCAGACCTTCGTGGTGATTCCCCGACTGGGCACGCGTTCGCCGTGGTCGTCGAAGGCGACGGACATCGCCACCAACTGCGGGCTCACTGCGGTGCGGCGCATCGAACGAGGCATCGTCTGGACGCTGGCAGGTGAACTCACCGGACCACCCGCCCTGCACGATCGCATGACCGAATCGGTGCTCCCCGACGTCGCGGCCGCAGAGCGGCTCTTCGAGCGTCACACCCCTCGGCCGCTCGCCACAGTGGCCGTGCTCGAACAGGGCCGAGGCGCGCTCGAGCACGCGAACACCACCCTGGGCCTCGCCCTCGCGCCCGACGAGATCGACTACCTGGTCGACGCCTTCACGCAGCTCGAGCGCAACCCCACCGACGTGGAGCTCATGATGTTCGCGCAGGCGAACTCCGAGCACTGCCGGCACAAGATCTTCAACGCCGACTTCGTGATCGACGGCGTGGCCCAGCCCGACTCGCTCTTCAAGATGATCCGCCGCTCGACGGAAGCGAGCCCTGGCGGCGTGTTGAGCGCGTACAAAGACAACGCCTCGGTCATCGAAGGTCACCGCGCGGGCCGTTTCTTCCCGAACCCCGACGGCGGCATCTACGGCGCGCAGACCGAGCCGATGCACCTCTTGATGAAGGTGGAAACACACAACCACCCGACGGCCGTCTCGCCGTTCGCGGGCGCGTCGACGGGCAGTGGTGGTGAGATCCGCGATGAAGGCGCGGTGGGCCGCGGCTCGAAGCCGAAGGCGGGACTGGTGGGCTTCTCGGTCTCCAACCTGAAGTTGCCCGGTGCGATCCGCCCGTGGGAAGTCGATCACGGCAAGCCCTCCCGCATCGCCTCAGCGCTCGACATCATGCTCGACGGCCCGCTCGGCGGAGCGGCCTTCAACAACGAGTTCGGCCGCCCCGCGCTCACCGGCTACTTCCGCACCTACGAGCAGGAGTTCGACGGCCAGCTGCGCGGGTACCACAAGCCGATCATGATCGCCGGCGGCCTGGGCAACGTGCGCGCCGAGCACGTGCAGAAGGGCTCCATTCCCGCCGGAGCGGCGTTGGTGGTGCTCGGAGGTCCGGCCATGTTGATCGGCCTGGGAGGCGGCGCAGCGTCGTCCGTGGCGTCGGGTGCCTCGAAGGAGGATCTCGATTTCGCCTCGGTGCAACGTGACAACGCGGAGATGGAGCGGCGCTGCCAGGAAGTGATCGACCGCTGCACGGCGCTGGGCGAGCAGAACCCCATCGTCTCGATCCACGACGTGGGTGCAGGCGGCTTGTCGAACGCGCTCCCTGAGCTGGTGCACGAGAGCCGGCGTGGCGCGCGCTTCGAGCTGCGCAGGATCCCCAGTGACGAGCTCGGCATGTCGCCGCTCGAGCTCTGGTGCAACGAGAGCCAGGAGCGTTACGTGCTGGCGATCGACGCCGCTGCGCTCCCTCGTTTCGAGGCGTTCTGCAAGCGGGAGCGGTGCCCCTTCGCCGTGCTCGGCCACGCGACCGACGATGGCCGGTTGCAGGTGACCGACTCGCACTTCAACGTCACGCCCATCGACGTGCCGCTCGAGGTGATGCTGGGCAAGCCGCCGAAGATGCGCCGCGACGTGAAGCGGCTGCCGTCCGTCGGCCGTGCGCTCCCCGCCATCGAGCTGGGCGAAGCGATCAAACGCGTGCTGCTGCTGCCAGCGGTGGGCGACAAGTCGTTCCTGGTCACCATCGGAGATCGATCGATCACCGGCCTGGTGGCGAGAGATCAGATGGTGGGACGGCTGCAGGTGCCGGTCGCCGACGTGGCGGTCACCCTGACCAGCTACGACGTGCACACGGGTGAAGCGATGGCGATGGGTGAACGCACGCCGCTCGCGCTGCTCAACGCCGCTGCCTCCGCGCGCATGGCGGTCGGTGAAGCGCTCACCAACCTCGCCGCCGCGAACATCGAGAAGCTGAGCGACGTGAAGTTGTCCGCGAACTGGATGGCCGCCGCCGGCTCGCCCGGAGAAGACGCGCGGCTCTACGAAGCGGTGAAGGCGGTGGGCGTCGAGCTCTGCCCCGCGCTGGGCATCGCCATTCCCGTGGGCAAGGACTCCATGTCGATGCGCACGGTCTGGGATGGCAAGACCCTCACCGCGCCGCTCTCGCTGATCGTCAGCGCGTTTTCCCCGGTGAGCGACGTGCGCAAGACCCTCACGCCCGAGCTGCAGCTCGACGTGGGACCCACCTCGTTGCTTCTCTTCGACCTGGGCCACGGCCAGAACCGGCTCGGCGGCAGCGCGCTCGCGCAGGTGTTCAACGAAGTGGGTGAAGTGCCGCCCGACGTCGACTCACCCCGAGCGCTCGCCGAGTTCTTCGCGCTGATTCAAGCGTTCAACGCCGAAGGCAAACTGCTCGCGTACCACGACCGTTCCGATGGCGGCCTCTTCGTCACCCTCACGGAGATGGCGTTTGCGAGCGGCTGCGGTCTGACCATCACGCCCTCCGAACTGGGCGCGCTCTTCTCCGAAGAGCTGGGCGCCGTGGTGCAGGTGCGCGACGCCGACGTGGCCGCGATTCTGGCCCGGGCGAAGAACGCGAGCGTGGTCGCCACGCCGCGAACCGACGACGCGATCGCCGTGGCCGGGCTCACCTTCCAGCGCACCGAACTGCGTGCGCTCTGGTCGGACACCACCTGGCGCATGCACCGCCTTCGCGATGATGCGAGTTGTGCCGATGAAGAGCACGCGCTGCGCACCGACGCGAAGTTCACGGGGCTCACCACGAAGCTCACCTTCGACGCTGCCGTGCGTGCACCTGTGCGGACGACCCGGCCCCGCGTGGCGATCCTTCGCGAACAGGGCGTGAATGGTCAGATCGAAATGGCGCAGGCCTTCACGCGCGCAGGCTTCGAAGCAGTCGACGTGCACATGAGCGATCTTCACGAGGGCCGCTTTGACTTGAGCTCGTTCCGTGGGCTCGCGGCGTGCGGCGGGTTCTCCTACGGCGACGTGCTCGGGGCAGGTGGCGGCTGGGCGAAGTCGGTGCTCTTCCACGCGCGTACCCGCGAGGTCTTCGAGACGTTCTTCAAGCGGCCCGACACCTTCACCCTGGGCGTGTGCAACGGCTGCCAGATGATGTCGCAGCTCAAGGGTCTCATTCCTGGTGCCGCGGCCTGGCCTCGCTTCGTGCGCAATCGTTCGGAGCAGTTCGAAGCGCGCGTGGCGATGATCAAAGTCGAGTCGTCGCCTTCAATCTTCTTCAAGGGCATGGAAGGCAGCGTGCTCCCCATCGCGGTGGCGCATGGTGAAGGCCTGGTCGAGAAGCAGGGTGACGCGCCGTTGCTGGTGGCGGGGCGCTTCGTCGACAGCAACGGCGCGGCGACTGAGCGGTATCCGCTCAACCCGAATGGTTCGAAGGACGGCGTCACGGCGCTCACCACCACCGACGGGCGGGCGACCGTTCTCATGCCGCACCCCGAGCGCGTGATTCGCACCGCGCAGTTGTCGTGGCATCCGAAGGGGTGGGGCGATGACAGCCCGTGGCTCCGGTTCTTCGAGAACGCGCGTACGTGGGCAGAAGGCTGAAGTGCGAAACCCCACCCCCCAACCCACGCCCCCGCGGGGGAGAGGGAGCGCGGTAGGATCGAAGACGTGAGGTACGTCGCGCCCGATGGAGGCTTTTGGGAAGTCACGCTCGTCGGCAAGGTCGTGCACGCGCGTTGGGGCAAGGGCAGCTCGGTCAAGACGCGCACCGCGCCGTTCAACAGCGTGGCGCTGGCGAAACACGAGCTCGCCACGCTGGTGAAGAAGGTGAGCGCGCTGGGCTACCTGCCGCAAGAGAAGCCCACCACCATCGCCGACGTGCTGCGCGCGCACCCCGAAGACGACTCACCGCTCATCGTCTACGGCGACGAGCTGTTGTCTCAAGGCGATCTCCGCGGAGAAGTCGCCGCGCTGGTGAACCGCGGCAAGAAGGGTGAGCTCGGCCGCTTCCTGCTCGCCAACGCCCCCGCGCTCTTCGGCGCCGCGGAGAACGACGTGCACCAGGGCCACGCAGGCGACCTCGTCTGGGCGCCCGGCTTCGTGAAGGAGGCGACGCTCTTCGCGCCCGACACGAGCGACGCGAACGAGCTGGTCGCGGTGACCCGGCGTTTCCTCAGCGCACCCGTGGCCGAGTTCGTGCGCGAGCTGAACTTCGGCCTCTCCTGGGAGAACTGGGGCGACGCGGCGATGCAGGTGACGCGCGCAAAGCACCCCGAGCTGATCACCGCGCTGCGTTTCAACGCTTTCGATCCACACGAGTTCGCGTTGGCCGATATCGACGCGGGTGACTTCAGCGAAGTCTGGGCGAGGCTGCCCGAGCTGCGCGAGTTCAGGGCCTGCGCGGGCGTGTTGGAGCCCGGTGAGCTGGTGCTCCCTGAGCTGCGTTTCTTCTCTCGCCAGGGCGGCTTCACCAGCCGCGAAGTGCGAGCGCTGACGCGCGCGAAGTGGCCCAAGCTCGAGCGGCTCGAGCTCGGCTTCGGCGACGAAGATCCCACCCTGCTGCTCGCGTGGTTCTTCACCAAGCCCCAGACCTTCAAGCACCTGGCCCTGCGAGGGGTCGAGCTCTCCGCGGATCTGGTGGAGGGCCTGCTCGACTCAGACCTGCTCAAGCAGCTGCGCACGCTCGATCTCTCCGACGTGGTGCTCGACGACGACGCGGCCGAGCTGCTGCAAGACGGCGCGGAGGAGATGGCCCATCTCGAGCGGCTCTCCAGCCCCTGGTACATGGATGAGCTGGGCGAGCCCACCACGCTGGTGCTCGATGATCTCGACAACCTGGTCGAGGACGCGTTCGAGGCTGGGTGAGCCGCAACCCCGCCACGAGTCTGCTTCGCCTCATTGCGCGAATTGCCTGAGGCGATGACGCTTCACTCATGATGATCAGCGGCCTGCAGGGAATCCAACGAGCCGAGCGTCAATTCGAGCGTTCAGCGCAGCGCGTGGCGGAGGCGACTTCAGACGCCGTGACCATCTCGCCCGAAGCGCGCAGCGGTGGAGCGCCGGACCTCGTGCAGGAGACCGTCTCCACCATCAAGGCGGTGGCTGCCTACCGGGCGAACCTGAAAGTGCTCCAGACCGACCAGGAGAACTTCGCCACGCTCAATCAGCTCAAATGACCGACTGACGCCACGTCTCCACGTCGTTCACCATGCGAGAGGTGGGCGCGCCCGCGATGGTGAGCTGCTGGTTGACGAAGGCCACGCCTTCCGCGATCGACGCGAAGACCTTGTGCGGGGACGGCGGTGCCGACAGGAGCGTCGTGCCCGTCACCACGCTGCGCACGATGGTCGCTCGAAGCCCCGTGCCCTCGAAGCAGACCGCCGAACCCTTCACGAACTTCGCCGCGGTAAACGCTTTGGCGAGCGCGCCACGCACCTCGGTGGGAGGCGGCGTCGCGGTTGTGGGAATGATGGTCACCAGGCCCAGACCGCGGGCGTGCAGCTTCGAGTGCGTCTCGAGATGTTGGCTGAACTTCTCGACGCCCTCCAGCGTGGTGTGGTGATGCCACATGACCACGAAGAAATTCTCGTGCGTCATCATCGCGTAGTTGGGGGTCTGCTCGATCGTCAACGCCATCGCCGCACCTTTCGCCCTTACTTCACCACCGCCTCGATGCAGCCGAACGCGCGCTCGAGGTGCCCTTCGGAGTCCTGCTCCAGCGTCAGTGGCAGACCATATCTGCGGCACAACCACCGCGTGTACGTCACTGCGAAAAATTCGTGCTCCTTGCTCAATTGATACTGGTCGAACGCGAACTCGGCAGACTTCGCGGTGCGCCACGCCGCATGAATCTTCTGCTGCAAGGGCTCGGGCAACACCTGATGCACCAGGTGAGCGAACTCGTGAGCGAGCGTCCACCCCAGCTCCGAGGTGTCGAAGATTTCTTCCACCCGAACACAGGCGAGGCCGTCTCCTGCGAGGCCACCCAGGGCATCCCAGGCGCGGTGATCTCTCGCTTCCACCTGGCCTTTGAGTGCCTCGAAGTCGGGCAGGTCGGTCACGCGCACGTCGAGCGGGAGCACGCGCAACTGGCTGCCCTGCAGCGCTGGAAACCACCGGGCGAGCGGCCTGAGGCTCGCTTGCGCCACGCGCAACTCGAGCATGGTGAGCTGCTCGAGATCCGGCAGCACCGAAGACAAACCCTTCACCTCGACGAGATCGGGCAGGGAACGCACCCGGGCGATCGCGCGCGCCTCCATCAACGAGCGGGCTGCACCCAATCCTGCGACCAGCGCGAAGTGCCGTGGAGCGACGTCGCGGCCCCGCTCGAACAGCCCCGCTGCTTCCTCCAACTCGCCCAGTCGCAACTTGGCCGAGCCGACCAGCATGAGCCCGCCGGCGTTCTTCTTCTCTGCTGCGAGCCGGTGATCGCCTTCGCGAAGTTCCTGCGGCGCGGAGACCAGCGTGAGCCGGGTGGCCAGCACCGGGCTGTCCTTCATCAACGCCTTCGCCAGCAGCAGGTGGTTGTGCCCGGAGAAAGGATCGAGCTCACCGCGCATCATCAGGTCGACGGTCACCGCCTCGGCGCCTTCGAGGTGGCTGAGCACCAGCTGGTGTGCGCTCAGGAGGAAGGTGTACTCAGGCGTGCCCCGTTGCTGTTTGAGCGCCCCGAAGCCGGCCTCGACCAGGTGCCAGGCCCGCTCCCACGCTTCCACTTGACTGAGCGCCTCGATGCCCGCCGCCAGCACCGGCCAGCTGCGCGAAGAAAGCCCCGCGCGTTCCAGCAGTGAATGGCCCACCTCGCGCTGGCCTCGTTCGAGCAAAGTCGCTGAGAGCTGCAACACCCGCGCTTCGGAAGGCAGGGTGCGCGCGTTCGCTTCGGCCAAAAGCCGGTCCAGCTCGGGATCCGCAGGCGTGGCGTTCAACAACGCGTCGAAGGTGGAGCCACGATGTCCCAGCAGCGCCTGGCTGAGCTCCAGCCGGCCAGAGTCGAGCAGCCCCTCCGCCAGCTCATGGCGCAAGGCCGGATCGGTGCCGATGATCGCGCGTGCCCCTTCGACGTCGCCCGCATCGAGCAGGGCCTTCGCCTTGCGCCGCCGTTGCCACCGCTGCAGACCGTCGAAGAAGCCCACTGAAGACTTTCTTGCACACCCGGGCGGCCGCGCGGGTCCCGCCGTGGTCACTTCCACCACTTCCAAGGACTTTCCATGCTCCGTTCGTTCCTGAAGGCCGCTGCGCTCGTCACCCTCGTTGCCTCCCCCGCCATCGCTGCCGACTTCAAGTGCAACAGCGGCCGGGTCGAGAAGGGCGGCAGCACCAAGTACAACTACAAGGAATCTTCGAGCGAGATCGTCATCGAGAAGGGCGGCTCGACCAAGGGCAAGGCCGTCAAGCGCGGCTCGAAGTGGTACGTCGAAGTCGGCGGCAGCACGCAGGCCACCATCGAGAACGGGAAGATCGAAAAGGGCGGCTCCAGCTGGGCGACGGCCAGCGAAGCGCAGCGCACCTATGACTGCTCCGCCGACGTGGCGGCCACCCTGTGGGTCCTCGCGGAGAAGGGCCAGCTGTAAGCTTTCATTTTCACGCGTTGAGACGGGGACTGCGCCGGTGTAGGAGCGGCGCTCCCCGTGAAGTCTCTCGCCCCGGTCGCCATCGCCATCGCGGTGCTCGCGTTGCTTCAGGTCCTCACGGCCAGCAGCGAGTACTTCGTCTACCTCTCGCTCCTGGTGGGCGTGAACGTGGTGTTGGCGGTCAGCCTGAACGTCATCAACGGCATGACGGGGCAGTTCAGCATCGGGCACGCGGGCTTCATGGCGGTGGGCGCGTTCGCCTCGGCGCTGCTCTCTCAGGTGCTCCATCAGTACCGCATGGGGTTCTTGCCCGAGCCCGTGGAGCACCAGCTCTTCTTCTTCATCTCTCTGGTGGTGGGCGGCGCCGCGGCCGGGTTGTGCGGCTTCATCGTGGGCCTGCCCAGCTTGCGGCTGCGCGGTGACTACCTGGCCATCGTCACCCTCGGCTTCGGGGAGATCATCCTGGTGGTGGTGCGCAACACGCCGACCTTCGGTGGCGCGCTGGGCCTGTCGGGAACGCCGCAACACACCAGCTTCTTCTCGGTGTGGTTCGCCGTCTTCATCGTGGTGCTCTTCGCGCGCCGGCTGCTGGCTTCACCGCACGGTCGCAACCTGGTGGCCATCCGCGAAGACGAGGTGGCGGCCGAAGCGATGGGCGTGGACACCACCGGCTACAAGGTGCGCGCGTTCGTGGTCTCCAGCTTCTTCGCCGGCGTGGCGGGCGGCTTGTTCGCGCACTTCCAGAGCATCATCACCCCCGGTGACAGCTTCAGCTTCGTGAAGTCGATGGAGATCGTGGTGATGATCGTCGCCGGCGGCCTGGGCAGCACCACGGGCGCGGTGGTGGCGGCGGTGGTGCTCACCCTGCTGCCCGAGGCGATGCGCGCGGTGTTCATTCAGATCGGCGGCGGCAACGTCGCGCTGGCCCAGAGCATCGATCAGCTGCGCAAGCCCATCTTCGGGGTGCTGCTGGTGGTGATGATGCTCACCCGGCCGCAAGGCATCTTCGGCACGCACGAGGCGTGGGACTTGTTCAAGCGCAAGAAGGGCGCGCGGGCGTGAGCGACGCACTGCTGCACGCGAAGAAGGTGTCGATTCGGTTCGGCGGCCTCAAGGCGCTCTCCGAGTTCGATCTGGAGATCCGCAAGGGCGATCTCAAGGGGCTCATCGGCCCGAACGGCGCGGGCAAGACCACGGCGTTCAACGTGCTCACCGGCGTGTATTTGCCGACCGAAGGCGAAGTGTTCGTCTGCGGCGAGAAGGTCAATGGCCGCAGGCCGCACCAGATCAACCGCCTCGGGCTCGCGCGTACGTTTCAGAACATCCGGCTCTTCAAGGAGCTGACGGTGCTCGACAACGTGCGCATCGCGGTACTGGCCGAGCGCACGCCGCTGTTCGATCGCACTCGGGTGGAGTCGCTCAAGCGGGGTCCGTATCCGGGCCGCACCGTGGGCACCGTGCTGGACGCGCTCGACAACTACCGCGACTGGTGGCGGGCGTTGCTGCGCACTCCGGGGTTTCTGCGGGAAGAAGAAGGCATCGAGAAGCGCGCGAAGGAGCTGCTCGAGGTGATGGGTCTTTCCCACCGGGTCGACGAGCTCGCCCGCAATCTTCCGTACGGTGAACAGCGCCGGCTGGAGATCGCCCGTGCGCTGGGCACCCGGCCGAAGGTGTTGCTGCTCGACGAGCCGGCGGCGGGAATGAACACGCGCGAGAAGGCGGATCTGATGGTGTTGATCCGTGAGCTGCGCAGCCGCTTCGAGCTGGGCATTCTGGTCATCGAGCACGACATGAAGCTGGTGATGGGCATCTGCGAACACCTCACCGTGCTCGATCACGGCGAGACCATCGCGCGGGGTGAGCCGGCGGCGGTGCGTACGGACCCCAAGGTGGTCGAGGCGTATCTCGGGGAGGCGCCTGCTCATGTCTGAACCGCGCCGCCTGGGTGAACGTGCACCGTCGGAGAAGCTGCTCGACGTGAAGGCGCTCGAGGTCGGCTACGGCGCGATCAAGGCGCTCAAGGGCATCGCGTTGTCGGTGGGGAAGGGCGAGGCCGTCGCGCTCATCGGCGCGAACGGGGCGGGCAAGACGAGCACGCTGCGCGCGATCTCGGGGATGCTCAAGCCGCAGGCCGGGGTGATCACCCTGCGCGGGGAGAACATCACGGGCCTCAAGTCGCACCAGATGGTGCCGCGTGGAATGGCGCATGCGCCGGAAGGGCGCGGGGTTTTCCCCAACCTCACCGTGCAGGAGAACCTGGATCTCGGCGCCTACCTGCGTCGTGACGCCGCCGGCATCGCGGACGACCTGAAGAAGTGTTTCGGCTACTTCCCGATTCTGAACGAGCGCAAGGCGCAGCTGGCGGGGACGTTGTCGGGTGGTGAGCAGCAGATGCTGGCCATCTCGCGCGCGTTGATGTCGCGGCCGACGTTGTTGCTGCTCGATGAGCCGTCACTGGGGCTGGCGCCGCAGGTGACGCAGACGATCTTCCGCATTCTTCGCGACGTGAACGCGGGCGGCATGTCGATTCTGCTGGTGGAACAGAACGCGCATCTCGCGCTGGGTCTCGCGCAGTGGGCGTACGTGCTGGAGACCGGTGAAGTGGCGATGGAGGGCACCGGTCAGGCCCTGCTCGCCAGCGAAGACATCCGGAAGGCCTACCTCGGCGAGTAAGGGGGAGAAGCAACCGTTCCTCCCGAGGGATCACTTCGGCTCGTGCAACAAGTGGGATCGCGCGCGGTCGGCCTTCGAGCGGGTCATTCGAAGACATCACCACGCGGTAGAACAGGCCCGCGCGCTGGCCCCTACCGGATCACCGCTTTGGCCATGGAGCGCGCCGAGCGCGCTTCGTGGGCATGGTTTAGACTCTGGTCATGAACACGCCAGCTCGCCGCCCCGGGCCCTACACCATTGCTGATTGGCTCGCGCAGCCCGAGAGCAGCCGACTCGAGCTCATCGATGGCGACCTGGTGGAAAAGGCGGCGCCGACGATTCAGCACGGGGTCGCGCAGCTCGGCACGGGCAGCTCCATCCGAGATGCCTTTCATCGAAGGGGCGGAGGCGCGGGCAAGCCCGGCGGTTGGTGGATCGCAACTGAGGTGGACCTCGTTCTCGACGAGCGTGGATACCGCCCCGACCTCGCTGGCTGGCGCCGCGAACGGATGCCCACCATGCCTCAGGAGCGACCCATCACCGTGCGGCCCGATTGGCTGTGCGAGATCGTGAGCGAGTCGAATCGCGCCACTGACACCGTCACCAAGCTACGGCGGTACCACCAGGCCGGAGTGCCGCATTACTGGATCCTCGATCAGGTCGACCGCACCCTCACCGTCTACCGCCATCAGCCCGACGGGTACCTCGTCGCGCTTCGGGCAGAGGCCAGCGAGAAGGTCCGCCCTGAGCCCTTTGAGGCAGTGGAGTTCCACGTCGCTGAGTTCTTCGGCGATGACCCAGTTGACGATCCTCCGTGAGCCTGCGGCGAGGTGATTCGGAGGCGGACGGCTTCGTGACATTCAGTACTGAAGAAAGAAAGAGGACTGCTCTCGGGTCGGGGTGAACGGGCTTTCACTGCTTCGGGTTGCGGAGGAGCAACGAGAGCGCTTCGGCCTCGCGCAACAAGTGGCATCTCGACTGCGCTCGATGCGAACGGTGGGGTCTTTCACTGCTCAATCTGCGGAGGAGCCACG
>JANODF010000332.1:0-5586 GCA_031412555.1 Archangium sp. | reverse complement strand
TCGTTCCCGGTGCTCTACCTCGCGGGCAAGCTGCGCTCGGAGTTCGACGAAGAAGACTCACCCCTGGTCCAACCGCCGGCTTCACCTCAGCTGCTCGAGAGCGTCCCGCCATGACCGGCCTGCTCCTCCTCTTGCTGGCGGCCGGCCCGTGGGAGCGCCCGGTGCGAGGCGCCAATCTCTTCAACGAGGTGGAGACACCTGAACGCCTGCAGGCCGCCGCAGCAGCGGGCTTCCGGGTGATTCGGCTGGCGCCAGACAAGTGGCACGGCGAAGGGCGCGACTTTCTGCTCGGCAATGCAGATGACTATCGGGGTCTGCCGGTCGGTGATCTCCAGCAGCTGCGCTCGGTGCTCGATCAGGCCCAGGCGGCGGGCCTCCGGGTGGTGCTCACCATGCTCTCGCTTCCCGGCTGCCGCTGGAAACAACACAACGGCGACAGGAACGATTTTCGTCTGTATCTCGAGCCGAGGTACCAGGCGCAGGCGCAGCGTTTCTGGCGTGACCTCGCCGCCGCGATGAAGGGGCACCCGGCGCTGGCCGGCTACAACCTGCTCAACGAGCCACGGCCTGAACGCGATCCCGCTGCGCGCCGAGTGGACCTGAACGCCATCTACCGCGAGCTCGTGATGGCCATCCGCGAGGTCGATGCGCTGACCCCGATCATCCTCGACGGCTCTGACGACGCCTCACCTGAAGGGCTCTCGAAGCTGACGCCCCTCGAAGATCCGAACGTGCTGTACGCCTTTCACTTCTACGAGCCGTGGCCGTACATCGATCATCAGACGAAGGGCCGCTACCGCTACCCGGGAAAGGTGGAAGACACCGCATGGAACCTGGTTCAGATGCGGAGCGCGATGGCTCCGGTGATGGCCTGGCAAAAGAAACACGAGGTGCCCTCCTCTCGCATCTGGCTCGAAGAGTTCGGCGTGCCGCGCACCAAACCGGGCGCCGCCACATGGCTGCGCGATGTGCTCACCGTCGCGCTCGAGCAGGGCTGGCACTGGGCGATCTACAGCTTCCGCGAGGACACCTGGGACGCCATGGACTACGAGCTGGGCGACCGGCCACCGGGCCCGGAGTACTGGAAGGCGATCGACCGGGGCGAGAAGCCAGTGCTGCCGCGCAGAACGAACGCGCTGTGGAAGGTGATCGAGGCTTCGCTCGAAGCGCCCGCTACGCCAACAGGCGAGTGAGCTTGGCAACGGCCGCCAACACGACCGTGATCGAGCCGAACCCGATGCACCCCTTTCCGAAGTTCAGGGACACGAGGTGCTGATGACTGAAAGCGACCAATACGGGTTCTTGCCGTCTTCACCCTCGCTGTTGTCTTCGTAGATGTCGTCTCTCAAATAGAGGCCCAGCTTCCCGCCCGCGAAGCCGAAGTCGAGCGGCGGCACCGCCCGGTTCGCCGCGTCGCACTGGGCAAAATCCGAGAACGAGCCCACGTCGCGATCCACCGAGCCAGGAACACGCTCGAAGCCCACCGTGCCGGGAGGAATCAGCAGGCGCGCTGAAGTGGTGCTCCCGATGATCCACCAGCTCACGTCACCGTTTGCGTACGCGTTGGAGGTCCAGTTCTGCCCGGCCCCGTAGCGCATGCAGCCACCCCGGTTCTCGAGGCGATAGAGGCCGGGGTCGAGCGATGCACCACCCGAGAACCAGACCGGTGCTCCGAAGAGGGAGGCCGGCGGCGTGCCCCCGAGTCGGGTGACCGCGGTGACGACACACCCCTGGGGAACGAGGGGCGAGTTCGAGTCGACCGCTTCTTCGGCAGGCGCAAAACACCCCGCGCCGCACATCAGCGAAACGGCCGCCACCAGACCCCACCGCGAAGCACGCACGGCGAAGGCTTGTACCGGAATCATCTCCTGCACGCATCGCCGGCACCGTCCGGCCCCACGAACTTCTCACAGTTGGGGCCTTCTCCCAGCCGCAACGCACGAGAAAGCCCCAACAAGCTGAGAAGACGCATGCGACCAGCGTAGGCTCGAGGCATGTCTCTTGGCGTTCATTTCGCGCTCACCACAGCTCAACTCGAGCAACTGCGTTCGGCTTCAGGCGACGACGAAGCCGTACTCGAGCTGCTGGCCGAGATTGAAGAAGCCTGGGACGACGCCTGGCTCGCAGAATCAGACAAGGCGTGGGACGCCATGCACCGAGCGCTCAGTGACGGCGAGCTGACCTTCGACGGCGGGTTGAAGCATGCGCCGCTCGGCTGCGTGGTGCTCGGCGGCGAGTCGATGGTGGAAGACGAAGATGAGACGGTGGTGCTCATCGAGGCGAAGTCGGTGGCAGCAGCCGCGAAGGCGTTGAGTCAACTCACGGAAGCCGGGTTTCGCGAGCGGTACTTCAAGCTCTGCCCTGGCTACGCCCCCGAGTTTGGTGAAGAGGACTTCGGGTACACGTGGTCGAACCTGGAAGCCGTGCGCGCGTTGTTCGTGAAGGCGGCGAAAGCGAAGCGCGCCATCGTCTTCAACGCGTCGAGCTGACTGGAGCTAGGCCAACAACCGGGTCAGCTTGGCCACCGCCGCCGGCAACGCACGCACCAGCAGCTTGCGGCCCGTCTCATCGAACTCCTCGGTGACCACGCGCGCGTTCTCGTAGATTTGCGCGATGAGCGCCTGCTGCGCGTACGGAACCACCAGGTGCGCATCGACCATCGACTTCTCGAAGTGATCGATGATCGTCTGCCGCAGCGCGCCCACGTCATCGGGTGCATGCGCTGAGAGCACGATCGCTTCTGGATACTTCTCGAGCAGCTCCGCGCGCCGTTTTGGATCGAGCCGGTCGGCCTTGTTCAACAGCAACAAGCTCGGCACCGCTTCAGCACCGATCTCCCGCAGCACGCCGCGGGTCACCTCGAGTTGCGCCTCACACGTCGGGTCCGCTGCATCGACCGTGTAGAGCAACAGCGACGCCTCGAGCGCTTCATCGAGCGTCGACTTGAACGAAGCGACCAGATCGTGCGGCAGCTTTTTGATGAACCCGACCGTGTCGGACACCAGAATGCGAGGCCGCGTCTCGGGCTGCAGCGCGCGCACGGTGGTGTCGAGCGTGGCGAACAACCGATCGGCCACGAACACCTCACTGCCCGTGAGCGCGCGCATGAGCGACGACTTGCCCGCGTTGGTGTACCCGACCAACGCCACGCGCAGCTGATCCTTCCGCGCGTAGCGGCGCTGATCCTGATCAGCGTGAATGAGGGCCAACTGCTCCTTCAGCTCGGCGATGCGATCGCGGATCTTCCGGCGATCGAGCTCGAGCGAAGACTCACCAGCGCCCCGGCCCTGCTGCCGCTCGGTGCCGCCCGTCGACTCGCGCATGCGAGGGGCGACGTAGTTGAGGCGCGCGATCTCGACTTGCATGCGCGCTTCACGGCTCTTCGCGTGCCGATGAAAAATGTCGACGATCACGCCGGTGCGATCGAGCACGGTGGCACCCGTGGCCCGCTCGAGGTTCCGCGCCTGCGCAGGGGACAGTTCGTGATCGACCACCACCACCGTCGCCTTCGCGGTGGGGTCACCGTCTTCATCGAACGTCTCGGGTTCCTCTTCTTCCAGAACCTCTTCGGTTTCGTTCTCTTCGGCCCACTTGTCGCGCGCCTTCGACTTCCGCTCCGGCGCACCGGTGAAGGTCTCGCCGCTGCCGCCGGTGAGCTTCGCCAGCTCCATCAGCTTGCCTTCGCCGACCACCGTGCCCGAGGCGAGCCCGGCGCGCTTCTGAGTGATCTTCCCCACCACCTCGTACCCGAGCGTGTGCACGAGGCGGCCCAGCTCAGCGAGATCTCCTTCGTGGTCGACGTCAGAGACGCTGGGCAACTGAACCCCCACGAGGACAGCACGGGGGGTGGCGGCAATCGTCTTCGGCATGCGCGCTCGTACCACGCCTCCCGAGCGCCGGACCCGATTGGATGGGGAGTGCTAATGAATGGCCATGGTCCGCGACGCAGTGAGCGAAGAGCTGCCAGCCACCTGCGAGCGCGCCTTCGAGTTCGTGCACGACTACCGGCAACGCCTCGGCTGGGACACCCTGCTGCGCGAAGCCTTCGTGGAAGGCGACGGGCCCGCCGCCCAAGGAGCCATCGCCGTCTGCAGCGGCAAATGGCTGGTCGGAGGCATCACGCTGCGCACCGTCTACGTCAGCTTTCAACCCGGCAAGGTCGCAGCCGTGAAGATGATCAACACCCCACCCTTCTTCGCCTCCTGGGCCGCGTCGATCCGCCACGAGCCCCTCGAAGGCGCCCGCAGCCGAATCATCTACACCTGGAACTTCAACGCGAAGCCGTCATGGCTCGCGTTTCTCTTCGAGCCCCTGCTTGCGCTCTTCTTTCGTTGGGAGACGCGCAAACGGCTGCGTGCGCTCCGACGAAAGCTCACTTATCCAGCTCAGCCTTGAGCAGCGCAGTGGCCTCGATGCCGCCGCTGCCGTCGCGCTCCATCTTGTAGGTGAAGACGCCGTCCTTCACGAAGAAGCGGCTCTTGAAGTCCTTCGGGTCGGTCTTGTTGCCGCCCATCACACAGGAGAGCCCTTTGATCTTCGACGCGAACGCCTTCTTGTACGGCGCCGAGCTGCAGGTGGTCTTCACCGCGTAGGTCAACGTGCTGCACACCGCGCCGGGCGGGTTGCGGTTGAAGTCGGCCTTGTCGAAGTTCTCGAAGTCCGTCGCGATGGTCGTGAAGTTGGTGCCACACGCGGCATTGACGTCTTTGACGAGATCAGCGGCTTGTTTGTCGAACTTGAGCTTGGCCTCCTCCTGGCCCGGCTTGAGGTCGGCGGCGAAGACGAGAGACGACGCGAGGGCGAGGCTGGCGAAGACGGTGCGGTTCATGTGTTTCTCCCTGAGGTGAGGCGCGCAGCGTAGGAGGGCGGTTCCATGAAGCCATCATTTTCCGCCCGCAGGGTTTGGCCACTGACCTGCGCCTTCAGGGGAAGAGCGTGGGCCAGTTGCGGCTGAGCCACGCGCGGCGGGCTTCGAGTTCTTTCCAACCCGGCGTGCGCAAGTCGACGGGCCGCGCGCTGCTCATCAAGGGATCCAACTCGGCGAGCGCCGACCGCGCGAAGCCCTGATCGTGCACCAGCAGCACCGCCTCGCTCTCCCAATACGCCGAGGTCACGTCGGCGTTGGCGCTGCCCACGGCCACGGTGTCTTCATCACGCACCATCAGCTTCGCGTGCACGTGGGTGAACACCGGCCCCAGCCCGGCGGCGGCCACCATGTACTGAAAACCTTCCGCTCCGGCGCGCAGCACCGGGCTCATGCGCGCGCGCACGAGCTCATCTGCCAGGGAGCGCAGCGCTCCACGCCCGAAGGGCTGATCATCACCCCACCGCGGCAGCACGCTGCCGAACAGACACTGCACCCGAACCCCCCGCTGCACCGCGGCCACCAGCGCACGCTGAAGCTCGAGCACCAGTGGAAACGTGTTCACCATCACCAGCCGCTTCTTCGCGCTGCGGATGAGCTCGAGCTGGGTGTCGAGCGAGTACGCATCCTCCAGCCCCTGATGCAGCACCAGCCTGCAGGCCATGGTGCCCGAGTGGGGGCTGGGCGAGACCTCGAAGGGTTCACCGCCCGCGCGCACCCAG
>JANODF010000331.1:0-5710 GCA_031412555.1 Archangium sp. | reverse complement strand
CCCCACCGATCCCCGGCTGCCGGCCGCGGAGGGTGAGGTGTACCTCTCTGAGGTGAAGGTGCCCGAGGCCATCGAGGCCTTCGAGACCGCGGCGAAAGCCGACCCCAAACGCGGCACCACGTGGAGCCGGCTGGGCTACCTGTATTCGGCCAAGGGCGAGAAGGAGAAGGCGCGCGAGGCGCTCACGAAGGCGCTCGCGGCGAACCCGAAAGACTTCAACGCGCTGGAGACTCGGGCGGACCTCGAGCTGGAAGAAGGCAGACTGAATGAGGCGGTGGTGAGCCTGGCGGCGGCCGCCCAATACGCGCCGGAGACCGCTCGTGGTGACCTGGTGCTTCGCATCACCGCTGAGCTGCAGAAGGCGGGGCGCGGGCCGGAGGCAGTCGACGTGCTGGAGACCGCGGTCAAGAAGGGGATCACGAGCGTGGGCGTGTTCAACGAGCTGGGTGACCGGCTGGTCGAGGCGACGCGGTTCGAAGACGCGGCCGTCGCGTACACCTCGGCGGCGAAGCTGGACCCGAAGGATCCTTCGTTGTGGGAGCTGGTCGCAGAGGTGCAGCTCAAGCTGGGCAAGCTCACCGAGGCTGAAGCCGCGTTCCGCTCGTCGCTGGAGGTGAAGGATCGCGGCGTGGTGCACGTGGCCCTCGCGCGGCTGTGTCAGCAGAAGAAAGACGATGCCTGCGCGCAGGCGGAGCTGCAGAAGGCGCTCGACACGTCGACCGGTGAGGAGCTGCGGGAGACGCTGGAGCTGGCCGACCTGCTCGCGAGCTTCGGGCGGAAGAAGGATGGGCTCGCGCTGCTGCGGTCGGTCAGTGAAGAGAGCGAGCAGAAGAACAACATCGATCTGCACCTGCGCACGGCCCGGCTCGCGAAGGAGCTGAAGGATGAAGTGACGGTGAAGGCGGCATGCACCCGCGCGTTGGTGAGCGGGCAGGCCGGTTTGAAGTGTCCCTGAGGTGAGCGGTGAAAAACCTCTCCCTGCGCGCGGGGAGAGGTCGGGCCGCAGGACCGGGTGAGGGGCCCACTGCCCTCACCCTCGGTTCGTCATCCTGCGACGAGGATGATCTTCACGACCTCAGGCGGTGCAGCCACGCGCATCGGAGGCCCGACAAACCCGCACCCGCGACTCGTGTACAGCTGCGTGCCGTCGTGCACCGACAACCCCTGATTGCGATCGCCCCAGATGCCCCGGCCGATCAAATTCGCAGGAAACAGCTGCCCCCCGTGCGTGTGGCCACTCAACTGCAACCCCACCTTCTTCGCCGCTGCCAGCTCGAGCCCATTGGGCTGATGGCACAACAGCACCGACGCCCGCTCCGGATCACGGCCCTTCACCGCGGCCTCCAGATCGTACCCATTGGGCTGCCAGCGTGAACCCCAGTCATCCACGCCGATGAGATCGAACGACGCGCTCGGATCCCCGATGGTCACCGTGCGATTGCGGAGCACCTCGAAGTCGATGCCCTCGAGCTCCCGCGACCACTCTTCCCACCCCGCGTAATAATCGTGGTTGCCCGAGACGAAGTACGTGCCGAAGCGTGACTGCAGGTTCCGCAACCGCGCGACGTACCGGCCCACCGCGTCGGGTGAACCGTCGACCAGGTCACCGGTGATCGCCAGCAGGTCGGGCTTGGCGGAGTTCGCCGTGGCCACGAGCTGATCCAGGAACTTCTCCTGAATGATCGCCCCCACGTGAATGTCGCTGAGCTGCACGATGGTGAAGCCATCGAGCGCCCTGGGCAGCCCGAGCAGCTTGATGGGCACCTCGGTGATCTGGGGCGGGGTGAACGCGCGCCACGTGCCGAAGCCCGCCATGCCACCACCCACGGCCAGGGCGCCGGTGGCCGCGACGCGGGAGAGGAAGATTCGCCGCTCCGGGTTCTCGGGCACCGCTTCAGGCTTCTTGCGCCGGCGCGCGAGCCACTTCACGCACTCGACGATGACCAGCGCCATCAGCGTGTACATGAACACGCCCCAGCCGATCAGCACGACCGTGGTGATGCCCGGCGGGGGCATCTGCCCGCGCCACGCGAAACGCACCACGGGCACGGCGAGAAACAGCATCGCCAACAGCACGGCCATCACCCGGCGCACTGCTGCCGACTGGATCGTGTCGGCCACCGTGCGGCGGTAGACGAAGTAGTTGGCGCCAGCGAAGACCGCGAGGGTCAGAATTCCGAAGAGGATCCGGGGCCACAGCATGGAGAGAGCCTACCTAACGGCCGGGTGGCCCAGACTCTTCCCGAAGTGTGATTCCACCGGGGCGGCCCCGGGCGGCCATGCCGGCGGCGACCGCGAGCCCGGCCATCAACCCGAAGATGAGCGCGCTGGCGATGTCCACGCCCTCGGTCCACGACTGGGGCAACAACACCGCCTTCACGCCCGCGGGAAAGTCGAACACCCGCGTCGGCAGCGGGGCCGCACGCCAGGCCTTGATGGTCGACATCAACGCTGAGGCGGCCAACGAGGTGGCGGTGAAGCCGAACGCCGCCAGCGAGCCCCAGCCCCACAACGCGCGTGCACCCCAGGGAGCGCCTTGGGGCAAGGGCTCCACCTCTTCACCGGAGACCTCCTTCGGCTCGGAGCCCCACGGCACGAAGCGCCGCAGCATGAGCATGCCGGGAATGCCGAACACCATGGTGAGCAGGAAGAAGTCGCGCCAGCCCAGCGCATCGGCCATCACGCCCGCGGGCGGCCCCACGAAGGTGCGCGCCAGCCCCACCAGGCTCGAGAAGAACGCGTACTGCGTGGCCGAGAACCTCTTGTCCGTCAGGCGCAGCAGCAGCACGCCGAACGCGCCCCAGCCCATGCCGCCGGTCAGCGTCTCCAGGAAGATGGCGGATTGGAGCGGCAGGCTCACGCTCGCATCGAGAAACGGCAAGGCGACGGCGCCCGTGGTGGGGGTGATCATCGCCACCACCGCGTAGCCACTGTTCGAGACGATCTGCAGCACGCCGCAGATCCACAAGGCGCGGCCCAGCCCCCAGCGACCGGCCATCATGCCGCCGAGAATGGTGCCCAGCAGCGTGCCCGCGATGCCCACGCCGCCGCGCACCACGCCGACGTCGAAGGCCGAGAAGCCCTGCTTGAGCAGAAAGGGGCTGACCAACGCGCCGGCGATCGAATCGGCGAGGCGGTAGAGCAAGACGAAGGCGGTGATCTCCAGCGCGCGCGGACGGCCGAGGAACCCGACGAAGGGCAACCAGAGCGCCTCTTTGAGCGTCTGCGGCCGGGTGATGGTGCCCGTGGGCTCGGGCGCGAAGACGGTCACTGGCAGGAGAGCGAGGTAGACCACTGCCTGGGCGAGCAGCGTCCAGCTCCAGCCCCAGACGGGCGCCAGCGAGATGGCGATGTTGCCCGACATCCACAGGCCGACGCGGTAGAGCGCGCTGCGGGCTCCCACGGCGGCGCCGTGTTCGTGCTTTTCCAGCACCTCGACCGCGTACGCGTCGTAGACGATGTCTTGCGAGGCCGACGCGAAGGCGATCAGGAAAGAGAGACCGGCCACTGCGCTGACCAGCACGGGGTCGATCGGGGGCAACGTGGCGCACGCCGCGCTCCCCGGATCGCAGGTGGGCATCGACGCAGCGAGGAAACCCAACGCGGCGACCACTGCGCCCAGCGCCAGCTGACAGATCAGGATCCACCCGCGGCGCGAGCCCATGAACGGGGGGCGCAGCCGATCCATCAAGGGTGACCAGACGAACTTGAAGCCGTACGGCAGCTGCACCAGCGTGATGAGGCCGATCGTCTTGATGTCCACCCGGGCCATCGCCAACCACGCGGGCACGGCGGTGATCACCAGCCCGAGCGGGAGCCCGGACGAGAGTGAGAGCAAGGTGACGGCGCCCAGACGCCGGCTGGTGAACGCCGAGAAGAAGCTGGCCTTCGGGGGCGAAGTCACCGACCCACCGTTCGCATCGAGCGCAGTCGAGATGCCACTTGCCGCGCGAAGCAGAAGTACTCCCTCGACTGCTCTCGGGAGGACCGGTTGTTCCTTCGATGAGTTCGCCGGCGAAGCCGGTCCCCTGCGCGGGAGGACCTGTTGGTCCTTCCGGTCGTCACGGCTTGGCGAACTTCACGACCTCGACCAACGGAGGCCGCTTGGCCAACGCTGCGCCGCCCGCCGTGATGCGCGTGTGCGCTTCTTTGTGCACGTGATCCGGAGGCGCCGAGCTGCCGCGCTTGTACCAGGGATCAGAAGGGTGGCTGACCGCGGGCCCCTTGAGCAGCTTGGGGATGTCGTAGACGAAGCCCTGCCGGTTGTACTCGCTGGGAACGTGCGTGTACGTGTCCATGCGGATCGCGTCTTTGGGGCACGCGTCGACGCAGAGCCCGCACACGATGCAGCGCAGCTCGTCGATCACGAACTGCTTGGGGTACTTCTCGATCACCCGCGACTCGGCGTGCTCGTCATCGCCGCCGTACTCACCGGCCTCGATGTAGATGCACTGCGCCGGGCAGATGGTCGCGCACATGTAACAAGCCACGCAGCGCGGCTTGCCGTCTTCACGCGGAACCAGGCGGTGCAGGCCGCGGTACCCGGGCGGGTAGTCGACCTTCTCTTCGGGGTAGTTGACGGTGGTGATGGTCGCCAGGCCCTTGCGGTCGACGACATCGGGGTTCGGGTCGCGCTCGCCGAAGAGGTTGCGCAGGAAGTGTTTCGTGGTGAGCGCGATCCCCTTGAGGATCTCGGGCACGTACGTGCGCTCGCGAATGTCGGCCTCGACCAGTTCGCGCTTCTCGAGGGGATCGTGGTGAGAGTGGGAGGACATGTGTGTTCTCAGTGCGTGCTGGAAGGCAGCGCCGCGTGATCATCGTGAGCAGCAGGGGCCGCGTGACCGTGGCCGCCGTGATCGTCAGCCGCTTCCTGCTCCTTACGCACCTGCTTGGGGGGCGTCAGGGTGAGGAAGGCGACCACGCCGATCACGAAGAACCCGAAGAGGGCCAGCGCGCGCAGCGACGGATCCCAGAGGATCAGCGCGCCCGAGATGAACAGGTTCACCAGGCCCATCGGCAGAAGAATCTGCCAACCGAGCTTCTGAATCTGGTCGTAGCGGAAGCGGGGCATCGTCCAGCGGATGACCATCTGCAGGTACACCAGCAGGAGCGTCTTGCCCCAGAACACGGTGCCGTAAATCGCGCCCAGCAAGATGGGGTACTGCTTCATCACCGCCAGGTTCATCAGCCACTCGTTGCCGAAGGGCAATGACCAGCCGCCGAAGAAGATGGCGACGATGACGCCGCCCAGCACGACCACTTCGACGAACTCGGCGATCATGAACATGCCGAACTGCATGCCGGAGTACTCGAGGAAGTAGCCGACGATCTCCGACTCACCTTCAGGCGCGTCGAACGGTGCGCGCTTGGTCTCGGCGAAGGCGGCCGCGAAGAAGAGCAGGAAGCCCAGCGGCTGCAGGAAGATGCCCCACTTCGGAATACCGAGGTCGATGCCGTACGCGTGCGTCGACCAGAGGTAGCCCATCTGCTGCTCCGACATGCCGTCGGGACCGGCGAGCTTCACGGTGGAGAACGCGATCATCATGCCGACCAGCGACAGGCCGAGCGCGACCTCGTAGCTGATCATCTGCGAGCTGGCGCGAACGCCGCCGAGCAGCGCGAACTTGTTGTTCGAGGCCCAGCCCGCGAGCGACGTGCCGTAGACGGCGAGCGAGGCGATGGCGAAGAGGAAGAGCAGGCCGAAGTCCAG
>JANODF010000330.1:0-13297 GCA_031412555.1 Archangium sp. | reverse complement strand
ACCTTCTGGTGGTAGGCCTGCGCGTCGGCCACCGTGACTTCGGTGATGAAGTTCGTCCGCACGACGGGGTGGCCTGACTTCGTCTTCGTCTCGCTTACTTCGATCGGCACGAGCTGTATTCCTTCGAATTGACCGTGCAGCGCAAGCAAGATCCCCTCTCGCTTCGGGTGAGGGACTTCGAAGCTTCACACTGCCGCCGCCAGGAGGTCGACCGCCCGCCCCAGCTCGGCCTCGTTGAAACGCGCGAACACCAGCCGCAGCGCCCCCGGTTCATCTCCCTCGAACGTGTAGCGAGCCCCCGGGTGCACCGAGACCCCGCGCGCCAACGCGCGCTTCAACCACCGCGGCACGTCGACGCGCTTCTTCACCTTCGCCCAGACGGCGATGCCACCCGAGGGAACCTCCCAGGTGAGCGTGTCACCGAGCTTCGCCTCGAGCCTGCGCACCAGGAAGTCGCGCCGCCCGCGGTACACGCCGCGCATCTTGCGCACGTGACGCTGCAGCTCTCCTTCTTCGAGGAGCTCGGCCACCGTCGCTTCCATCGGATGATCACCCTGGCGATCCATCACCGCGCGCAATCTCACCAGCCGCTCGGCCAGCACGGTGGGCGCGACCACGAAGCCCAGGCGCAGCCCCGGTGCGAGCACCTTGGAGAGCGTGCCGACCGACGCCACCACGCCCGCGTCATCTGCGCTGGCGAGCGGGAGCACCGGCCGGCCCTCGTAGTGAAACTCGTGGTCGTAATCGTCTTCGATGATCAGCAGGCCGTGCCGCTTCGCCAGCGCGAGCAGGGCCAGCCGGCGCGCTGCGCTCATGGTGACGGTGGTGGGAAACTGGTGGTGCGGCGTCACGTAGACGGCGCGCAGCTTCTTGCGCTTGATCAGCTTCTCCAGCGCGTTGATGTCCAGGCCGTCGGCGTCGATCGGCACGGGTACCAGCTGCGCCCCGGCCAGCCGCAACGCTTCCCAGGCGGGCCGGTAGCCGAGCGCCTCCACCGCGACGAATTCACCGGGCCGCAACACGGCGCGCGCGAGCAGATCGAGCGCCATCTGACTGCCGCGGGTCACCACCAGTTGTTGCGCCGTTGCGGGCACGCCGCGCACTTCGGAGAGCATCTGCGCCAGGGCCTTCCTCAAGGCGGGGTGACCACCGGGCTCGCCGTACTCGAGCAGCCGTCGGCCGCCTCGCCGCACCACCCGCCGCCAGGTGCGCGCGATGAGCTCGACCGGAACGAGGCGGGGATCGGGTGTGCCTGCGGAAAAGTGCAGCACGCCCGCTGGCAGCGTGAACGGCCGGGAGAGCAGGAAGTCGGGTTCGGGTGGAAGCGAGATGCCCAGCGGGGCGAGGCCTTTGGCGGCAACGGCGGCGAGCTCTTCGGGCAACGCTTCGCTCACGAAGGTGCCCCGCGTGGGGGAGGTGGTGACCCAGCCCTGCGCTTCCAACTCGGCGATCGCGGCGAGCACGGTGTTGCGATTGAGGCCCAGTTCTTCTGCCCACGGCCGGCTGCCGGGCAGTCGTTGTCCTGGCTTCAGCCGCCCCCGCCGGATGTCGCGCATCACGCCGCGAGCGATGCGCAGGAAGACCGGGCCGGTGCCTTGAGGCTCGAGCGTCAACTTCCAGCGGGACATTGACGTGTTCTTACCTCGCCCTGCGAAGCGGGGAGAGGTCGGTCCGCAGGACCGGGTGAGGGGCCTCTTCGCAACAACATCTCGGTGGTCGCGTACGGACGCGGCGGCAACGAGCTGAGCGGAACGAAGCCGAACCCCGCATAGAGCGACTGCGCATCACGCGTCCCGAGCCGCACCACGCTGCAGTGCCGCACTGTCGGATGATCCAGCAGCAGCCGCATCAGCACCTTTCCCAGACCGCGCCGTCTCCAGTCAGTCCGCACGCACACGTCGTAGACCCACGCGTACTTGCCACCGTCGGCCAGTGCGCGCGCCGTACCGATCAACGCGCCCGCACTGTCTTTCACGCCGATCCACGCCGTCGAGCCGACGTGCGCACGCACCAGCTCTTCGCGAGTGAAGACATCGTTCCAGTATTCGCCCGCGAGCAGGTCGGCCGCGGCCGCTGCGTCTTCGGGCGAAAGCCAGGCGTGCAGCGTGGTGCCGTCGGGCGCCGCCAGAAACCCAGGCACCGGCGTCTGAGAATTGGCCTCGCGGATCAGCTCGATCGCGCGTGCATCACCTGCAGCACCTCGACCCCACAACTTGCCCAGCAACATCGCGCGCTGATCAGGCGTGCGGTTCTGCGCAAGCTTGGCCTTGGTGGTCAGCGCCTCGAGCGGAAGGCCGGCGAGCAACAGACCTTTGACCTGGGCGCGATACAGGGGTGAGTCATGGTCGAGCGGCACGTAGCCACCTTCGGGTTGCAGCTTCTCCATCAAGCGCTGCAGCACCCGCGCCTTGCGCACCGGCGCTTCGATCGCCTGCAACACCCCGTGCGCCTGCGCGCCGCGGTAGAGCGTGGTGGCCGGGCACGCCTTCTCGGGATCCATGAAGTGGCTGGGCAGCCGCGCCACGGTCTCTTCCACCGAAACGACCACCGGCTGTCCCACCAGCGAGGTCTTCTCGCCCGCAGGTGATCCGTGGAAACAGATCCACCCGTCGTCGACCACGCCGTTGAGGCTCTTGAGCACCGGCTGGCCTTCAGCGCCGATGCCCGCGACGTGAATCACCTCGAGCTCGCTGAACAACCGTTTCCCCAACGCTTCGCTGGCGTGGAATTCCTGTCTGCGCATGGCCGTAACGTGACGCGGCGCTGGACCAGCCGGGAGGTCCAGTTTCGACAAGTCAGCTAGACCACTTTGCCCTCACCCTGACCCTCTTTCATGGTCGCTTCGCCTCGGCGCATCTTCCGCTTCGCTTCAGCTGCGCTCGCCCAGCGTTCCGCTGGACCGGCTTCGCTCCGGAAAATCAGTCGTCTCGCAAGATTCGATTGAGGGAGATCTCCAGGTTGCTCTGCAGTGCGCCGAGCAGGCTGTTCAAGTCGCTCTGGGTCAACTTGAGCCGCTGCGCCAACCGCGCTCGCGTCTGTTCCATCAATTGATCACGCGCCGCGTTCAGCCACCTCGCGGCCGTCGCGCGGTGTGTGCCGTACATCGTGCCGATCTGATCAATCGAGAGTCGATCCACGTACGACAAGCGCAACACGTTGCGCTCACGGCTCTCCAGTGACGCCAGAGCCTCGCGAAAGGCGGCCGCGAAGTCTTCGCGGTGCTGCGCGCGTACGTAGTCGAGCTCGAGATCGCGCCCCGCGAACGGCACCGCGTCGAGCAGGCCTTCGTCTTGAACTTCACGCGCCGTGTCGCGCTTGTGATTGAGCGCCAGCCGCAGCGCGACCGTGCGGGTCCACGCCTGCAACGAGCCCAGGCCGGAGTACTCGGTCAGCTTGGGCGTCGCGCCGACCAGCAATCGTTCACGCACCCGCTGTCTGACTTCGTCGATGAAGGAAGGACTGGGGTCGACCCCTTCGACCGCCTTGTCCACCCGCGCGATGAACTGTTGTTCGAACGCCGCCAGCGCCGAGGGATCACCTTCGAGGCATGCGCAGGCGAGGAACAGCTCGGTGCCCCGCACCTGCTCGAGGGGCCCGCTGCTCTTCGCCTTGAGGTGATCGATGAAGACCAGCTCGTCGAGGCGCACCAACGGCCACTGCGCCCGCGCGGCGTTCACCAGCGTGGCCAGCGCGTCGGCCAGCGGCTCCTCTCGGGATTGAGGCTGGTAGCGCTCCAGCAGCTTCCACTTGTCCACGGCGCTGAGTGTAGCGTCGAAATGCGACCTGAAATGGGAGCCCGTGTCTTGGGGCGAACCCGAATCAGGAGCTCGCATGAATCGCCTCTCGATCCTCTTTGCCCTGTCGTTCTCATTGGTTGCGCTGGCCGGACCCCGTGAAGACGCGGTCGCGCAGGCCCTCGACCAGGTCAAAGACGCGCAGGACGAAGCGGAAGACGCCACCGGCGCCTGCAAACGTTCGCTCAAGGAGCTCGAGGCGCTCGAAGACAAGCTCGCGGCGCTCAAGAAGGACGCGACCGACAAGGGTCTGAACCGCGCGAAGGAGCTGGCAGAAGACCTGAGCGACGCCGCGAAAGAAGACTGCAAGGGCTCGCTTGCCAAACGCGTGCGGAAGGCGCTCGACAAGGCCGTCGGTCACCTCGAACGCGCGCAGGAAGAGAAAGTCGCCGGCGCGCCCCCCGCTGCCGGCAACGGAACGCAGCAAGGCGGGAACGTGTTCGTGAACCTGGCCGGCGGCATCGGCGCGCTCTTCGGTGGAGCCCAGTCGAAGACCAGCACCAACAAGACCGAGACGAGCAGCAGCAAACGCACCGAAGAGATCAACGGCAAGCCCATCGACGGCGATGACGACGAGTCGCCCGCGCCGCGCAAGAACGCGAAGAAGGAAGCGCCTTCACGCGGTGGTTTTCAGGCGACCTGCAGCAAGAACGCCGACTGCGACTCGAACACCTGCTTCGTCGGCAAAGGCAACCTCGGGTACTGCACCAGGATGTGCAACTCGTTCTCGGACTGCCCGAGCTTCTGGGAGTGCAAACGCGCCGCGAACGCGCCCCAGAACATCTGCATGCAGGACGACTGATCATGAAAGCCATCACGTTGTGGTTGCTGCTCCCGCTGTCGGCTTTCGCGGGGAGCAAAGGAGCGCTGCGTGCGCTCGAAGAAGCGCAAGACCTGGTGGAAGACTCCGACGCCGACTGCAGCAAGCGGCTGGGCAAGAAGCTCGAGGCGCTCGCGGGTGCGGTGGAAGACGGTCTCTCGTCACGCAAGCTGCGCGTGCAGGTGCGCGAGGTGCGTTCGTTCGCCGAAGACCGCTGCCCGAAGAAGCTCGCATCGAAAGTGAAGCGCGCGCTCGAGGCGCTCGAAGGTGATGACGACGACGAGGAGGACGACGACCGCCGCTCCCGTCGCCGGCGCAGCAGGGATGACGACGAGGAGGACGAGGCTCCCCGACGGCGCGCGGTGCCGTTGCGCGATTGTGGAACGGGCCAGGACCCCGGCTGCAACCTGCCCGGCGCCGCCGCGATGGATGCGGTGAGCTTTCGCGGGCTGATCAGCTCGTTGTCGTCGACGCAGAACGAGTTGACCAAACTCGACCTCGTTCGCAATGCCCTGAGCGCCCAGCAGCTCACCGCGATGCAGCTGGGGCCCCTGCTCGATGCGTTTCAGAACGAGCTGCTCAGGCTCGATGCCGCGAAGGCCGCCGCGCCCCGCCTGGTGGATCCACAACACGCGCTCGTTCACTCCGGCAAGTGGCGCAACAGCCTGCTCGCTGCCGACTTCTCCCGACTTCTGGCCCGCTAGAAAAATGAAAGCCCTCACCATGAACCGCTTGCCCGTGCTGCTGTCTCTCGTCGCCACCATCGCTTCTGCCCAGAACGCCGCGCTCAGCGTCAGCTGCGGGGAGTGCGGCGTGTTCCAGGCCATTCAGGTCGTGTTCGACGGCCAGGACATGGGCACCAACCAGCCGATGCGCATCACGGAGATCGCGCCCGGCGAACACGAAGTGAAGGTGATCAAGTGGAAGTCGCCCTTCGCCACCGAGGTGCTCTACACCGGCATGGTCAACTTTCCCGCGGGCACCGAGCTGCGCGCGAAGGCCACCAAGGGCAAGCTCGATATCTACGGCAAGGGCACGTACACGCCGCCTGCACCGGTGGTGACCGGGCCCACCGCCGAGCAGATCAACGTGGCGCGCGGCTTCATCGACGAGGCCAGTGAGTCCGTCGACGAGCTGCAGGAGCGGCTGGAAGACGCCGAAGACGACTGCCTCACGAAGCTGCTGGGGCGGTTGGGTTCGCTGGAGGACGCGCTGCAAGATGCGCAGAAGAGCACGCGCCGGTACGAGGTCGATGCCGCGTTGCAGCGGGCGATCGACGCGCAGAAGTTGATCCTGGGCAAGTGCAGCAAGCGGTCTGCGAAGAAGTGGGCCAAGCCCATCGATCGCGTGGTGGCCCGACTGCAGAACGCGCAGCGGTATCTGTGAGGTGACCCTGACGTCAAGCCGGTGTCTCTGCTGCAACCGAAGTGTGGTGCACACAAGCGCTGAGCTTGCGCGCGAAGTGCTCACCTTCTTTTGTGGTGCCTGTCCCCATTACCGTTTCCCTCGCACCACAACAAAAGGGGAAACACATGCAGTGGCGGACGTTGCTCGTCGGTGTCGTGTTTGCGCTGTCTGGATCCACGGCGTGGGGCAAAGGGTACGAGGTCTGGCTGGTCGACCAGTCGAACTCGTTCGGGAAGACCTACGGCGGTCGCATCCTCATCTTCGATGGCAAGCAGGCCGCCCGAGGTGGTGAAGACTGTGAAGACGACGCTGCGTCGAATGACGCGCCCGAGGCGGCCATCGACCTCGGAGGCGCCACCGCAGACCTCTGCTTCGCGAAGACCGGCGCGTACCCCGTGCGGCCGCACATGGTGGTCTTCAACTCGACCGACTCGCACGCCTCGCTGTCGTTCGTCGCTTCGGGGCACGTGGTCTTCTTCGACGCGCGCACCCGTCAGCCGCTGGAGTGCATCCGCATGCAGGCAGGCGCGGGCGGCGCGCGACAGGCCCACGCGGTGTGGCCGACCAACGACGACCAATTCATGCTGGTGGCAAACCAGAACGGAAAGCTCTTCGAGCGCATTCGCACCGACTACGCGACCAACACGTTCACCTACGAGCCTGCCGCCTCGCTCAACCTCGCGACCTGCACGACGCCCAACGGCTTCCCCTGCCAGGACCCGGTGCTCCGGCCCGACAACGCGCCCATCTGCCCCTTCACCGCGTCGCCCGGCGTACCTGCCTTCGTGACCCTGCGGGGTGGCGGCATGCTGCTGGTCGACCCGTACACCACGCCCATCAGCATCGTGGCCGAGTACGACCGTGCGCACATCGGGGGCAATGGCTGTGGCCTCATCGAGGCGCGTGGCTGGGTGTACTTCAACGCGGGTGGTGGCACCGCGAACAACCTCGACCAGTTCTCGGTCTACCGGCTGCCGCGCTCGGGCTTCTCGCCGTTGAACCCGCCCAACACGCCCGTGGCGCAGTTGCTCTACAACGACGAAGCGCACGACCGTGACGCGCACGGTGTCGCCACCTCGAAGCACGAGCGCTACGTGTGGATGTCCGCCCGCGCCGCGAACGTCGCTGAGATTTTCGACGGGCACTCCGGTGCGCGCCTCTCGCCCGTGACCATCGCGCACCCCGCGACCTCAGACCCCTCGCCCGACCTCGCTGCGCTTTCCCCCAATGGGCAGCTGCACTTCGTCTCGCTGCGCGGCCCCAATCCTCTGTCGGGCGACCCTCACTCCTCCACCGGTGCGGTGCCGGGCCTGGGCATCGTTCGGCTCACCCGGGGTGGTCAGAGTGGCCGGCTCGAGAAGGTGATTCCCATCAGCAACCTCGACGCCGGCGGCATCGAGCGCGCCGACGCCCACGGCATTCGCATTCGCATGAAGTGATTCACAGAATGCAGTGACACCCGCGGCCTCGCTCGGTACGAGGCGCGGGGATGGTGAAAGTCGAGTCGTTGCCAAATGGAGGCTCACGGTTCTCGACCTCCGAAGGGTCGATCGAGGTGACCTCGCCCTCCCGCCATCTGGTCATCAACCGCTTCCGGGGCCTCGCGCAGGCTTCCCTGGCGGCGCCCGCGCTGGCTGAACTCTCGAAGGCGGCCTACGCGTCGTCCATCGGGCTGTGTGTGATGAACGACGCCGACGAGCTGACCGACTACGAGAGTGGCTTTCGGCAACAGTGGACCGAGTGGATTCGCGTCAACCGGCGCCACATCAAGGCATTTCACCTGCTGCACAGCTCGAGCGTCATTCGTGTGGGGGTCAAGCTCGCGAACGTCATCGTGGGTGACCTCATCAAGAGCTACCCCGATCGCGTGGCCTTCGACGCCGCCATCGAGGAGTTCCGCAGCCGGCCCCCTCGCTGAGGATCGCTCAGGGCTCGGCGCAGAAGTCGCCCGTGGGCCACGGCTCGCAGTGACCCTTCGCGCAGGGCCTGGTCGCGCTGCAGAGCGGAGCACAACGCCGGAGCGCACCCGAGCCGAACTCGCCTTCCGGACACTCCGGAGTGATCAACGGATCCACCTCGGCCGTGTCCAGGTTCTGCAGGCGCACGTCGAGCGGTTTGCGATCGCGCGGCGCCGGTTCGGCGAACGCCATCGTGCGCGTGCCCCCTTTGGGAAACTCGAGGTTCAGGTCGCGCTGGGTCTTGCTCCACTTAAAACGCGCCTTCGCCGAGTCCCCCTCCACGAGGGGAATGATCAACACCGAGCCATCATTGCGAAACACGCGGCTGTCGCCATGGCCGCCGGCCAGCACCTCGATGCCCTCCACGTCGTCTCGATCATCCTGCGGCAGGCAGCGCACCCGCAGCCACTCGCGCACCAGCTTGGTCTCGCAGCCCGCGGCCGTGCTGCCCTTGACGGTGCACTCCTTCTCGCGCCGCCACTCGTCGTCGGTGGGCAACCAGCTGCGCCCCACGGGGAGCAGCAGCGTGTTCTTCGGCTTCACCGGCCGGTTCAACGCCTCGACGATCGCCTGAGCCAGGGCCGCGTGACCTTTGGCCGTCATGTGGAGATCGCCATCGAGGAACGCGCCGGGCTCTGCCGCTGCGAGCGCCCGCGTGGGATCGAGGCCGACAGCGCCCATGCGCTCTGCGCGGGTGACCAGGTCTTCCACCAGCACCATGGTGGGCGACATGTCGATGGGCGGCACGCCGTACTTGGCCCACTCCTCGGAAGAGACCATCACGTCGAGCGGCAGCGCCACCACCAGCAGCCGCGCGCCGGCCGCGTCACACAGGGCCTTGGTCTCCAGCAGCACCTTCTCGATGGGCACCACGTGCGCGGGTTCACCTTCGGGCGTCAGCGCGTCGAGCTTCGAGCGCAATGTGCGCCGTTCGTCGATCAACAGCTGCAACGCGGGGTCTTGCTTCGTCTTCGCCAGCTTCTCGAGGAACGCCTCGTTCTTCGCCTCGCCCACCGACGCCATGAACAGGTGGTAGGCGGTGAGATCGACCCGGCGTGCGCCCTCCGCGAAGCGCACCTCGAGAATGTCGCGCGGGTCTCCGCCTTTGGGGGCGAGCGGCCGCACCGCTTCAGCGAAGGCGGGGTCTTCGTCGACCTTTTCTGAGAAGTGCGACTCCAGCTTCCGGGCCACCACATCCAGCTGGCCGCTCACAATGAGGCGCTCGTGCAGCACCTGGCGCGCTGCGAAGTCTTCCTGACGGAGGAGAGGATCGGCGTCCCCGGCTGCGTCGACCACGTCTTTCCAGGTGCCCTCGGTGGCAAACCCCTCCGTCGCCGGTTGACCTGTCGAGTGCAGCCACTTGCGCGCGGCGAAGACCAGGTGGGAGCGGCTCATCAGGGCGCGGCGAAACGGAAAGTCGGTCACCGAAGCGGGCGCGGTCTCGGTGCGCACGGCCCAGCCGTCCCACACGGTGTGGCGCTGGAGATTGGGTCGGTCGACCTCGAAGAGATCGTTGGAGAGGTTGAGCACGTAGACGACCGTGCTCACCTTGCGCGTGGCCAGCACCTCTTTGACCACCGCGGTGTATTCGCGCGGGCCGTAGGTGGGCACGCCGCCGTTGAGCGTGGGCACCTTCAGCAGTTCAGACAGCTGCGAGGTGAAGGTCTCGCTCGCTTCCACGCCCAGGCCGAAGACCTGGCTGTCACCGACCACCAGCACTTCGCCTTGTCGCGGCGGTCCCCAATCGGGCGCGCGAAAGCCTCCGGCGTTGGTGTCGACCGTGGTGACCGGGTTGTTGGCCACCCGCAGCTTCATCGAGGCGTTGGGCTCGAGCCGCACGCCGAGCTTCGGGTCGACCGTGTAGAGATTGAGGTGGGGAAACGCGCCGCTGTCACGGAAGGAGAAGGCTGCCTCCGCCAGCACCAGGCCGAGAGTCATCCCCAACATCACCTTGATCAATGCCTTGAGTACGCGCACGGAATCCCCACTCTACCCGGCGGATCGCGAAAGACCGGGGAGAGATCAGGGCTAGGGTGCGCGCCGCTCCGATGGCCACCCCGTCTGCTGACTCCATCATCGCTGCGTTGGCCGACGATCTGCCCGTGGGCATCTGGGTCGCGCGCGCTCCGAACGGCGAGTTCATCTACGCCAACCGCATGTTCGGCGCGCTGATGGGCACCGACGGCATCAGCGAAGCGGCGGTGGGCGGGTACGCCGAGCCCTACGGCATCTTCACCCGCGGGGGCGAGCCGTACCCCGAGCACCGCATGCCCTTCGTGCGTGCGCTGGAAGAGAAGACGGTGGTGGTGATCGACGACATCACCATTCACCGGCCCGATCGGTCGCGCATCGACGTGCGGGCCTTCGCGCGCCCCATCGCTGACGAGACGGGGTCGATCACCCACGTGGTGATCGCCTTCTTCGACATCACCCACGAGGTCGAGCTGGCCCGCCAACGCGCCATCAGCCAGGAGCGCGAACAACGCACCCAGCGCCTCGAGTCGATCGGCACGCTCGCCGGCGGCATCGCGCACGACTTCAACAACCTCATCTTCGCGATCAAGTTGGTCGCCGGTGAGACCCTGCTGCGTACGCACGACGTCCGGTTGCGGGCCGATCTCGAGCTCATCGACAGCGTCACCGAACGTGCGGCGACGCTCACCCGTTCGTTGCTCGGTTTCGCCCGGCTGGGAAAACACCGCGCGGCGCCCGTGGCCCTCGACGAGGTGATCACCGCGATGCGCGAGCTGCTCGAGCGCACCCTGGTGGGCATCAAGCTCGAGTTCCACCTGGGCGCTGAGGATCGCGGCGTGGTGGTCGGTGATCAGGCGCAGCTCGAGCAGGTGGTGATGAACCTGGTGGTCAACGCGCGCGACGCGGTGGAGGGCACCGGCCGGGTGGTGGTCTCCACCCGCACCGTCGAGGTGAAGGCGGCGCCCCCGGGTTCGACGGGCGCCCTCTCGCCGGGCAAGGCGGTGCTGTTCGAAGTGGCCGACGACGGTGCCGGCATCGCTGCTTCCGATCGCGAGCGGGTGTTCGAGCCGTACTTCACCACCAAGAAGCGCGGGCCCGACCGGGGCACGGGCCTGGGCCTGGCCACGGTGTTGGGCATCGTGGAGGCACATCGAGGCGCCATCGAGATCGCTGCGGGACTCGAGGGCCGCGGCACGTCGATGCGGGTGTTCCTGCCTGCCGGGCCGGCCATCGAGCGGCCCGCCACGCCGGTGATCAGCACTGCGCATGCTCGGGGTACGGGCACCATCCTGGTGGTCGACGATGATCAGATCGTGCGCAAGGCGGTCACCAGCGCGATCCGTCAGCTCGGCTACGAAGTGCTGGAAGCCGGGGGCGGCGAAGAGGCGGTGGCGATCTACCGGGAAAACCCAGGCCGGCTGCGCGGCGTGGTGCTCGACATGATCATGCCGGGCCTGAGCGGGCGAGCCACCTATCTGGCGTTGCGCGAGCTCGACCCTGCGGTGCGGGTGCTCCTGATGTCGGGCTACACCATGAACGAAGAGGTGCAGGGCATTCTGGAGCTCGGCGTGCGTGCGTTCTTGTCGAAGCCATACTCGATGGAAGCGCTGGCCCGCGAGCTGGAGTTGCTGACCACGTAGAACCCGAGCAGGCGAATTCCTTTCGCCCTCCGCCCGCGCAGATTTGCCGTGTGGGCCCGGTGACCGCGGCGCAGGTGCTCGAAACCAGAAGCACTTCGGGCCCGCTGATTCTGCGCGCAGGCTGATCGACCCGTGGCACCAGATTGGCAAAGCGTCCGAACGCCTCGCAGCACGGGCCGGTCGTTTCTTCGCCTTCGCACAGGAGTGCGCCATGGATCACGTCCACACGTTGAGCGTCGTTTCTACCCTGCCGAGCGCGGCGCCCGAGAAGTCGCCTCGCCGCGTGAAGGCCCGCCTGCTGGCGATGAGCCTGATGCTCAATGGCGGGCTCGCGCTGGGGGCCGGTGCGGCGGCGCTCACCATTCACGTGAAGTTGGAGCAGCTCACCACCCACACCCAGGCCTACGCGCAGGCGACCGATCGCTACGCGCGGGGCCTGGCCACCCTGGGCGACGAATCGCGGGCGCTGCAAGACGGGCTGCTCGACGTGCGCACCGCGGTGCGGACCCACGCCAGTGAAGAGTCGCTCTTCATGAAGACGTTGATCTTGAAGCCCGGGGTCAACCACGCGCTGGCCCGCCGCATCGCCCAGGCGGTGCAGCGCGAGTGCACCCTGACGGGGCAAGACCCCAACCTGGTGCTCTCGGTCATCTCGGTGGAGTCCGACTTCAACCCGCGCGCGACCTCACCGGTGGGCGCGGTGGGGCTGATGCAGGTGATGCCGCTGTGGAAGAAGGTGCTCGAGGTGGATGACCTGAGCCACCCGGAGACCTCGATTCATGCGGGCGTGCAGATTCTCCTGCACTACCAGCAGCTCTACGACAACAACCTCGACCTCACCTTGACCGCGTACAACCGCGGCCCCAGCCAGGTGAACGAGGCGATCGCCAGCGGGGTGAGCCCGGCGAACGGGTACTCGGCCAAGGTGCTGGGGGTGGCCCAGCGCCTCAACGCGATCGACGTTTCCGCCAAACCTTAGATGCGGGTGTTGGAGCGGATCGAGTCGACGAGGTTGCGCATCCACTTCTCGTACTCGTCGGAGCGGCCGCCGCCGTCGAAGGACAGCTCCTGGCTGTCGACGTAGCTGATGGTGGCCTGGGCGGCGTCGTAGGCGATGCGCACGCGCACGAGGCCCTTGCGGTGGTTCAAGCGGGCCACGATGCCGCTGGCGTCTTCGCTCTCGATGACCCACTGGTGCTGCGAGAGGGCGCGCTGCAGGGCCACCTTCACCGCGTCGGGCTTCTGCTTGGCCTCGAACACCGCCATGGTGGGCGCGGGCTTCACGGCGACCGGGGGCGGCGCCGCGGGAATCACGACGACCGGCTTCTTGAGCGCGTCGCGGATGCTCGACTCGAGGTTGCCCACCCACTTCTCGTAGCCCTTGCCTGCGTTGTCGGCCTGCAGGCCCTTCACGGTGACGCGGTCACCTGCGTAGGTGAGGTCGACCCGAATGGTGGCGCCCTTGTGCGAGAGGCGCGCGACGATGTTCGCCGGGTTCTCCGCTTCGGCCACCCAGCCGCGGCTCTGCATGGCGCCGATGATGGCGGCGCGCACTTCGGCCGGGTCGTGCTGCTCGGGCAGCAGCAACACCCGCGGCTCCGCGGTGGAAAGGTCGACTTCAGGAACGGCTTTTTTGCCGCAGCCGAGGGTCAGCACTGCCAACACCGCAACGACGCTCGCGAGACGTCCGAACATGAGTACTCC
>JANODF010000329.1:0-2047 GCA_031412555.1 Archangium sp. | reverse complement strand
CCTGAGCTGACTTCACCCGGCCGCTATCGGTGCGAGCTCCCCGAAGGTTGGAAGCAGGGCCGCGGCCTCTTCGGAGGCCTGGTCACCGCCGTGATGACCCGCGCCCTCGAAGCCCAGGCACCCGACCGCCCGCTGCGCAGCCTCACCGCCGAGCTGTGCGGCCCCCTGCAGCCCGGCGAAGTGCACGTGGTCGTCGAGACGTTGCGCGAAGGCAACGCGGTCACCACGGCCACCGTGCGCCTCGAACAGAGCGGCCAGGTGCAGGCCCATGGCGTCGGCGTGATGGGCAAAGCGCGGGTGACCGATCGTGACGGCGTCTACCTCGACCGGCCCAAACCGCCCGACTGGCGCACCATCGAATCGGCGGCCGTCGAACCGCCGCTCGGCCCGGAGTTCGGCCCGCACTTCGACTTCAAGGTCGATCGATTCTTTCCGATGTCGGGCGACAAGACCGGCGCCACCGAAGGGTGGATTCGCCTGAAGGATGCGGGCCCCACGCGCGACGCCGCGCTGCTGGCCGCGTACGCCGATGCGTGGTGGCCGGTGCTGCTGACGATGGAAGAAGGCCCGCGCCCGATGGCCACCATCGCGTACACCTTTCAGCCGTTCGTGCACTTCGAGGGGCTCAATCCCGAAGCGCCGTTCTTCTTCCGCGCGAAGCTGGCCGCGGCCAGCGATGGCTACGCGGTCGAGCTGCGCGAGCTGTGGGGCGAAGACGGCCGGCTGCTCGCGCTCAATCAGCAGACCTTCTGCATCATCAAGTAGCCGCGCGCCGGCGCATCCAGGTGGCGAACGCCTCGGCCACGTCGCGCTCGTGCGTCTCGGCGCGGCCGCGCAGACTCTCCAGCGAGTAGCGGAAGCGGCAGCCCTCACCCGCTGCGTCGAAAGAGGCCGAGCCGGAGACGCCGTCTTGCAGGCCCGCTGACGGCACCCAGCGCACGCGGTAGAGCTCGTCGTCGTAGTGGTAGACCAGCGCGTACGAGAGGATCTCGCCGAACTCGTAGCTGACCTCGACCGGCCGCCCCCGGGTGTCGCTGCGCACCACCCGCGCTTTCTTCAGCCCCGGCAGCCACAGCCGGGCGCTGCGCAGATCGATGAACTCGGCAAAACAGGTCTCGGGACTCGCAGGAAGAACGGCTTCGAACATCGGAGTGTGAGGACTGTAGCGAAGCAGCCGCCTCTCTGCTGTGACGCGTTCGTGACTTCTTCCACACGACGGCTTGATCAGCTCCTGTCCTCCCTCGGCTACTGCAGCCGCAAAGAGGCCCAGGGCCTGTGCGACGAGGGGCTGGTGAAGGTGAACGGCGTGGTGCTCGACGACGCCAGCCGCCGGGTCGACCCTGATCAGGTGCGGCTCGACGGCGAACCGCTCGAGTTCCCCCACGGGCTGCTGGTGATGCTCCACAAGCCGGTGGGCCTGGTGTGCAGCCACGACACCAAGGAGGGCCCGAGGGTCTACGACCTGCTCCCCGAGCGGTGGCAGGAGCGCGACCCGAAGGTGACCACCATCGGCCGCCTCGACAAGGAGACCTCGGGGATCCTGCTCTTCACGGATCAGGGCTCGCTGGTGCAGCGGCTCACCTCGCCCAAACACCACGTGGACAAGGTGTACGAGGCCACGCTCGATCGAGAGGTGACGCCGGTGATGATCGCCACCTTCGAGCGCGGGCTCGAGTTGAACGAAGGCGGGGAACGCCTGCAGACGCTGCCGGCGGTGCTGCGATCGTTGGGCGGCAACCGCGCCGAGGTGACGCTGCGCGAGGGCAAGTACCACCAGGTGCGGCGCATGTTCGCGGCGGTGGGCGCGCACGTGGAGACCCTCGCGCGCACCCGCTTCGGTGAATGGACGCTGGGCGATCTGCCAGAAGGAGAATGGAGAGAACTCCCTCTCCCTGCGACAGCGGGGTGAGCGGAGCCGGTCCAGCGGAACGCTGGACGTGCGCAACTGGAGCGGAGCGGAAGATGCGCCGAGGCGAAGCGACCCAGAAGAGAGGGTTGGGGTGAGGGGCTGTGAATGAAAGGACTCTGCGCCTCGTAGCGCCGCTCT
>JANODF010000328.1:0-3000 GCA_031412555.1 Archangium sp. | reverse complement strand
GATGCGTCTTCGTCGACCGTCGTGATTGCTTCACGCACACCCAAGATCACGACAGGGTGCGGGTGGTCAACGACTCCCTGCTAGATCAACAGCCTCCCAAAGGGAGAGGGGATCAGCTCAGAATTACTTGCTGGTCAGATCGCGGTAGCCCGGGCGCTCGGTGATCGGCTGCTTGTTGCCCAGGTAGTGACGCTGATTCTGAATCTTGTCCTGGAGCAGCATGAGTCCGTCGAGGATCTGCTCGGGGCGGGGCGGGCAACCGGGGATGTACACGTCGACGGGGATGATCCGGTCGATGCCCTGGAGCACGGCGTAGTTGTCGTAGAAGCCGCCCGAAGACGCGCACACGCCGAAGCTGACCACCCACTTGGGCTCGGTCATCTGCTCGTAGACGCGCTTGAGGATCGGCGCCTGCTTCAGGTTGATCGTCCCGATCACCATCAACAGGTCGGCCTGGCGGGGCGAGAAGCGGGGGAACTCGGCGCCGAAGCGCGAGATGTCGTAGCGGCCCGCCGCGACGGACATGTACTCCATGCCGCAGCAAGCGGTGGCGTACGGGTAGGTGAAGAGCGAGTACTTCCGCGCCCAGCCCAGGCCCTTGGAAATCATGTTCTGGATGAAGCCCTGGGCGTCATCCTTCCGCGTGGTGATGATCGGCAAGTCGTCGGACATTGTTCAGCTCTCCCAGTCCAGCGCGCCCTTTTTCCAGACGTATGCGAGCGCGGCGACGAGCGTTGAGGCGAAGACCGCCATGGTGATGTACCCAAACCAACCCAGCGCCTTGAAGTTCACGGCCCACGGGTAAAGAAACACGGCCTCGACATCGAACACGATGAAGAGGAGCGCGACGACGTAGAACTTCACCGCGAAGCGCTGGCGAGCGGAGCCCATCGGCGCGTTGCCGCCTTCGAAGGCCTCGCCTTTGACGGAGCTCATGCTGCGGGGGCCGAGTGCGCCGGCCAGAAGAGGAATGATCAGAGCCAAGCCGCCGGACAGCAGCAGAACGACCGCCATCGGCAAGTATGGAGTGAGGGGGTTTTCCATCGCGGAGCCACCATAAGGATCCACGCTTGGACGGTCAAAGCGTTTCTCCTAGGGTTGGGCGCCATGGCGGGCGGAACCAGCAGCTCCAGTTTGCTCCTCGATGAGTTTCTGGAGGCCGGCGACGCCCGCGCGCTGCCTGAGCTGCTCGGTTCACGCGCCCAGAAGAAGCTCGCTGGGGTGGCCCAGGCCCTCTTCACGGAGCCCCGGCCGTTCGCCCGGCCGCTGCTCTTCGACTACGTGGCCGACGGCTGCGATCGCCCGGGGCACCGGGTGTTCGTCAAGACCCTCTTCAAGCTGGCGGAGAAGGCCAACGACATCGAGCTGCTGGGGCACTTCGCGGTGGCCTTCGATCGCCTGGTCAAACGCCGCCTGGTGACTCAGAGCCGGTGGGACTGGCAGAACCGCCGGTCGGTGACGGAGCAGCTGCTGCGCGAGCCCAAAGAGCTGCTGCGCCGGCTGCCCCGGTGGCGAGGGGCGGGCAAACGCAGCTACACGAACCCCCTCAGCGGCCTCACCACCCGCGCGCGCCGCCCGTACATCCCGCTGGTCAACCCGCACCGGCACTGGGGCCGCAACCCGAAGACCAACAAGTGGGAGTCGATTTGGAGCGGAGGCGGGGAAGAGCGGGCCGACCCGCTGCACTTCACCTTCTCGACGCGCCGCTACCTGCAACGCCGCACCTGGCGTTTCTTCCGCAAGCTCTTCAAGCAGTCGGCGCTCGACTACCGGCAGCACGTGTTGCCCGTGCTGGCGCGGTACCGCGATGAACACCTGGCCAGCACCGAGTCGCTGCTCGACGCGTGGTTCCTGGTGCACGCGTTGTACGGCGGCTCCGACGTGCTGCAGCGGGCGCCGCTGGGCGTGAAGGTGGCCGAGGGGAAGAACCTCTCCGAGCTTCAGTTCGCGCCCTTCGCACCCGACGCGTGGAAAGAAGATCACGAGGCGCTGCTCGCGCTGGTGCTCTCCGCGGGTTCCCGGCCGGTGCGCCGCTTTGCGATCTGGGCGCTGGAGACGCACCACGCCTCTCAGCTCCAGGGGCTCACCGCGGCCCGCATGATTCCCCTGCTCAAGAGCGCGCATGAAGAGGTGCAGCGGCTGGGTGGCAAGGTGCTGGAGACGGCGAAGGGTCTGGAGACGTTGCCGATCTCCGATTGGCTTCAGTTGCTCTCGATCTCCAACCCCGAGGTGTTGCTCTCGGTGTGCGCGGCGGTGAAGCGGCACGTCGCGCCCTCGCGGCTGTCGCTGGAGCAGTGCATTGAGCTCGCGTGCGCCCGGGCGGCTCCGGTCGCGGAGCTGGGGCTGGAGTGGGCGAAGGCCCGGCCCATTCGCACGGCGAAGGAGCTGGAGACGCTGCTGCGGCTGCGCAACGCGGAAGCGGCTCACGTGCGGCAGCAGGGAATGGAGTGGGTGGCTCAGCAGCTCATTCTCGAAGACGCCGCGCGGCCGCTGCTGGTGCGCGAGCTGCTCGATGCCCGGCACGTCGACGTGCGGAAGACCGCGATGGAGTTGATGCAGCGCGATTCGCGTTTCGGTGAGTCGATCGAGTTGTGGTTGGCGATGAGCGAGACGCCCTATGCGGATGTTCGGGATCGCTTTTTGACCGAGTTCGAGGCGCGGGAGGCGCGGTTCTCGCCCGATACGTTGCAGCGGGTGTGGGCGACCACGTTGTTGTCGGTGCACCGCGGGAGCAGGGCGAAGCGGCACGCGGCCCGGCAGGTGGCGGATCGGATTGTGGCGAAGCCAGAAGAGGCGGCGGCGTTGGTGAAGTTGTTGGGGTACTCGCTGCGCAGCGTGCGAAGTGCCGAGCGACGGAGTGCTTTGGCTCAGGTCGTTCGTGCGGCGACCCACGATGCGGGCTTGAAGGAGCTGCTTGCTCGTGAACTTCCTGAACTTCGGTTTGTGGGCAGTGAGGTGACTGAATGATGTTCCGCCCTCGCCCTGACCCTCTCCCGAAGG
>JANODF010000327.1:0-8345 GCA_031412555.1 Archangium sp. | reverse complement strand
GGTAGTTGCTGCGCTCCCGGTGGCACTTGCTGCGCTCCCGGTGGCACTTGCTGTGCTCCCGGAGGCACTTGCTGTGCTCCCGGAGGCACTTGCTGTGCTGCCGCAGGCACTTGCTGCGCTCCCAGAGGCACTTGCTGCGCTCCCGGAGGCACTTGCTGTGCTGCCGCAGGCACTTGCTGCGCTCCCGGAGGCACTTGCTGTGCTCCCGGAGGCACTTGCTGTGTTCACCGAGGCACTTGCTGCGCTTGCCTCTTGCCTTGCTTGCGTGGCTCCCTGAACTGAGCAACGGCGCGTGAGGCCCTCACCCCGACCCTCTCCCGACGGGAGAGGGAGACAAGTGGAGGCGGGCCATCACAGCCCCGAACACTACCACCGCGGCCAGCGCGGCGCCGATCGCGAACAACCAGCGCACTTCCCCCGCAGCGAACAGCGGCCTCGCCAGCGCGGTACCCAGGGACGCTCCGACGAACAGGCTGCCCGAGAACATGGCGATGGCCGGTCCCCGTGCGTGAGGCGCCGCCTGCGCCGCCCACACCTGCAGGTTCGCGTGGAAGAACACGATGGTCGCCCCCATCAACACCGCCGCGGTCAGCACGCCCGCGGGCGCAGGTGAGATCGCCACGGCCGCCCACCCGATGACGAGCAGCGCACCCCCGAAGGACATCGCTCGCAACAAGGGAATGCGCCCCGCTGCCCACGCCGAGAAGCGCGCCCAGATCACCACCGACACGCCGTACGCCGCGATGAGACCACCGGTCAGCCCTGCCGACGCACCCGACGCCAGCAACGTCGGCGCGAGGAACGCGAACAACCCGAACAGCACCGCCCCTTCCACCAACGCGATCACCGCCAACGCCCGCACTGCCGGAACCCGGAGCGCCTGCCTCAACTCACCCGGCACCGCAGGCTTTGGCGGCGCGAGGATGAAGTTCATGCCCAGGAGCGAGAAGGCCGCGAGCACTCCAGATGCACCGAAGCCCCACGCCCAGCCGAGTCGATCCGCCAACAGCCCCGCGCCCAGCACCCCCGACGCCGCGCCCAGCGCGTACGCCGCGTTCATGTCAGTCGCCGCCCGACCGCGTTGATCTGCAGGGAGCACTTCACCCAGCCAGGCGATCACCGAGGGCACCACCGACGCCATGCCCGCCCCGGCGATGAAGCGGGCGACCAACAGCTGGTCGAGCGTCGAAGCAAACACCGAGGCGATCGCCCCGATGAGCCCCGCGATCAGCCCCAGGCGCATGACGAGCACCCGGCCGAGCCGCTCGGAGACCAGCCCCCAGGGCACCTGCAACAGCCCGTACGCGAGGAAGTAGGCGCTCGCGACTGCCGTGGCCTGGGCGAGGTCGACCTTCATGTCCAACGCGATGGCCTTCACCAGCGGGGTCATCGCGAAGTTGTCGAAAGCGGCTGCGAAGGCTCCGAGGAATGCGGGCCAGCGGGAGGGGGTGGGGGACATGGCCGGTGATGGCTAACAACCTGGGGGAGAGTTGCTCACCCCAGGGCGATCAGGGGAGTCGGCGTGCCCGGGCTGACCAACCAGAGCTGATGCGAGGCGCGCGTCACCGCCACGTGCAACCGCCGCCGGCCTTCATCCGTACCGGGCCAGTTCATCGCGTTCGCGTCGGCGATCACCACGTAGTCCCACTCGAGGCCCTTCACTGAATCGACATCGGTGACGTCGAGCCCCGGCGTGAAGGGGAACTCGCCGCGCTCGACCAACCGGGTCTGCGGCAGGTGAGAGACCAGCGGGAAGAACCGGCGCGCCGCCGCGGCATCGGCGGTGATGACCGCGACCGACGCATGCGGCTCGGCTTCCAGCAGATCCTTGAGCGCCCCCGACAGGAACAAATGTGCCGGCGCTTCGCCCGGAAAATGAAACCGGCCGACCGGCACCCCTTCCCGCGACGCCTTGGCCGGCGTCTGCGGCGCCAGATGCCCCAACACCTGCCGGGCCAGCTCGGCGATCGGCCGCGGGCAGCGGTAGCTGGTGGTCAACCGCACCGTGGCAGCCCCTCCGGCGCCCGCGACCTCGAGGCTGCGCTGCCAACCGGCGAACGACGAGTGCGTCTGCTGTGCTTCGTCGCCTGCCAGGGTGAGCCCCTGGAACTCTTTGGTGATCGCCCGCAGCGTCTCGAAGTCGAAGAGCGAGAAGTCTTCCGCTTCGTCGAGCACCAGGTGCGAGGCCTGCGGCAAGTTCAGGGCGTTGCGCCACGACAACATCGAGAGCAGCAGCGGCAGATCTTCCACGTCGATCGAGCCCGCCAGCTCATCGGGCGTGCCTTCATCGAGCCCACGCCCATCGATGGTGGTGCGCATCGACACGTCGGTGATGTCCCTCGCGTTGAACTTCGTCTGCAGCTGATTCGAGGTGTGCTCGATGCACTCGGCGATCGCCGTGCTGGGCAGGGTGCCTTTCGCCAGGTTCACCACGTTGGCGAGGAACACCGAGTCAGACAGGAACAACGCCAGCTGCCGCCACAACGGGCGCAGCTCGGCCTTCACCGTCTTCTCCGCCGAGACCGCTTCCCGGAGCGCGTCGTAGAGGGCGGGATGCCGCTTGAGCGAGGTGACCAGCGCAGGCGGCTCCATGTTCACGCGGGGCAGGGGGCCGAACGCACGCCGCGCCATGCGCAGGAGGAAATCATCGAGGGTGTGCACCACCTCGGGGCCCACGTCGTCATCGCCTTCGGGGGCCGGCAGCAACGGGGCGAGCAACCGCTGGGCGAGCCGCGCCAGACCTGGCTCAGGCACCACCACGCGGGCACGCACGAGGGGAATCTTCTCCGGCGCAGCCACCGTCAACCGCGCCAGCCGGTGCAGGGCGACCGTGGTCTTGCCGCTGCCTGCGCTGCCCAGCACCAGCAACGGCTCATCCGCCGGGGCGGCGATGGCCGCGTACTGCTCGGCGTCCAACAAGGCCGTCACGTCGACCCGGGTGCCCTTCGCCTGCGCGCCGATCGAGACGCCCAGCTGCCCATCACGCGCCGAAGTGCCCGCGCCGCCGGTGGCCAGGGTGCTGCTGCCCCGCGAACGCCACTCGCCGTTCACGTCACGGAAGATCGAGAAGTCGTCACCCAGCAGCTGCATCAGCTTGCCCTGGTGAATCACCACCACCCGCCGCAACGTCACGGTGCCCGTGGCCAGCCGCCCGGGGAGCTGCTCCTCGAAGTGATCGCCCTCGCGGTACCGGTAGAACAGCTGTGCCACCGGAGCCACGCGCCAATCGACCACCCGCAGATTCTGCCGCGTGTCGATGAAGGTGCCGTGCCCGAGCAGGTAGTCGCGCGACTCGCCGGCTTCTTCGAGCCGCAGGTGCGCCAGGTACGGCGAGCGGCCATCGGGCAACACCGGCTGGGTGCGCGCTGACAGCTTCTGCCGCAACGCCAACTCGTGGAGCAGGGTGCCCACGTCGTCTTCGTCTTCCGAGGCGGCCTCTTCGCGCAGCGCCCGCAGCTCGTCGTTGGACACCGAGACCCGGGCCACCGGAGCTGCTGACTTGGCGGCCTCCAGCGCTGCCTGGACCCTGGAGAGGAAGGCCTCTTCTTCGGCGAGAGCAGCCGCTTCTCGTTCGCTGAGCGTTTCCACGGGACTGCCGTATCAGACTTGCGCTCAGTCTTGATCGACGAGCACCTCCGTCTGGTCGACGTTGCCGTCGGCGCCCAGGTCCACTGACAGGGTCAAAGGCGCGCCGTTGCCCGTCCACGTGGAGAGGTCGAACGTCAGTGCCGCATCACCCTGGAGCGCGGTGCCGGTGTGCAGGAAGTGCTCGTTGCCGTTCGCTCCCACCCGGGTCAGCAGCACGCCGTACTGCGTGGCGCCGGCGCCCCTGAGCTGGAGCCTGACGATCGAGCCCGCGCGCTCGAGGAGAAACTCGGCGCCGTCGGCATCGCTGAGCACCTGCACACCCACTTCGAAGTCGTCGCCCGCGGTCGTGAAGGTGTTGAAGACCGTCGGCGTCTCGGCCCCCTGCGCGGAGTAGCCCACCGACTGCCCATCGGCGCTCACCCACAGCTGGTCGGTCTGCCCCGGGTCGAGTTGCAGCCCTTCGACCGAGAGGGCGTAGCCGGGGCCGACGACCGAGACCGACGAGGCGGCGCTCGCGGTGAGGCGCGCACCGCTCAGGGCGACGGTGAGATCGCTGCCCGCGGGGATGAGGTACCGCGGCTCGGTGTCGTCGGCGTACAGCTCAGCCGAGAGCGGCGCGGAGACCTGTGCGCCCGGAAACGTGTTGGAGACCGCGGCGCCGTCGGTGCCGACCCGGTGCCCCTGCCCATCGTCGATCACCAGATCGCCCCCACCCAGCGCGCTGACGGTTCGCGCGGTCGCCATCGCGTTCGCAGGGTTCGCGTTGCCGCAGAAAGGGCACTGCTGCGGTTGCTCGGCGTCGGCCACCGGAACGGCGAAGATGTTTCGGGTCGTCGCGTCGCCGTCGTAGCCCGATGCAGGCGCTGCGGGGTTGACCGAGGCGCTGTACGACCAGCTGTTGGCCACCGGGTCGAAGGTGATCGCGCGATCTGCGTTCGGGTAATTGTTGTCGTAGACGACGAGCTCGACCTTTCCGTTGGGCAACGTCTGCAGCGAATGCGGCGTCACCGCGTGGCCGCCACCGCCCTGGCGCATGAAGAAGGCCAGCGTGAAGCGCTCGTTGCGAGCCCACCCCATGGCGAGCTGGGTGAGCAGCTCGTTGGGCGTCGGCCGCGTGCCGGTGATCGACGTGTTTCCCGGGGCCGTGAACTGCGTCGACATCCAGTAGGCGATCTCCCGCTGAAGTCGCGGGTCGCTTCTCTGCAACGCGAACGCGTCAGCGCCCCCGAACGCGCTGGCGGCGAGGGTGCCCTTCTGCAGCAGGAGCGCGGTGTGCGACATGCCGAAGCAATGGCCCCCGTTCATGGCGCCATTGGCTTGCTCCATCCACTGGTTCGCCACGGGGCTGAGGGTGCAGGTGCCGTTGTCGAGGTTCCCGCACACGGCGTCACCGAAGAGCCGGCGCAGCTCGAGGCTCGTGAGGTTGGTCACTCCGTCGTTGGTGTAGTTCTCGAAGGAAAAGCCGTGCGGGTTCGAGCGGAACCCCGAGCTTGCCGTGATGGTTCCGCTTCCCGGGCCTGCTCCCGCACCCATCATGAAGCCGCCGCCGGTGTTGCCGATGCCGCCACCCGATGAACCACCACCCGCACCGCCATCGGGGCCGCCCATGGGGAGCTCTGAACAGCCAAGGATCACGACCGCCGCGAAGACCAGGTTCCGACTCATCGCCGCCAGCTATCAAACGGCCTTCGAGGCGCAACCCGTGCACCTTCAGCGTCACGCCGGCGACTCACCCGGCTTCGGGGGCAGCCCCGCTCAACGGGCAGCGCCACGTGGGCGGCAAGCCGGAGACGCGATGAGATTTGACTCAGGGGGCACATGACGACCACTCACTGGTTCATCCTGGTCGGCTGCCTGATGTTGGCGCGCGGCCTGGCCACCACGAGCCTGTCCCGGCTGCCCTTCACCTCGAGCATCATCTACCTCGCCGTCGGCCTGCTGCTCGGCCCCATGGCGTTCAACATCTTCGCCTTCAACGCCCGCGAACAGTCGCAGCTGCTGGAGACCCTCACCGAGATCGCCGTGCTGATCTCGCTCTTCTCCGCGGGCGTGAAGATGCCCGTGCCCATCACGCGCAAACGCTGGGCACCCGCGGTTCGGCTCGCGTGGGTCTCGATGACCCTGAGCGTGGCGATGGTGGCCGGCTTCGCCTGGGCGGTGTTGAAGCTGCCGTTGGGGGCCGCGGTGTTGCTGGGGGCGATCCTCGCGCCGACCGACCCGGTGCTCGCCACCGACGTGCAGGTACGTCACGCCGATGATCGCGATGAGCTGCGCTTCACGCTCACCTGTGAGGCCGGCATGAACGACGGAGCGGCCTTCCCCTTCGTGATGTTGGGCCTGGGGCTGTTGGGCGCGCACGAGCTGGGTGACTTCGGGTGGCGCTGGGTGCTGGTCGATGTGCTCTGGGCCACGCTCGCGGCGATCGCCATCGGCGTGTTGGGGGGCGCGGGCCTGGCCCGCCTGGGGTGGCTGCTGCGGGGGCGGGCGCCGAAACACGAGGTGCTGGATGATCTCGTCGGGCTGGGGCTCATCGCCGTCGTGTACGGGCTGAGCGTGATGGTGGACGCCTGGGGCTTCCTGGCGGTGTTCTTCTCGGGCGTGGCGTTGCGCCAGACCGAGCTGGTGTTGTCGGGCGCGCACAAAGATCAGCAGGGCCTGCTGGTGCCCGAGTCAGACCGGCCGCTCACCGTCAGCGCGGAGTCGCTGGTCTTCAAGGAACACCTGGAGCGCCTCTCCGAGCTCACCCTCGTGCTGCTGCTCGGCGGCATGGTCTCGACGCGCGACTGGACCTTGCGGGCGGTGGGCGCCGCGTTCTTTCTGTTCCTCGTGGCGAGGCCCGTGAGCGTGATGCTCGCGCTGCTGGGCTCAGGCACGCCGATGCGGGTGCGGAGCATCACGGCGTGGTTCGGCGTCAGGGGGATCGGCTCGGTCTACTACTTGATGTACGCGATGAATCACGGCTTGCCCCGCGAGTTGGACCGGGTGCTGATTCAGATCACCATCGTGGTGGTGATGCTCTCGATCATCATTCACGGCACCAGCGTCAAGCCGATGCTGGATCGGTTCTGGCGACGCCGAGTTCGGGGCTAGCGTTCAGCGGCCCATGAGCCACGCGACGATCGATGCCAACGGGTTGCGCTTCGCCTACCTCGAATGGGGCGCGGGGCCGCTCGTGCTCGCCCTGCACGGCTTCCCCGACACGCCCCACACCTGGGACGTGATCGGGCCTGCGATTGCGGCGAAGGGGTTCCGCGTGGTCGCTCCCTTTCTTCGCGGGTACGCGCCGAGTGAAGCGTCTGCGCGTGACACCACCACGCGGGATCTCGGTGAAGACACCGTGGCGTTGATCCGGGCGCTGGGGGCAGAGCGGGCTCACCTCGTCGGGCACGACTGGGGCGCCGAGGGCGTCTACGCCGCCGTCGGCCTCGCTCCGGAGCGGGTCATCACCTTGACCGCGATCGGCATTCCCCATCGTGCGGCCGTGATGCCCACGCCGAAGCTCGGCTGGGCGCTGCGTCACTTCGCCACGCTGCGGCTGCCGGGCGCCGAGAAGCGGTTCGCGCGTGATGACTTCGCCGAGCTGGAGGTCTTCATTCGCCGCTGGTCACCGACGTGGCAGTTCACCGCCGCTGAGTTGGCGCCGATCAAGGCCTGCTTCGCGCGCCCGGGCACCGTGCACGCCACCCTGGGCTACTACCGCGCAGCGAGCGTGCTCCTGCCTGCGTTCATGAAGCAGCGCATCGCCGTGCCCACCCTCAACTTCGCGGGCGCCGATGATCCCGGCGTGAGCCCCGCGGTCTACGAGGCCACGCGCAAGCATTACAGCGGCGCGTTCGAGGTGGCCGTGATCCCCGGGGGGCACTTTTGTCACCGCGAAGCACCCGAGGCGTTGATCACGAAGCTGCTCAGCCACCTGGCTCGTTAGTCCTCGCCGGTCCGCTATGGTGCGCGCGTGTTCTCTGCCTTGAGTCTGATCCTGTGCGCTGCGGTGTCTCCCGCCGCCACCGTCACCACCACCGCGACGATCGCGCCGCACCACGTCTACGTGGGCATGTACCTGACCGACGTGTCCGACTTCGACTTGAAGGCCGGGCGCTTCAAGGCCGATCTCCACGTGTGGATGAAGTGGCTGGGTGACGAGGTGCCCCCCAACGTCACCTTCGAGAACGGAGAGATCGCGTCGAAGGAGGTGCTGAGCCAGGAACACGAAGCGGAGTGGTACTCGCTGCACTGGCGGGTTCAAGGCACCTTTCGCGGCGAGTTTCCCGTGCACGCGTTTCCGTTCGATCGCCAGACCCTGCCCATCATCTTCGGGCTCAACAACGCCGACGGGCGGCTGGTGCCTGACCTCGGCGCCAGCGGCATGAGCCCCTCGTTCTCGGTGAGCGGCTGGTCGTACGAGCCCCAGTTCGCCGCCAGCTCCGAAGAGCGGGTCTACGGCTCTGACCTGGGCAGCATCGCGCGCGAAGGCAAGAACGCCAAACAGGGCCTGGCCACCTTCTCCGTGGAGATGCGAAGGCCTTTCGGGCCCTACCTGATCAAGTTCGCGTTGCCGCTCGCGTTGATCCTGCTCGTGGCGCTGCTGGCCCTCTTGCTGCCACCCGAACGGCTCGACGTGCGCTCGGCGATGGGCATCACCGCGCTGCTCTCGTGCATCGCGTTTCACTACACCCAGGCGGACACGCTCCCCAACGTCACCTACCTGGTGGCGGCCGACAAACTCTTCCTCGGGGCGTACGTCTTCGTCGCCACCACGC
>JANODF010000326.1:0-3275 GCA_031412555.1 Archangium sp. | reverse complement strand
CGGATCTGCGGGCCGGGTGGGCCCCTTCTCTTCAGGTCTCACAACTTCTCGCATTCAGCAGCGCCTGAGATCACCCCGATGGGGATGATCTTCTTGCGGCCGTCTTCGATGGCGTTCCACTTCGGGGCAGGCACGGTGCAGCTATAGACCTTCTTGTCGTCGCCCTTGAGCGAGAGCGTGTACTTCTCGTTGCGGCTGCCTTCACGCTCCGAGCCCAGCGACAGGCCTGAGCGCGACAGCGTGACCGGCGGCCACTGGGGTGCGGGCTGAGTGCCCTGCCCCGAAGCCTTCGCGGTGCGATTCACCTTCCAGCGATCGATCGTGAAGTGACAACGGTCATCGTAGATGGGCTCGGAGCGGTACTTCGTGTGGCACTCCTGTTTGCGCTCGAAGGTGCCGTCGCCGCGATCCACGTCACGCGTGCTGCAGGTCTGCCCGTCGGGGATCTGCTTGGTGCTGCGCTGCTCACGCGAACGGCTGACGCCATACGCGCCCCCGGGCATCGAGTCACACCACGCGCTCTCGCTCACCGCGGTCATGCGCTCGATGTCGATGGTGCGCTCCCACGAGTGCGCCGTCACGGTGACGCCGACGTCTTTGGTCCAGAACATCGCCACCAGGCAGAAGGAGACCAACGCGAGGATCACCCCGCCGATGATCCACGGCAGCTTCGAGCGCTTCTTCGCCGCCGCGGCCTGCCCCACCTTCGGAGCAGCGCTCGACCGATCCGCCACCCGGTTCACTTCGGCAGACCCATCGAGCGGACTTCCGCAGCTGCGGCAGTTGTGCGCCTTCGCGCCGTTGGGCGTCGAACACGCAGGGCAGGTCTTGTCGGCGCCGTCGTACTCGTGGTTCGCCGCGACCTCCTGACCCGGAGGCGGAAAGTACCGGCGGCTGGCGTCTTGTTGCGCGCCGCAGTTCGGGCAGAAGCGGTTCGACTTGCCCAGCAGCGCCTTGGTCTCGCAGTACCCGCAATCCCAGAACATCTCGAAGACGCCGACGGTCTTGCTGGTCTCACCCGCGACCGGCTGCGCTTTCCCCTCGAGGGCCGCGCCCAGCTTGCCGCCGGTGATGCGTTTGAGCTCGCCGCGATCGAACCAGGCCGCGCCGCAGGCCTCGCAGAGGTCGAGCTCGATGCCCTTGTAGACCAGCGGCTTCATGTGGCCCTTGCCGCACGAGGTGCAGGCCAGCGGCTGGGCCTGCTGCTTCGTGGCCGCAAAACCCATCAGCGTCTGCAGATCCGTCAACGAGAGGCCGAGCGACTCGAAGAACTTCTGCGCGGTGTCCCAGTCGGCCAACACGCCGGTGCACTTGCCGCAGACATGGGCCTTCGTTCCCGGGCCGAAGACGTCGGCGGTGGAAGTCAGCGGCGTCGCATCTCGGGGACAGAGCGGTGCAGGCACGCCGTGACGCTAAACGATCAATTCCGTTCTGACTCGGTCGGCGTGGAGTGCCTCGCCAGAAAGTCCGCCACGCGCGGCAACACCTCGTCGGGGGCGCGCACACCGAGCACCAGATCGCCGTGCCCGTAGTCGGTGGAGAACCCTTCGCGCAGCCCTACGCGCAGCAACTCCACCGGGCCCGACACCAGCTTCTCCACCAGGTGAGCCGCTTCAGGCGGTGCGAGGAAATCGCGCGCACCGGCGATGGCCAACACGGGCGCGGTGATGGCCTTCATGCCCTTGCGAAAGTCGAAGCCGTCTTCGCCATCGAACGCGTTGGTGCGCACCCAACGGGCGAACTGACGCCCCACCCCGCCGGGAATGTTGGCGGCCACGTGCGCGATCGCCTGGCGAATGACCACGGCGTCCATGTTGTCGGCGCGCACCAGGTACTTGCCGATGGGATCAGGCGGGAGACCGAGCGGCCACGCGGCCCAACCCGCGAGCCCGAGAGGCAGCGTGGGCAGGCGGAAGGTAGGGCCCAACGCGGCCACGAAACGCTGCACGCCGGGTTGCACGTCGTAGGTGAGCGGACTGCCCAGGGTGACGATGGCGCGAATGGGCGCCTGGGGATTGCGGGCGAGGTGGGCGTAGGCGAGCAGGCCACCGCGCGAGTGACCAACCCAGGTGACGCCGGTGGGCCCGGTCGAGGTGATGGCGCCCAGCGCCGCGGCCACGTCGTGTTCGGCTTCGAGATCGAACGTGGCGCCTTCGGAGCTTCCGGCCAGGCCGCCACGCAGCTCGAGCACCCAGGTCTCGAACCCACGCCGCGCCAGCGCCCGGGCGAACGAGTAGCGCTCGTCGAAGTCGAGGTTGAAGCGGTTGGTGCCCAGTGAGTGCCCCAGAATCACCGGCTCGACGAAACGGCGGGGACCGCGCGGGTGATAGCGGCCCAGCGCGATGGCCGTGCCGTCGGCGGTCGGCACCCGGTACAGCTCGTCGGGTTTGAACACCAACGGCGGAGGGAGGCGGAAGGGCATGCGGGCTGGGCGCTCGTAGCACTCCTGGTGGAGTGGCTTACATCACTGAACGGGCTGGCCACCCTTCGCATCGAGCGCAGTCGAGATGCCACTTGCGGCGCGCGTGGGCAGGGGGGAACGGGGTTACGGCCCTTCGTGCAGCAGCACCGGCTTGAACTGCGCGGCGTCACACGAAGCGAGCACGTAGCGCACGCCGCCGTGTTGCCCCACAAAACCCGCTCCGATACCCGGCCCGTGCAGGTGGCCGTACACGCAGGTCTGCGGCTGCCACGCCTCGAGGGTCTTCGAAAACGCGGTCTCGATGCCGTTCGAATAGATGGGTGGAAAGTGCACCGCGCAGATGCGGATCAGCGGGGTGGCCGACTTCGCCTCACGCTGCTTCGCGTCGTCGATGGACAGCTGCAGGCGATTGGTCTCGCGCACGATGTAGTCGGGCTTCTGCACCACATCGCCCATCTCACCACCGGGCATGGGCGGCGCTTCGGGAGCCGTCCACAAACGCGAACCGGCGATCAGGTACGGCCCCACCTGCACGGCTGAGTTCTGAATGAAGCCGGCGAAGCTCTTGAAAGGCTCGAACAACTTCTTGAGCTTCGAGGTCGAGTCGCCCCACAGAAGTCGTGGTTGCCGCGCAGCAGCACCTTCTTGCCGGGCCGCGCGTCGATCCACGCGAGATCGTCCATCACTTCACTGGGCCGGGTCGCCCAGCTGATGTCGCCGGCGACGATGATCACGTCGTCGTTGGTGACCGAGGCGTCCCAATTGCGTTGCAGCGGCGCGGGGTGTTCCGTCCACCCGAACCTGTCCATGTCCTTCTTCCGCTCGGAAGGAAGGTGCGTGTCACCAATCGCGA
>JANODF010000325.1:0-4220 GCA_031412555.1 Archangium sp. | reverse complement strand
TGCGGGTCACCAGATCGCGAGCCACTTCCAGATCATCGGCCTGCTCCAATTCAGAGCGCAGCCGCCCTGTCGTCCAACGAATGTTGGAGGCGAGCAGCGGGTCGAGGGTCGGCTCCGGATAGGCGCAAGGGAATCGGGTCCACCTTCCGGAGGGCACGTTCTGGCGAGCCCAGCGACCCCAATCGATGCGGCCCCGCGGCGTCTCCCGCTCCTGCTCGACCTCGATGAAGGCCCGCTGTTCGCGCGCCAACAACATCTCGATGCGATGCAAGACGGGCGCGGCGAGGATCCAGGGGGGGACGTGCCGCGCCGAGCCCGGAACGAGCATCCCGCCCCCTACGGTAGGAGGAACACTGAAACCGATTCGTCGATAGACCGCGCCGAGGCTCGACCACTCGAACCGAGGCTCGATGAGGAGCCCCGCGACCGAACGCTGCGTGGCACCCGAGACGAGCGCCACCGCGCCAATTCGCGAGGCGGGAGTCAGATGGATGCGCTGTTCGCGCCCGGGAAGAAAGCCGACCTCGAGCTCGAGACGGCGCAGCGCAGCCTCGTTCGCGCGCAGGAACGGGTCGATCCACCCCTCACCCTTCCCTCCAACATCCTCGGCGCAGACCAGGATCGGCGCTCCATGGTCTGTGCCCTTCAGGAGTGCCCGTGGTGGCCGCCGTAGGGGATTAGATCTTCGCGTCGCCATCCGCTGCCACCAGACGAGCTTCAATGCGATCAACGAGCGCAGCGATCTCCCGATCGGCCGCGCCACACATTCGCTCCGCCAGGTAGTCACGGAGAAGAGGCAGCAACTCGTGGCGCATGCGATCGCGAATACGGGCCTGCCTCTCGCTCGGGGTCCCGCTGTCCAGATAGTCGAGAAAGTACGCGTGGCCCGGCAGCAGCTTGAGCGTCTCGTCGTCGGCGTATTCAGCGAAGACATCAAGACAGTCGCGGAAGCAGCTCAACGCCAGCTCATCCTTCTGGGCGATGAGCGGTGTCTGATCGGGCCAGACGGTGAAGAACGAGAAGCGACGCCGAATGGCGACATCCATCTTCGCGATCGTGCGGTCGGCCGTGTTGCGCGTGGCGAGCACCTTGAGGTGCTTCGAGAGGCCGAACTTCGGGGGGTAGCCCGCAGGCGTGTGCGGCAAGTCGACCGTGCGATCAGGCTCTCCCGGCTCGAAGAGATAAATCGATTCGCCGAGTACGCGCGCGAGGTCAGCCCGGTTGATCTCGTCGATCACGAGTACGTGATCCTTCTTCGACTCTTCGGCTCGTGCGTTGGCGCGAAGCAGGTCGCCCGGCTTGACCTCGAAGGCCAGTCCATCCTTCGTCGGCCGGGGATAGAGGCCGACGACGAAGTCCTCGTACGTACGCGCGGGGTGAAACTGGATCGTCGTGGAGTCGCTGCCCGCGAGACTTCGAGCAAGGCGCGTCTTGCCGGTCCCCGGAGGCCCCTCGAGGACCACGAAGCGACGATCTCTGAGCGCGGCGGCGACGGCCTTCTCGTTGACCGGTTCGAAGATCTTGCCCCGCAGCTTCTCCTCCGTCTTTTCCCAGCGCTTCCTCGAGGCGTCCTTGAGCGGAGTGCCGTGCTCACGCAGGAAGAAGTCGAGGACGTCCTCAAGGATCGGAAGATCGTCGAGCGACGTGATGGGAACCGCCGCGTAGATCAGTCCGTCGTACGACTTTCGAACCGCGTCGAGGTCGAGATTCCACAATTCCCACTGGGTGTCGGCAATCTTGAAAGTGAGGTCGAGCAGATCGGGCTTCACCCAGAGCTTGTTGGCGTGCAGTCGGCCCATGGCGCGAAGACGGCGCGCGTGGCCGGGGCGGCCCAACAACTCTTGATCAGCGCCGAACCCCTCGGTGCCCACCACCAGAACCAGCAAGCTTCCCTTCTCCCCCGGAAACCAGACGAAAGAGGTCCCCTGGTAGCCCTTGCTCTGCGGGTTGGGCGTGGTGATGAGGCCTGCGTACGAGGCGCTCTCCTCTGCCCGCTGCATGTTCGCGCGCCACTGGTACTTGTCTTTGTAGTGGGCCGCCGAGTGCGCACGCTCGTCGTAAACAGGACCGAGGAGCTTGGCGATCTCCTCTCGGTCCTTCCCCATGAGCGTTGAAGCACGACCCGCCACCAACTCCTTGAGCAACTCACTCACCGCGGCCATGCCGCCAGGCTCGAGCTTCAACCCGCCCAATGCAAGCCTGCAGTCGCGTCAGCCCCTGTACGGGCCTTTCACTTCGCCCCAGCCCCACTGCGGCATCGGCGTGTCGCGTTGGCGTCTTCTCCCTCACCCGCCTGCGTAGTCGGTGAGTGCCTTCAGCCCTTCGACTGATCCCGAGTGAGAAGGAACCATCGCCTTCACTTCCGCCGCTTCAGGCGCGAGCAGCTTGCCCAGCCGCTTGATCGACTCCACGTTCACCGCGCCGTCATCGGAGAACAACCACGGCGCCTTCCGCACGCTGCCGTCGGTGTTGAAGGTGAACGAGTCACCCACGTACAGCACGCCCGCCGCGAGGAACGCCGCGCTGCCCGCCGTGTGACCGGGAACGATGAACGCGCGCACCTTGAGCGTGCCCACCTCGACCTCTTCGCCGTCCTTCAACGCGCGCGCGCCGGTGAGGGCGAACTCCTTTTGCGGCCCCATCATGCCGGGCAGCGGCCCCTTCGACGCCGCATTGCCTTCGATCAGCGGCTGCTCACCATCGCCGAAGAACACCTGCGCGCCGGGGAACTGTTTGCACCCGCCCGTGTGATCCGGATGCCCGTGCGTGATGAAGATCGCCTTCACCGCATCGACGCCCAGCCCACGGCGGGTCAGCTCGGCCTTGATCGCGGTCGCCTCGAGTTCATCAGCGCAGTCGATCAGCGCGAGCTCCTTCTCGCCGATCGGCACCAGGTACGCCGAGGTGTAGCCGTGGTTCACCCGCTTCGCGCCGCCGGGGAGTTCCTGGCCGTCGGGCATCTCCTTCAGCCCTGAAAAGACCGAGCCCATCATGGCCCCGAAGGCCATCACCACCAGCGCGAGGAACCCACCGATCGCGAGCAGAACCTTTTTCATGCGACGCTCACTACCACCAAGTCGGCATCACGACAGGGCCTGCCCCATTTCCGCCGGGAGAACTCACTCCCACCTGAGCGGCTGGGCTCGGCGCGGGCCCAGCTCGTACCGAATCACCAGCCCCGCATTGACCGCGAACTCGGAGGTCGCCCAGCGATCAAACGTGAGCTTCATCACGAACACGGGCAGCGCGACGTAAAGCGCCTCGACGAAGGGCACCAACCAGAGCCGCTCGAATATCTGGAAGCGACCCGTGATGCGCGCACCGGGCATGAACATCGGCTCCACCGAATCCGACTCTTCGGTGACCACCCGCAACCCGCCACCCGAGGCCACCAGGCAGAAGCCCACGTACGGAATCAGCCCGCAGCTCGAGAACGTGGCCAGGAACGCCTGGGTGCTCAGCTCCCCAAACCCGGAGACCTGAAGCGCCTCGAGATCGAATCGCCCTGCGACGGAGAACTCCAGGAAGCGCCAACGCAAGGCGAGCTCGGGGCCGAAGCCTGCGTTGACCGGCGTCGGAGCGATCCCCGTCACCACTGCAGCCATCGCCCCGGCTGAGAAAAAGGCCGGCTCGAAGTCGGCCACCGGTGCGCCGACCGACTCATCCGGAGAGACACGGGGATCGCGCGCCCGCGGGTCGATCGCCTTGAGCAACGCCAACGCAACGGAGGCGGCCAGCTCGCGGCAATCCATCTGGGCAGAGGTGAACGTCTGGCTGCCGACGCGCTTGCCTCCGTCGAAGAGCTCCAGGGTGCCGTCGAGGCGATCGCCATCCTCCATCAAGCGAACGTGGGCAGCCCGCTGCGCGTTCTCCTCGAAAGGCGAATGGCCGAGCCACCCCGACACCGTCGCCGCGAGCGCCTTGCGATCAGGGCAGGCCGCCACGTCCTGCGCGTACACGAGGTCGACCGGAGGCACTGCAGCGATGGCCAGCACCAACGCCGCGGTCCACATCAGGCAGGAGCGAACTTGAGAAGCTCAGCGCCCTCGCCCACCTGGTCACCCGCGGTGAACAGGTACTCGGACACCGTGCCGTCAGAAGGCGCCGTGATGGTGTGCTCCATCTTCATCGCCTCCATCACCAGCAACGCCGTGCCCTTCTTCACCGCCACCCCGCTCTTCGCCAGCAGCGCGACGATCTTCCCCGGCATGGGCGCGACC
>JANODF010000324.1:0-5338 GCA_031412555.1 Archangium sp. | reverse complement strand
TGCGCCGCGAGGGTCACTACAAGGAGAACTGGTGGCTCAAGGGCGAGTGGTGCGACTCGCTCATCTACGCCGTGCTGGAGCACGAGTGGCGAAGCCTGCGCGCTCGTCGCTGAAGCGCCTTTGGGTCAGGCCTTCTTTTCCTCAGCGAACCTCCATCGCCGGGGCAGCTCGACTTCGGAGATCAACACGGCGGCGAGAATGAAAGCGCCCCCGACCAGCTCCCTGCCACTGGGCCAACCCAGACCCGTCAGCAGCGCCCAGCTGAGCGCGAACACCGGCTCGAGCGAATAGATGACCGCCGCCCGCACCGCCGTCAATTGCGCCTGCGCCCAGACCTGCGCACCGATGGCCAACGCGCTGGCCACCACGCCGGTGAAGAGCACCGCGGCCCAGTAACTTCCCGTGGGCTCGAAGCGGCGCTCCACGAAGGGCAACGAGGCCGCCGAGAGCACCGCCACCACGCTCAACTGCACCGCGGTGAGCTGCAACACCGGCAACCCCTTGCCCCACTGGCCGATGCCCGCGATGTGAATCGCGTAGACCAGGGCGCAGCCCAGGGTGAGCAGATCCCCGGTGGGAATCGGATCGTTCAGCGACACGCCCGTCAGCTGCTGCAGCCCGAGCAGCGCGATCGCCGGGGCGACGAAGGCGCGGGTGGGCGGCCGTTGGCCGGTCAACCGCCAGCTCACGAAGGGCACGAAGATGACGGCGAGCCCGGTGATGAACGCGCTGCGCGCAGGCGTGGTGGTCTCGAGCCCCACCGTCTGCAGCGCGTAGCCGCCGAACAGCAGCACGCCCAGGCCGACGCCTGCCTTGAGGGCCGCGCCCGAGAAGCCGCCGCGACGTTCCAGCACCAGGGCCAGCGTGCCCGCGGTGAGCGCACCCACGGCAAAACGCAGCGCGAGGAACGTGAAGACGTCGGAGCCGCTCAGCGCATCCTTCACGGTGACGAACGTCGCGCCCCACACCGCCGTCGCCACCAACAACGCGAAGGTGGCCACCTTCTGCGTCGAAGCCGCCATCAGCGGGGCGACGCTCCGCGATCCTTCAGGTCGAGCGGGCCCCAGTCAGAGACCACGTTCGAGGGCGCTCGTTCGTTGCCCTCCGGCATCGACAGGGGTCCCGCTTTGCGACCCACCGAGGGCCAGGCCACCGCGTTGCGCCGGCCATCGGGGGCGCGGCGCGCCTCGAAGGGTCGGAGATCCCGCGCGGCGAACGCCTTCTTCCACGCCGCGAATGCCCCGCCCGCCTTCCACGCGTCGTACGCAGCCAGCCCCGCTTCCGGGCCACACTGCGCCATCACGTATTCCACCCAGGCCCAACGCGCGCTGGTGGGCCGCAGCTCTGCACGACCCTTGAGGCCTCGGCGCAGCCGCTCCAGCCGCTTGTCCACCACGTCGATGCCCGCGAACGGAGCGCCGTCGAGCGGCGTGTTCCGCTTCGCCGCAAAAGGCGCCACCCCCAGCGCGACCGGGAGAATGCGCGAGAGCTCGAGCGTGAAGCGCACCAGCTCGTCGATGTCTTCGTCGGTCTCGGTGGGCAGCCCGATGACGTTGTAGACCTTGAGCCGTTTGAAGCCCGCGGCCTTGGCCATGGTGGCCGCGTTGACGATCTGCGTCTCGGAGTGTTTGCGATCGACCAGATCGCGCAGCCGCTGACTGGGCCCGTCGGAGGCCACCGTGAGCACCTGCGCGCCGCACGCCTTGAGCGCCGCCACCAACCGCGGGGTCAGCCGGTCGGCTCGCAATGAGGAGATGCCGACTTCTTTCCCGTCGCGGGCCAGCGTCTCGAGCAGCTCGACGATCTTCGGATGATCCGTCACCGCCGCGCCCACCAGCCCCACCCGCTTCACGCCCGTGGGAATGAGCGAGAGCACCCGCTCCGGGGGCACGGTGCGCATGCCGCCGTTGGTGGTGCGCCGCATCACGCAGTAGTGGCACCCGCGAGAACAGCCGCGCTCGGGCTCGATCAAGAACATCCCGCGCAGCTCGGTGTTCTGGGTGACGATCTGCGAGTAGGCCGGCAACCGCATGTCCGTCGCCTTGAAGACGAACCCGCGGGTCGATTCGGCCGACATCCCGGGCACGCGGAACCCCGGCACGTTCGCCAGTCGCGCGAGCACCGCCTGCTTTCCCCCCCCGGCCAGCACCGCCTCGAGCAACGGCGCCACCAGGTCTTCCGCCTCACCCTGCAACAACACGTCGACGAAGGGCTCGAGCGGGTCGGGGTTGCTGAAGGTGAGCGGGCCGCCGGCCACCACCAGGGGCATCGACTCGCTGCGCTGCTCGCGGAGCGCGGGGAACCCCGACGACTCCAGCAGCTCGAACAGGCCGGTCACCTCGAGCTCGTAGGCCACCGAGAAGGCCAGCACCTGGAACTGTTCGAGCGGGCGCTGGGTCTCGATCGACGCAGGCATCACCTTCGCTGCGCGCCACGCCTCCACGTCGTCGGGGAGGAAGACCCGCTCCGCCGTCGCTTCAGGGTGGGCGTGCACCTCGCGGTAGATGGTCTGGAACCCGAGGCTGCTCATGCCCACGTGGTACGGGCTCGGGTAGCACATGGCGACGTTCAGCCGGGCCTGCTTGAAGAGGGTGCCCTGCTCTGCCGCCTGCAGCGTGCGCAACCCTTCGAGCAGCTGGTGTCGTGTCGATGCCAAAATGAAGAACCCTCGCTCCCGAAAATGTGGGGGCGAGGGCTCTCTTTCACAACGCGCTGTGGGAGTCGAACTCCCCCCGACCTGGTCGAGGGGGGCTCGAACCTTCAGCTCTTCAATCGATGGTGGTCACGTCGACGGTAGGCACGCAGACGCCACGGGCCGTGTCGCACTTCGGCTCGAACGCCGGGTTGATGCCTGAGCCGAGGAAACGGCCAGCGTCAGCGTCGGAGTTCGGGTCGCACTCGGTCGAGTAAACCAGGGCGCCTTCCGACGCAGGGTTGCTGCAGTGGATTTCAGGCCAGAACGCGACGACCTTGTAGTTCGCCACGCAGCCACCCTCGGTGTACTTCATGTCGGTGGTGATGGCCGTGCCGGGTACCTTGGCCGAGGTGATCACGTTGAAGTTCGTGAACTCGGTCTTGTAGGTGACGGCGGGCTCCGTGAAGGTGGAGCCGTTCGCCAGGGTGAGCACTTCTTCCTGGTAGTTCTGCTCGCCGCCCACGAAGTTGGTGACGGTGCAGACCTTGTTGCTGGGGAACTGCGGCATCTGACCGATCGCGTTGAGCTTCTTGCCATCGGGATCGGTCGCGTCGCGGCGCTCCAGGGGCTCGGGAACCGAGGTGCACTCGTTCTCGAGATCGACGTCGAACGAGCCGCCGTCGGCAACGGTGACGGTGCCCGTCGTCGGGTCGACCGCCGAGCCGTCGTCCAGCTCGAGGCCGCCGTCAGCCACGGTCCGCACACAGGCGGCCGTGGGGTCGTCTTCGCCCTGGCAGTCTTCTTCGTTCGCGCAGTTGTTCGAGGGGTCGACGTCGGCCTGGTAGACGTAGCCGAGGAACGGGTCGACCACCGGCGAGGTCTTCACCGCGAGGGTGAAGGCGCCACCGTTGGCCTGCGTGCGGAAGCGCTGCACCCCCATGTACATGTGGTCGAGCGTCGCGCAGCTGCCCGTGCCATCAACCGGGGTGAGCAACGCGTAGTACGGGCCAAGGCGCTGGCCTGCGGCGGTGATGGTGACGCTGCACTCCGGCGTGGGCTGGGCCGCGAAGCACCCGGACAGCGCGAAGCCAGCGACGCCACCGATGAGACCAAAGAGGCTGATTCGTGAGTTCTTGGACATTGTCGTGTCTCCTGGTCAGCGGCTTAGAAGCTGAACCGGATACCGAAACGCACCGAGATGGGCGCCTGGTACGCGGTGGGCCGCTTGAAGTTGGGGTTGATGTCAGCCGTGGTCAGGTTGCCGCCGCCACCCTGAATCGGGAGCACGTAGGCCTGCGAACCGTCTGCGTTGAGCACGGGATCACCGTCTTCGTCGAAGGCGAGCTCGGTGCACTGGGGCTGACCGCTGCCGGCAAGACACGCCGCGGCCTGGGGATCCTTCGAGTTGGTCTGGAAGGGGAGGGCATCGGCCGTGGTGATCGTGTTGTCCACCGCCGTGACCGCCTGGAAGTTGAACATGTTGAACACGTCAGCCGTGAACTCGACCACGTTGTCCTTGCTGATCTTGTAGCGCACGCCGCCCTTCGCGTTGATCGCGTGGCGCCAGGGCAACCGGCCACCAGCACCGCGGGGGAGCACGAACGCTTCGTCCGGGCCGTAGAGGGGGTGGCTGCCGTAGTAGTTGATCGGTGCGCCCGAGCGGCCCTCGTAGGTCAGACCCGCCACCAGGCTGAAGCTGGGGGTGAGCACGAACTCTTTGCTCGCGTACGCCTTGATGAAGTGGTTGCGGTCGGCGTCGAGCGGGCCGGTGCGGTTGCCCAGCAGCGAGATGAGGTCGAAGTCGGCGTTGATGTTCGGGTCGAGCTGACCCGTCTCAGGGCGGAACAGACCGTTGTAGTTACCGCGCAACGACGAGTACGTGTACGAGACTTGGCCCATCCAGCCGTCGCTGAACGCCTTGTTGAAGTACACGGTGACGGCGTCGTAGTCGCGAACCGCCTTGGGGAACGCCGTCGAGATGCCTTCGCCGGGGTTACCGATGAAGTAGGTCGAGGCCTCGTCGAGCGACATGTCTTCGATGACCGCGTTCATGTAGCGGCGGGTGTAGGTCGCGCCCACGCGGCCATCGGAGATGACCTCGTACTCGCCACCGACGACGATTTCGTCGCTGCTCTGCGCCTTGAGGTTCGGGTCGATCGGCGTCTTGCCGGCGCCCGTCTGCAGGCCGCCAGCCGACGGGTCGTAGTCACCACCGTTGATCGCGTTGACGCGGCGGGTGTTGAGCGGGTCCTGGCACTCGTTGAGCGCCTGGCTGATGTTCGCGAGCGGGTCGCAGCCGGGGTTGCCGGGCTGCGCGGTCGGGTGACCCTTCACGGCGTGCTGGAACTGGTACTGGTTCTCGCCCGTGAGCGCGCGGTCGGCGATGTTGATCGGAACCGCCTCGTAGTAGCGCGAATAGTTCGCGAACAGCTTGCTGCGACCTTGCTGGGTGAAGTCGTAGATCACGCCGACACGGGGCGAGATCATGTTGTTGAGCGTCATGCCCAACGTGTTGTCACCGGCGATGAGTTGCTGGTTGTCGTACCGCAGGCCGAGGTTCAAGGTCACCACGTCCATGATCGACCAGCTGTCCTGGATGTAAGCGCCGACGCTGTTCGCGGTAGGCACCGAGTTGATGACCGACTGGCGGGTCGCCTCGTCGGGCGAGGTGAAGTAGCCGTACTGGCGGTAGTCCGCGAAGCG
>JANODF010000323.1:0-2226 GCA_031412555.1 Archangium sp. | reverse complement strand
AAACCAGGGTGTCAGCCGCCGAGAGGCCCAGGCCCGGCGCGCCGCAGACATCGGCCTCCGCTCCTAAGGAACAGCCCACACCTCTCGATGCGAACGGAGGGTGTGATCCCTCGGCTGCTCTCGGGGAGACCCGTGATGGGCTGCGTGCACCCGACGCGGCTTCCGGTATACCGCCGCGCGATGCTCTCCACCGCCCAGCTCATCGGCGCCGCCGCAGCCGGAGTGGTCGGCGGCCTGCTCTCCGGCTTCTTCGGCGTGGGCGGCAACTTCATCCTGGTGCCCCTGCTGGGGCTCGCGCTCGGCCTCGACCAGCACCAGGCCCAGGGCCTCACCCTCGCAGCCCTGCTCCCTCCGCTCGGTGCGCCCGCGGTCTGGCAATACCGTCGCGCGGGTGTGCCGCTGCTCTGGCCGGTGGTCGGCTTCGCCATCCTCGGTTTCCTCCCCGCGATTCCCGTCGGCAGCCTGGTGGCCAACGAGCTGTCCGAGCCGGTGTTGCGCAGCATCTTCGCGGTGCTGCTCGGCGTGACCGCCATCCGCACCTGGCGCGCGACCCAGGGGCAGAGCGCGCAGCCGCACCTCACCGAGCTGCCTCGAGGCTACATCCCCACCGCGCTGTTCTCGGGTGTCGCGGCTGGGTTTGCTTCAGGCCTGCTCGGCATCGGCGGGGCGATCGTGTTGATCCCGCTGCTCACGCGGCGGCTGGGCATGAGCCAGAAGCAGGCGCAGGTCACCAGCCTCGCGATGTTGTTGCCACCCATCGCGCTGCCCGGCGTCTGGGTCTACGCGCAGGAGAGCGGAATCCCCTGGGGCTCGTTGCTCCCGGTGGCCTGCGGCTTCGTGCTCGGCGCGTTCTTCGGCGCGAAGCTCAACCAGGTGGTGAGCCCCGCGAGGTTGACGCGAGGCTTCTCCGTGTTGCTGCTGATCAGCGCGGTGGTGTTGGTGCTCACCGCGCTGAAGTGACTGTTTCCCTCTCCCTTCGGGAGACGGTCAGGGTGAGGGGCAAGTCACATCGCGGTGAACGTGAGGTTGATCGACCCTGGATCTTCGAGGTTGTACGCCTTCACCACCACGAACACCGTCAGCGGGCCCGCCGTCGTGTTCTGCACCGTCAACTGCTCCGCCGCACCACTGCCGAGGCCATCGACGCACACCGCGGGAGGCGCGGCGCACACGGGATACGAAGCGAACAACATCGGGTCGAGCTCGAGACCGACCGGCACGCCGTTCACCGTCAACGTCTGCATCGCGGGAATGGTCACTTCGTAGACCAGGTCCGCACCATCGGCATTCGGGTCGGTGTTGCAGATCACCATGATGTCGGCCTGGGCATCGGTCAGGTCCACCGTGCGCGTGGCAGTGCCGGCGGTGAGCGTCACCACCTCGGGCAGGGTGCACGACTCATTGGTGGGCGGGGGGATGGGCGTCTGCAGCGAGAGCTCGATGCCGAACTGCGCATCGGTGCCATCGGAGCCGAGGATCACGTACCAGGTGCCCGCGGGCAGGTTGTTGATGATCAGGATCTCAGGACTCAACGAGTCGGCGTCGTTCGCGCAGCGCAGCTCCGAGGTGGCGTCGGTACACGCGCTCCGCAGCGCGAGCACGGCGTCGGAAGCGCCGATGCCCGTGGCGGTGAGCACCACGCGCTGCACCTGGGTGGTGGTGAACTGGTAGATCGCGTCACCACCCGAGGGGGCCGCGCAGTCGAACTCGTAGTCGGCGATCGCGCCCGCGAGGTCGATGGTCTGGCTCATGTTCGGCACCAGCGTCGCCGGCGCAGCGCAGGTGTCGTTGCTGGGCGGCAGCACCGGCGGCGCGAGCACCAGGTCGATGCCGAACTGACCTGCGGCCAACGAGTAGGCCGAGAGCACCACGTAGTACGTGCCCGCCGGAACGTTGAGCAGGGTGAGCACCTCGGGCGACGAACCCATCTCATCGACGCAGCCCAGCTCGTTGGTCTCGTCGTCGCACGGCGCGCCGCGCAACGAGAGCACCGCGTCGGCGCCGCCCGCGCCCGTGGCCGTCACCGTGACCTTCTGCGCCATGGTGGTGGCGAATTGGTACACCACGTCGCCACCCGAGGGCAGGGCGCACGAGCTGCCGTAGTCGGCCACCCCGGTGTTCGCGTCGATCATCTGGCTCACGTTGGGCACCAGCGTCGCGGGACTCGCGCAGGTGTCGTTCATCGGCAGCGGAACCGGAGGCGTGATGGTCACGCTGAGCGTGAAG
>JANODF010000322.1:0-9703 GCA_031412555.1 Archangium sp. | reverse complement strand
GTTGGGCGCTCGAGGCATTTAACAAGGGCTTTGCTAAACGACTAACGACGAACTACTAACTACCAAAACTGAACCCAGTTACCCCCCACTCCCGGGGGGGGTGTGGGTCGGGGAGAGGGCTGACGACAACCTTCTCTTCGTGCTCGCGCAATGAACCGGCGGGCAGTGAGTCTTGCGATCGATGTGCCCCGGCGAGAAGCAGACAACCCTCTCCCCAACCCTCTCCCCCTCGGGGAGAGGGAGCAAGGGGAGCAAGGGGAGCAAGGGAGCGAGTGCTGGAGTCGAGTAGGGTGAGCGGGTGCCGCCGCCTCGCAGACCGCCTCCCAAAGTACCTCCACCAGGCAACGGCGATGCGATCGAGCGTTCCGTCGGTCGCGGCCGCCCGGTGCGCACCTCGCGCAGGGTGGAGTCGGCGCCGAAGAAACCCTCTCAGCTCCCGAAGATCGCGGCCGCGCTGGTGGTGTTCATCGTGCTGCTGGTGAGCTTCTGGCTGCTCTCCAACCGCAAGCCGCGGCCCGACTACGACCCTTCACCCGGCTCCGAGGCGTCGATGTTTGGCGAGGCGAAGGCGCTCATTCGCCAGGGCAAGTTCGGCGAAGCGAAGCTCAAGCTCAAGGAGATTCGCGAAGAGAACGAAGACTTCGAGCCCAAGCAGATCGAAAACCACCTCAAGGTGGTCGAGTACGAGCTGCCCAACGAGGCGCGTTTCGCCACCGGCGCCGACGCCCTCGGGAAGAACGAGCTGGCCCGCGCTTCTGCCGCCCTCGCGCAGGTGAAGACCAACCTGCAAGACCGCGCGCTCACCGACGCGAAGCAGAAGCTGACGGAGCGCATCGAAGCCCGGCGTGCCGAAGCCCGAACGTTTCTCAGCACGGCGAAGTGGGAACCGTTGCTCGCGCTCAGCGACGACCTCCTGCTCGCGTTGCCCGGAGATCGAGAAGCTTCGGAGTGGAAGCAGCAGGCCGAGCAGGGCATCGCGCGCGGCAAACGCGGCGTGACGAAAGTGGTCACCGCCGAGACGCCGTGGCTCGAGTCGCAGCAGCGTTTCAGAAGCGGCGACGTGACGGGCGCGCTGTCACTCGCCGAGAACTGCGCGAAGAAGTACGCGCAGTGCCGCGCGATAAAGGCCGGCCTCGAGGAGCTCGAGGCGAAGTCGAGGAAGCTCGATTCACTCGGCGATTCGGAGTTGCTCGCCCTCTTCGAACTCGACAAGAAGCTGGCCGGTGATGTCTCGAGCGAGCTGAGCAAACCCGTGCGCACGCGGGTGGCTGCCCGTTTCTTCCTCAAGGCCAGCCAGGCCAAGACCACCGGCAATTGGGCGAAGGCGATCGAGGCTGCCCGGGTGGTCCTCTCCGCCGAGCCCACCGACGTGAAGGCGGCGGCGCTCATCAGCGAGGCCCGCGGCATCACCGGCGATCTCTACCTGCGCGCCTATCAGCTGCGTTTGACCGACCCGCCCGAGGCCGTGAAGCTCTTCAAGGAGGTGGTCGCGATGACCACGCCCGACGATCAGAATCACGTCAAGGCGAAGGGCTTCATTGAACGGCTCGAGGCTCGATAGGTTTGTTGCTCACGCACTTGTCGCCCAGGTAGGTCGACTCGCACTTCTCGTCGAAGTTGCAGCGGCCCCCGCAGGGAAGCGGGTCGCACATGCCGGTGGCGTGGTTGCAGGCAGAGCCCGGGTTGCAGATGGTGAAACACTCTCCGTTGGCCCGCCGCACGCCCGAGACCGTGCCGGCGATCGCGGTGTTGATCGCCGCGTTGGCGACCGCGCCAGCGGCCGCTCCCGCACACCCTTCCAACAAAACCGCCACCAGCAGCGTGCGCCAGACCATGTGGGATACTTACCCCGAAGTGTCGCCTTCGGGTTTCTCTGTAAATGACCCTCACAGTAACCGGTGGCCGTCTCGCGCGAAGCTTGAGGCATGACCACTCGCGTTGGCGGTTCGAGCTCCTCCTCCTCCTCAGCAGCAGCAGCCCAGGCAGCAGCAGCAGCAGCGGCGCGGGCGGCAGAAGCACGTCGTCGGGCCGAAGCGGCTCTCAAGGCGGCTGCAGCCGCGCGGAAGGCCGCCGAAGCAGCCAAGGCAGCGAAGGCTGCAGCAGAAGCCGCCAAACGCGCTGAAGCCGCGAAGAAGAAGCCCGACCCCGTAGTCACCGCCAAGCTGACCAAGGCCGACACCGCCGCCGGGGCGAACCTGCAGAAGGCCGAAGAGGCCGTGGCCCTCAAGGCGAAGGCCGCGCGCACCGCGATGGAAGAGGCAAACACGGCCGCCGTCGCCGAGAAGCTCGCCAAGCCCTTCACCCCGAAGGACCTCAAGGCGGTCGAGGCCACCAAGCTGGAGGTCGCCACCGCGTTCGACGGCTCCCAACGTTCGGGCGCGCTCTCCAAATCGCTGGGCGTGCAGGCGCCTTCCGCGAACGACACCCAGCGCCAGCTCGACGCTGAGCGGCAGTTTCAGGCCCTGCAGAGCAACCCTTCAGATCGGGCCGCGCTCGACAAGCTCGGCGTGAAGAACAGCGGCGAACTGGTCGAACTGGGAGACCGCCTCGAGCGGCAGCTGAAGACCGGCGAGCGATCGCCGAAGAACGACGCGGCGATCAAGAGCGTGGAAGACAAGGGCGCACTCAACCGCGTGCTCTCCGCCGCGGCCGAGACGCGCACCGACGAGAACGTGGCCAGCACGTTGAAGGATCCCTTCTTCGCCGAGCGGCTGCAGGCCGGAGACAGCCCGCGTGATGCGCGTGACGCCGCCGACTTCAAGACACAGTTCAAGCTCTCCGATCGCGAGACCACGCAGTTCCTGAACAACACCAACGCGCGCAACGGCATGAAGGCGCTGCTCAACCCCAACAGCACGCCCGCTCAGCGCGCGAGTGGCCTGATGCAGACCATCGGCTCGCTCAACCAGGCGCTGCCGCCCGAACGCGTGAAGGAGACGCTCCAGCGCATCGGTGGCTCGAACGATCTGGCCAACAAGCTCAACACCAACCTGGGCAGCCTGAAGGGCCTCACCGACGCCTACGCCACCTTCACCAACCCCAACGCTTCCGACGCGGCCAAGGCCAAAGCGGCGCTCGGCGTGGCGACCTCGCTCAAGAACATCGCCAGCAACGAGGTGTTCAAGGATCTCGCCCCGGCGCTGCGCAAGCTGGATGGTCCGGCGCGGCTGGTGGGCGCGGGGCTGACCCTGCTCGACCCGAACGCCAAGCCCGAAGACAAGGCGCTGGCGGTGTTGACGGTGGCCGGTGAAGCGCGCGGTGCGTGGCGCGATCTCACGTCGCTCACCCAGGCGTTCAAGGACGCGAAGATTCCCAACCCCGAAGCGCTGGTGAAAGACGCCGAGTCGCTCGCCAACCGCACGCTCTCCACGCTGCCCGACGAACTCAAGGGCAAGCTGACCGGCTCGCAGGTGAGCGAGCTGGCGCGCGCGGGCAGCAAGGTCGACCTGGAGGATCTGAAGCCCCTGCTGCAGAAGCTCGACGTGACTGATCCCGCCGGGCTCGACGAGGTGCTCAAGCACGTCAACGGCGCTGCCACCCCGGAAGAGGCCAAACGGTTCCTCGGCGCGGTCAACGGGCTCGACCCGAAGGTCGCCTCGCAGCTGCTCGAGGATCCCGCGGCGGCGCAGAAGATCGCCGACCTCGCGAAGAAGCTGCCCCTCAACCACACCACCGATCACCTCGCCGACGCGCTCAAGAACGCGAAGAGCCCCGACGACGTGAACAAGCTGCTGGGCGCGCTCGATGGCGCTGATCCGGCCGACGCCAACAAGCTGGCCAAGACGCTCAAGGGTCTCGAGCCCGCGCAGATGAGCAAGCTGCTGGCGAACCCCGAGGGCCTGGCCGACCTCACCAAGACGCTCAAGTCACTCGATGGTGAAGCGCTCGACAGCTTCGTGAAGATCACGAAGAACATGGACGCGACCGGCATCGCCGACATGGCGAAGTACGCGTCGAAGGCCGACGGCGACGTCTTCCAGAAGTTGATGAAGGGCGCTGCCCCGCTGCTGGAGAAGATGGACGGCCGCGCCCTGGGTGAACTGGCCAATGGCCTCGCGAAGGGCTTCAGCGCCATCGGCGGCCTGCTCGGCAAGATGGGCGTCTCGCTCACGGCCGACATCGCAGGCAAGGTGCTCAAGAACGTCGCGAAGATGGTGCCGGTGCTCGGCGCCATTCCCGGCTTCGTCGATGCCGCGCTGCTGACCAAGCAGTCGTTCGAGCTCAAAGACAAGAACGCTGATCTCTCACTGCTGGCGAGCAACGGCGCCAAGCTCAACGCGGTCGACGCGGTGGGCGGTCTCATTCTCGACGCGACGGGTGTGGGCGTGGGCGTCGACCTCGCCGTGGGGGTGGGCTTCGGCATCGCAGAGCTGGCCCTCGACATCGGCCTTTCGTCCGAGCGCGCGAAGATGGAGGCCGCGGCGAAGAACGGAGAGGACTACGAAGCGCCGGGCTGGGTGAAGGGCATCAACATCGCCTCGGCCGTCGCGACGGCTCCCTTGGGCGTGGCGGAGTACATCGAGCGGAAGGGGCCCAAGGGCGCCTTCGAAGACGCGAAGTGGGCCATCGGGCAGGGCGGCAAGCTCGCTGACAAGGGGTGGGATCTGATCAAGGCCGCGGGCGGCAAGTTCGTGGAGTTCGCCGCCGAGGCGGTGGAGGCGCTCAAGGATCTCGGCGAGGCCGGCGTGGAGAAGCTCGAAGAACTCTCGAAGGCGACGGGCGAGTTCGCCGCGGCCGCTGCCGAGAAGGCGCAGGACGCGCTCAAGGATCTCGCCAAGCTTCCGGGTGAAGCCGCCAAGAAGGCCGCCGAAGCGATCGCGCGTGGGGTCGACGCGGGCGCCGAATGGGCGAAGGACGCGGCCACCGAGTTGCTCAAGGATGGCGTGGGAGCGATGAAGGACGTCGCGCAGGCCTGGGCTGAGAACATGACGGATGGGGCCCGGGCGGTCGTCGACAACCTGGAGAACCTGGGTGAAGCGGGGGTGGATGCGCTCAAGGACCTCGGCTCGTTCGGTGGCGAGCTCGCCGAGTACACCGTAGGCAAGCTCAAGAACCTCGCGGAAGACGGCATCGACGCCGCGAAGGACGCGCTGGGCACCCTGGCGGACCTCGGCGGCAAAGTGGGCGATCTCGCGGGCGACGTGCTCGGCGGGTTGGGCGGGCTGGCCAAGAAGTTGCCGTTCATCTGAGTCGAAGGACCCGTTCCCCTCGACTGCTCTCCTCAGGAACAGCCCACACCGTTCGCCCCGAGAGCAGTCGAGGGGCCACTTGCCGCGCGAAGCAAAAGTACTCGCCGGTGACTCGGGAGGACCGGCGAGGGTGGATTGACCCCGCCCGATATGTTTTTCGCCGTGGCCGCGTTCTGATGAGTGCGTGGCCACGATGGACATCACCCTCGAGGGTTCCGGGATGGAGAGCGCGACCGAGGCGGCCGCGCGGAGCGGCGACCGGAACGCGTGGACGGAGCTGATCGCCCGTCACAACCGGCGGGTGATGTTGGCGTTGCTGGCGCAGGGTGTGTTGCCCGCGCAGGCCAAAGAGATGGCGCAAGAAGCGTGGCTGCGGCTGATCACCCAGGCTGACGCGAAGAAGTTGGCCCGGCTCGAGCTGCCCGGTCTGGCGATCCGCCAGGCGTTGTTCCTGGCGCGCAGCGAGGCGCGCAAACCCGGCCAGCAGACGGAGTCGTTGGACGAAGTGCCCGAGGCGTTCGGGGAGTCACCCGAAACGGCCTTCTTCGATCGCGAGCGGCTGCAGAAGGCGCACGAGCGTTTGCAGGATCTCGCTCCTGGCGCTCGCGCGGTCTTCGAGAAGCTCTACGGAGATCCTCAACTTTCGCACGCGGAGGTCGCGGCCCGGGTGGGGCTGTCGGTTCAGCGCGTGCGCCAAATCGTGTGTGAGGTGCGCAAGGTGTTGCGCGCTGAATTGGAGACCCAGCGATGATCAACAAGCATCTGGTCGCCGACATCGTCGAGCAATACGTGATCGGCGCGCTCGACGCTGAATCGGTGCGGTTCGTCGAAGGGCACGTCGCGCAGTGCGCTCCCTGCGCGAAGTTGCTGCAGGAAGAAGCGGCCCTCGAAGTCGCGCTGCACGAAGTGGTGCGCCGCAAGAAGGTCGTCGCGCTCAGCTCCCGCCGCCGGCGCATCGGTGCGGTCGTCGCGTCGGCCGCTGCCGCACTCGCCGCGGGCCTGGTGCTGGTGTTTTCCATCGAGGGCGAACCGCCGCCTGCTGCGCAACCGAAGCTGCGCCACTGCGTCGATCAATCCACCGCTTCGGAGTGCATCTCGCAGGGTCAGTTCGATGGCGTCATCACCATCGGCCCTGATCGAGAGCCGATCATCCCCCGTTACGACGTCACCCCTGGAGTCGGGCCATGAAGCACCTCATCGTCATCATTCTGTGTTGTTCCTCGTTGGCGCTCGCTCAGGGCGATTCGCGCCCGCGAACCGTGCGCAATCCCCGCGGTGGGGTCGCTCAGCCCATGCCCCTGGCCGTCGGAGGCAGCTACTTCGGCAAACAGCCCAAGCTGCGCAGCTGGGTGCAGGGCTGGGGTCTGACCGGCACCCGCCCCGATGCGTACGAGGTGCGTTGTGAAGAGGTGTTCACCGATTGTGCAGTGCCGATTCTACGCACGCGCGCCTTCAAGTCAGAGCCGTTCGGCATGGGCAGCCTCACGCACACCGAGAGCGCCGAGACCTGGCGGGGCCGGCGCGTGGAACTCAAGGCCGAGCTGCGCAGCGGCGCCGTGCACGGTTGGGCAGGCTTGTGGATGCGCATCGACGGCAAAGACAAGGTGCTCGCGTTCGACAACATGCAGAACCGGGCGCTGCGCGGCACCACCAGCTTCCAGTGGTATTCGGTGGTGCTCGATGTTCCGGTCGACGCCGAGCGGATCACCTTCGGCGTGTTGCTGCACGGGCCGGGTGCCGTGTTCATTCGGGAGCTGGTGTTCGACGAGGTCGATGTCGACGTGTCGAGCACGGATCTGATCGGTCCGCTGCGTGCGGCGTCACCCGCGGGCGGTTCGACGGGCGGGAGCCTCTAAGTCTGATCGAAGTGGTAGCCGCGTTCGCCGTGCACGTGGAGATCGAGCCCATCTCGTTCTTCCGACTCGGTGACGCGCAGCCCGTAGACGCGCTTGAGCAGGGTGGCGATGAGGAACGTGCCCAGGCCTGAGAACCCGATCGCCACCAGCACGCCGACCAGCTGCTTGCCGAATTGGGAGAAGCCCGCGGCCACTGGCGTGAAGCACAGCAGGCCGGTCATCAGCGCTCCCAAAATGCCGCCCACGCCGTGCACGCCGAAGGCATCAAGCGAGTCGTCGTACTTGAGCTTGGTCTTGAGCTGCACCGCGCCGTAGCAGACCACCGAAGCGATCGCGCCCAGCAGCAGCGCCGAGCCCGGGCGAATGTGACCTGCCGCCGGCGTCACGGCCACCAGTCCCGCCACGATTCCTGAAGCGAGCCCGAGCGAGGTCACCTTGCCGTGGTGCCAACGCTCCACCAGCATCCACATCAACCCGGCGGCCGCGGCAGCCGACTGCGTGGTGGTGAACGCGAGCCCGGCGATGGCGCCTGCGACCGGGTACTCCACCGCGACGGCGCTGCCGGCGTTGAAGCCGAACCAGCCGAACCAGAGCAGCCCTGCACCGGTGAGCGTGAGCACCAGGTTGTTGGGAAGAATCGCGGTGCCGCGCGCGACGTCACGCCTCGCGCCGAGCATCAACGCGAGCACCAGGGCAGAGACGCCCGCGGCGATGTGCACCACCGTGCCGCCCGCGAAATCGAGCACGCCCAGCTTGAAGAGCCAGCCATCGGCCGACCACACCCAGTGCGCGAGCGGCGCGTAGATGAAGGTGCTCCAGAGCAGGCAGAAGGCGAGGTACGTCTTGAACTTCATTCGCTCGGCCACCGCGCCGCTGATCAACGCGGGCGTGATGATGGCGAACTTTCCCTGGAACATGACGAACACCAGCTCGGGGATGTGTTTGTCGCCGTAGAGCCTGGTGGGCGCGATGCCGTTGAGCGCGAAGAGATCCCAGTCCCACCCAAAGAAGCCGCCCACCGTCTTGCCGAACGCGAGCGCGTAGCCGATCAGCACCCACTGCACGCCGATCACCGCCATCGCCACGAAGCTCATCATCATGGTGGTGAGCACGTTCTTCCGGCGCACCATGCCGCCGTAGAAGAGGGCCAGACCGGGCACCATCAAGAGCACCATGGCTGAGCTGGCCAACATCCACGCCGTCGAGCCGGAATCGATAGAACCAGCGGCCGGTAGACCTGTCGTCTCCATGGCTGGCCTTAAATCACCTTCAACAAGGCTTGTTGTGAAGAGACTTGAGGCCAGCGCTCAGTGGCTCGGCGGCGGGTCGCGTGGGCACGACGAGCGACAAGAAGACTTACATCTTCACCCCGCGGAGGTCGACTCGCAGACGCGTCGCGGTTTGTGCTGTTCGAGCCAGCCTGACACCTTCGACTTGTGAAAATGACAAAGGCCTTGTGGCTGATTCTTTTGCTGGGTGGTTGCGCAACCGGTGCCTCTGGCACGTGGACTGGGAAGATGAACTCGCCCGACCAGATCGGGGTCCGGTTCGTGCTCGAGGAGAAGGAAGGTCGTCTCACGGGTCGGACCTTCTTCGAAGATCCAATCACACGGCAGTTCGAGCCCGAGAGCCAATTGGTGGGAACCCGCACGGACGGAAACGCGTCTTGGACGACCGAGACGAACGTTCAAATCAGCGGCAAGTTCGAAGGGAGCAAGTTCATCGGAATGATCGTCTTTCCGCAGGATGGTGATGAGCCGGCTCACTCCGCCGGTCTGACGCTTTCACGATGAGCAATTTGCCGCTGAAGCCGCTTCTCGCGTTGGTGGCTTGTCTCTGCTCCTCAAACTCACTTGCACAACAGTGCGAGTACCGATCGTTGATCTGAGCGCTTGCCAACGACGCACCGAGCGGGCTGGCCACACCCCGGCCAATCCACAACTGCTGGGTCGAGTTGAGGAGGTGAGCTGGGCGCTTCGTGGAACGGACTGACCGGCTTCGTTGGGATCACCACCCCAGGGTGTGGGAGGCACTCCACACTTTGGCAGTCCGTTTGCGGCCGTAAGATGTTGGTCTCATTCATGAACCCGTGTGGTCCTCCCTTTGCTTAAGGGACTCGCACACAAGGAGAAGTGAAATGAAAACCACCCAGCTCGCACTCATGACTGCCCTCTCGCTGTTCGCCGTTCCCGCCTTTGCTCAAGGTGCCGACAACCCGGAATGTCTCGGTGAGTCGTGCGGCAAGCCCGGCGAAGAAGGCGGCGGCTGCGGCTGTGGCTGCGGCTGCTCCGTCTGGGTCGCCTACACCGACGACGGCATCACGCTGGCCTACACCGATGACGCCGATGGCGACGGCAAGGCCGACGACAAGGACAACTGCGCCTTCGCGTCGAACCGCGACCAGCTCGACGGTGATGGCGATGGCGTGGGCGACTCCTGCGACAACTGCTCGGCGGCGTCGAACTTCAGCCAGCTCGACGCAGACGGCGACGGCCAGGGTGATGGCTGCGACGGCGACATCGACGGCGACTCGGTGCTGAACGCCATCGACAACTGCCCCTCGATTCCCAACCGCGACCAGACCGACACCAACCTCAACTCGGCCGGTAACGTCTGCGACAACGACGACGACGGCGACGGCATCCTCGACACCCTCGA
>JANODF010000321.1:0-15575 GCA_031412555.1 Archangium sp. | reverse complement strand
CCGCTGCCTTTGCGCGTGAGCTCGACGGCTTCAGCTACCGCTCTCCCGTGGAGTCGCCCGAGGTCTACGCCGAGCTCTTCGCGCGCGACGAACGCATCGCCAAGAGCAAGGTGGGCACCTGGTACTACCCGCAGCTCCATCAGTCGGTGGACGGGCTGGTGGAGTTCGCGAAGGGTGGTCAGCTCTCCGCGTACCGCGCGCGATTGCAGCCAGCCGACTTCGACCGATTCTGTTCGAGCTATCGCGAGGCGCTGCGACGCGAGCTGGGCGACGGCCCCGTCTTCTTCGCGTTTCGCCGCGTGTTCCTATTCGCCCGGCTCAAGGCGCCGGCTTGATCTGCGACTCGGGGAAGTAGCGGGTGAGGATGCCCTTCACGTCGACGCCCTTCTCCGCGAGCGCGCGTGCGCCGAGCTGACAGAGCCCCACGCCGTGACCGGTGCCCGCGCCTTGAATCACCACCGAGGTGTCGGTCTCCGTGGTGCTGAACTTGAGGCTGCGCACCGAACGCCACCCGAACGCGCGGCCGACTTTGGACAGAAAATCCTGGCCACTGAAGCGCCGGCCGAACGAACGCACTTCGAGAATGCGGCCACCGCTGTCACGCCGCAGCGGCTCGAACGCGATGCCATTGGGCGCGACGCTCAACGCTTCGGCGAGGCGGTTCTTCTCCACCTCGAAGGTCCACGCGAGGTCAGGGCCCTTGCAACGAGGTGCTCCGTTCTCCACGTCGCTCACCGCTGAACCGGTCGCGTCTTCGCCGAAGACATCGGCGGCCGTGCTGGTGTGACCACCACACGCGGCGTGAAAGAAGGCGGGCTTGAGCACGATGCCGCCGATGAGCAGCACCTGGTTGGTGGTCTTCTTCACCGCGGCTTCGGCGTCACTGCTCGATGCGCCCTGACCTCGGTAGACCTGGCAATGCGCGAGATCGCACAGGTGATAGCCGGCGTTCGCGTGCCGCTTGTGGGCCGTGAGCGCGAAGGTGCGCGAGACGATCGCCTGCGCTTCGAGGGCTGAGGGCTTCGATGCATCTGCTTCCGCGAAGACGACGGAGGGCAGGTACGCCTCCACGTCGACCACGTTGATCAACCGCAGCAGCCCACCCTGCAACGAGACCCGAAGCTGGCCGCCGTACTTCCGCTTCGTCTCCTTCACCGTCACCGCGACGCCGTCTTCCGCGACGACCTGGGTGCACTTCGTCTCGCCCACCCGCACTTCGCGCGCACCGGCTTCCGCGTCGACGCTGCTGGCGAGCGGCTTTCCATCACAGGTGATGCGAGCGGCCTCGAGGTGCACGCGCACGGGCGTGTCACGCTCCAGCACGCGCACTTCCAGGGGCACTGCGCTCAACACCACCAGCAGCAGGAGCGCCGTCACTTCGGCTCCTTCAAGGCGCGCCAGGTGGGCGCTTCGACCACGTTCTGCGTTCCTTCCGCGCCCTGGCTGATCATTCCTTGGGCGTCGCGAAATGCCTCGGGCAGGTACTGCTTGTCGACGAGCTTGCCACCCACGGCGACTGCTTTGCCGCGCACCTCGGAAGGCCAGGACGCCAGGCCCTCGAGATAGAAGGGCGCCTTGTCGATCATCAGCACCGCGCCTCCTTTGGCGTCTTGCGCGATGCCGGAGATGCGCACCCGGTTGCCCATCAACTTCGCGAGCGAGCGGGCTTCTTTCGTCGGCTTGCCCGGCTCCCTCAGGTGCGGCGCGATGAGGGACTGCTCGTGTTCACTCAAGGAGGGACGCAGCGTGCCTTCCACGCGAAGGCGCGCACCGATCAACGCTTCCCAACCCGGGGGCGGAGCGCCGTAGCTCAAGTAGATGATGGTGTCGTCGTCGAGCACCAGGCCGGTGCCTGCCCAGTTCGAGTTGCCCTTGCCCAGGGGGACCCGCTCGAGCTGGCCGACCACGGTGACCTTGCCGCCCATGAACTGCTTCACCGTCTCAGCGCTCGTCACCTCGGGTACCTGCACGGGAGCTCCCAACACGACCAGGGTCACAACGAGTCCGCTGAACATGAGCCCGAATCTAAAGCACACTTCAGCCTCATGAAGCCGGTGGTGGAGCTGAAGACCGAGCGGGTGCTCCTGCGCGATTGGCGTGACGCGGATCTGCTGCCCTTCGCGGTGCTCAACGCAGATGCCCGCGTGATGCAGCATTTCCCCAGCGTGCTTTCCCGCGAAGAGAGTGACGCCGTCGCCGCGCGCATTCGGGCGTCGCTGGCCGAGAACGGCTGGGGGCTCTGGGCCGCGGAGTCGGCAGGCGAGTTCATCGGTTTCGTGGGCCTGTCGCGCCCGCGTTTCCAGACGCACTTCACGCCCTGCGTGGAGCTGGGCTGGCGGCTCGCGCACCATGCTCAGGGCCGCGGGCTCGCTACGGAGGCGGCGCGCGCAGTGCTCGCCTTCGCGCTCCAGCAGCTCCCTGATGAGCCGCTGGTGTCCTTCACCGTGCCGCAGAATCTTCCCTCACTTCGCGTGATGGAGAAGCTGGGCCTCGTCTTTGCCGGAGCGTTCGAACACCCCGGGCTCCCCGACGGACACGCGCTGCGCACGCATGTCCTCTACCGGCATCAGTCGACGAAGAAGTCCGGCGTGGGCTCGACGTTCGGATCGACCTGATACGACTTCAAGTCGGTCACGCCCGCGGCGCGCACCACGTCGTCGTCGATCAGGAAGTTGCCGGTGAAGTCCTTGCCCTTGAGGAAGATGGCGTGCGCGGCGTCGGCCATGATGTCGGGCTTGCGGCTGGCGCGCATGAGCTCATCGCCGCCCAGCATGTTCACCGCCGCGGTGGCGATGGTGGTGCGCGGCCAGAGCGCGTTGACCGCGACCTTGCCCTGGAACTCGGCGGCCATGCCCAGCACGCACATCGACATGCCGAACTTCGCCATGGAGTACGCGACGTGATTCTCGAACCACTTCGCCTGCATCGAGAGCGGGGGCGAGAGGTTCAAGATGTGCGGCGTGAACTTCGAGTTCAGCAGGTGAGGCAGGCACGTCTTGCTCACCAGGAACGTGCCGCGCGTGTTCACGTGGTGCATCAGGTCGTAGCGCTTCATGGTGGTCTCGAGCGTGCCGGTGAGGCTGATCGCGCTCGCGTTGTTCACGCAGATGTCGATGCCGCCGAACTGCTCCACCGTCTTGCGCACGGCCTCTTCGACCTGGCCCTCTTCGCGGATGTCGCACATCAGCGGCAGCGCCTTGCCACCGGCTGCTTCGATCGCCTTGGCCGCCGAGAAGATGGTGCCTTCGAGCTTGGGGTGCGGGTCGGTGGTCTTCGCCGCGATGGCGATGTTGGCGCCGTCACGTGCCGCACGGAGGGCAATGGCCAGACCGATGCCCCGGCTCGCGCCAGAGATGAAGAGGGTTCTTCCTGCCAGTGAGCTCATGACCTGCGAGGTAGCACTTCTCGTTCTGGAAGGAAGCCAGCTTTCTGTGGGCCTCGCGGGCGTGTACCGTCGGGGCGTCTGCGCTCCTTCGGGTTGATCATCGTGATGCTCTCGGGCTGTGCGCCGAAGCCGGCGGCCCCCTCCTTGCGCGCGGTCGAGCCGGCTTTTTTCGATGCCAACGTCGGGGCCTCGCTCGCGTTGATCGCGGAGGGGCTGCTTCCCCCGGCCACGCTCGACTTCGATCGACCCGCGAACTCCTCGATGCCGCCCGCGGTGGTGAGCGCGTTCATCGACGACGGCACCACGCGGATCGAGCTGCTCGACGTGCAATGGGTCGATGCCACCCGGGTGACGGGGCGGCTGGCCGCGCCGGTGGTGGTGGGCGTCTATGACGTGCATTTGATCGAACCGCGCGGCGGTGAGCTGGTGCTGCCCTCGGCGTTGCAGGCGCTCGACTGCTCCGAGGGTGATTGCCCGCTGGAAGATGGCGGTATTCCCGATTCAGGCATCGTGGTGTGCAGCACGACCAGCTACCGCGATCGGGATCTCGACGGCTACGGCTCCGGTGGAGCACGCATGCTCTGCGGACCGGGCTGGGTGCCGCTCAGCGGCGACTGCGAAGATCGCGACAGCCTCACGTTCCCTTCGGCGCCCGAGCAGTGCAACGGCCTCGACGATGACTGCAACTCGGCGATCGATGACGGCCGCTGTGCAGATGCAGGGTGGACGCAGGTCGATGAGCTCCGCGCGCCCGGTACTGATCTGCTCGCCGCGGCTTCTTTCGCGCCGGGCTCCTTGTGGATCGCCGCGGGTTCGAAGGTGTTCATTCGCCGCGGCGTGCTGGGTCTGGCCGAGGTCTCCAGCGCGTGTCCTGTCAACCTGAAGGCGGTCTGCGCGGAGCCCGGTGGTGAGGCCGAGCTGGGTGGTGGCAGCCGCGGGGCAGGGCGCATCGTCGAGCACTCCTTCACCGCGGCAGGGTGTAGCAACGACCGCGTGGTGGCTGAGCCGCCCGTGGCGATGGTGGGTTTTCAGAGCGGTGCTTCGTTCGAGAACGTCGCGGTGCTGCACGATGGGCGGTTGCTGCGGTGGCGCCGGGGGCAGGCGCCGGTGATCAGCTCGAGCAACCTGTCGTCGTCTGCCGAGGTCACCGATCTGCACGGCGTCGCGCCGGATCAGTTGATCGCCGTGGGTTCGGTTGCGCAGGGCCACAACCGCCGGCCGATGAGCTGGCTGCTCCAAGCCGATGGTGGCTGGCGCGAGGAGTCACTCACCGGTGGCGGCAATCCCAACGGGAGGATGCTGGGGGTGTGGGCGCTCACCGCGGTCAACGCGATCGCCGTGGGAGAGAACGGGCGGATCTTCCGTCGCAGCGCGAGCGGGTGGCGGTTGCTCTCGTCAGACACTTCGAGCGCGCTCACCAGCGTGCGCGCGTTTTCACCGGGCCGGTTCTACGTGACCACCGACGATGGGCGCGTGCGGCGGCGATCGGGCTCGAACTGGCAGACCGTTTTCCGCAGCGATGCGGGTGTGCGGCTCAATGATCTGAGCGGCACGGGTGAAGAAGATCTCTGGGCGGTCGGCAACGACGGCGTCATCGGCAGCGGCCCCCGCTGAAGTTCAGAAAGGCGCTTCGAGGAAGGCGGTGAGCGACGACTCTGGTCTGCGCTCATCGCGCGCTGGCCTCTCGGCACCGAGCGAGGATGCTCAGGTGAGCAGTTCCGCCGGGTCGACTTTTGAAACCGGGTGTCCGATGTAGGGCTGTCACCATCGGTGACACGCCTCGGAGAATCGTGCCGCCTCACCCTGGTCACCTGAGCGTCTGCGCCCGAAGTCGAGAGGCCCGTTGGCGCTTCGCAACGGCGTCGGTCACCTTCAGGCGCTCCCGCTTCAAGGCTGCTTTTCAAACACAGCGTCAGCACCATCAGGGCAGCTCGTGCAACTCCATCCGGTGGCGATCGACCCAGCGCCGGGTCGCACGCTCGGCCGCCACTTCCAACCGCCCGTACGTCGTCTTCACCAGCGAAGAGAGCGTCTTCGTTCCGAGCACCGGGTTCTTCACCAGCTTCGCGAACACGTCGACCGCCGACCCGCGGAACACGCGCGTGTACTCGCTGACGAAGCGCGAGATGCGCACCTCTTCGCCCGACAAGATGTTCATCGACGCATCACGCGAACGCACCGACGACGCCCAATACCGGAACACGCCTTCTTGCAGCGCGCGCGAGCCTGAGTCCTGGCCGCGGAAGACCTCGTAGAGCGCATCGGTGAAGAGATCGCGCATGCGCACGAAGTCGTAGCGGCGGCGCTGGTACTCCGAGAGCGCTTCGTCGGTCGGCCCCGCGGCGGCGACTTCTTCGCTCAGGGTGATGACGTCGTTCATCGCGTTGGTCATGCCCGAGGCCGTGAGCGGGTGACTGCAACCGCCTGCATCACCGACCAGCACCACACCCGGCGCCGCGCAATTCTGCGTGGTGATGGAGTGATTGGCGCACCCCTCGAACGGCTCGTCACGCAACGACGCGATCATCGACTCGCGCAGACCTTCGGGCACCACCGGCGCGTACTCGCGGGTGAGCAGATCGACCATCGCCTGGCGGCCCCTGGCAGCGCCCAGCGGCACGTCGACACAGAAACGAATGAGCCCTTCGCCGTACGGGTACGCGAGGATCGGCCCCGGCGCGCCGAGGAACACGTGCCCCTTGCGGCCGTGGGGCAGCTCACCTTTGACGCCGAAGGCCACGGTGTACGAGAGCAGCGTGATGTTGGGCTCGAGGCCCAGCACGCCGCGCAACTTCGACTGCCGGCCGTCGGCGACCACCACGAGATCCGCGCGGTACGTCTCGCCGGTCTCGGCGCGCACGCCTGCGATGCGCGAACCGTCACGCACGAAGTCGGTGATGCGCTGGCCGGTGGTGATCGACACGTTGCGACGGGCGCCGACCTGGTCGCGCATGGTGCGCACCATCAAGTGGTGATCGATGCCCAGCCCGGGGCCCTGCTCTGCGCCGTACGGGAGGATCGAAGCGGGAACACCGGGCCCGGCGGTCACGGCAAAGCCGGAGACCGCGACACCACCCTGCTGGAAGAGCGGAGCCTTGAGCCCCAGCTGCTCCAACCCCCGCACTCCACGCGGGTGAATCAGCTCTCCCCGAAAGCGCGGGTCGGTGCCCTGTGCCGCTTCGAAGACCTTCACCTGAGCGCCCGCCCTGGAGAGCGCCGCTGCGGCGATCATGCCTGTGTATCCACCGCCGACGATGACGACTTCGAACGACATGACCCCTCCAGAGGAGCAGCGTCACCCCTCTAATGGGCCGGCATCCATCACCGCAACTCGGAGCGTTACCAACGTGGTGACGCATGTCAGCGGTGCGTTGCTTCGTGACATCGACTATCGGCGCGGAGTGGACCTCGACGACCTGCTCCGCAAGACGAGCCGCACCTTCGCTTTGGCAATCCCGCTGTTGCCCGAGCCGACCCGCCGCGCGGTGGGCGTGGCGTACCTGCTCTTCCGCGTGGCGGACACCTTCGAAGACGCGACGACCTGGCCGCGCGAAGAACGCATCGAGGCGCTGGAGAGTTTCGTCGAGCTGCTCGAGCTGCCGCCTGCCCAGCGCCTTCACGAAGCGAAGTTGCGCGCAGCCGAGTGGCTGAAGCGCCCGCCGGTGGAACACGAAGGCTATCTCGAGCTGCTGGGTGAATTGCCCGGCGTTTTGGCCGAGCTCGACACCCTGGCACCGAAGGTGAGCGAGCGGGTGGTGCATCACACCGTACGCACGACCGACGGCATGGCCTCGGTGGTGGCGCGCGCTGATGAGCGGGGCAACCTGCGCCTGGCCAGCGTGCGTGAGCTCAAAGACTATTGCTACATCGTGGCGGGCATCGTGGGCGAGCTGCTGACCGATCTCTTCCTGCACGACGCGCCTTCGCTCGGTGGCGAGCGCAAGGAGCTCGAGCGATTGATGCGCTCGTTCGGTGAAGGCCTGCAGCTGGTCAACATTCTCAAAGACGTCGGCGATGATGCGGTCGATGGGCGCGTGTACCTGCCTGCCGCGGTGCCGCGTGCCGAGCTCTTCGCGTTGGCGCGGGCCGACCTCGACGAAGCCAACCAGTACGTGCAGACGCTGCAGCGGGGCGGTGCTCCCCGGGGGTTCCTCGCGTTCACCGGGCTCTCGTTGGTGCTGGCGTTCGCCGCGCTCGACAGGCTGGAGGCCGATGGTGCCGGCGCCAAGGTCTCGCGGCCCGAGGTGATGCAGCTCTTCGAATCGTTGGAGCGGGATCTCGACGCTGGCGTGGCGCTCGATCTGAGGCAGAGCGCCCGGGAGCAGCGCCCATGAAATGGACTCTCGAAGCGATGCCCTCTTTGGAGGGGCAAGTCTGGGTCGTCACCGGCGCCAACTCAGGTCTGGGCCTGGAGACGGTGAAGGGTCTGGCCGCCAAGGGTGCGGCGGTGGTGATGGCCTGCCGGGATCCACAACGTGCGGAGGCCGCCGCTGACGAGGTGCGCAGGGTCGCTCCGCAGGCGAAGCTCGAGTTGGAGAGCCTCGATCTCGCCTCGCTCAAGTCCATCGAAGCGTTCGCGGCCCGCCTGGCCAACGCGCACCCGATCGTCGACGGGCTCATCAACAACGCCGGCATCATGGCCATCCCGCGGAGGACCACCGCCGACGGCTTCGAGATGCAGCTGGGCACCAATCACCTCGGTCACTACGCGCTCACCCTGCGCGCGTTGCCGCTGCTCGAGGCCGCGAAGGCGCCGCGGGTGATCAGCGTGGCTTCGGCCGCGCACCGCATGGGCACCATGAACTTCGACGACCTGATGGGCGAGAAGTCCTACGCGCCGTGGAGCGCGTACGGGCAGTCGAAGCTGGCCAACCTGCTCTTCACCTACGAGCTCCACCGCAAGCTGAGCGCGGCGGGCAAACGCACCATCGCGGTCGCCGCGCACCCCGGTTACGCCGCCACCAATTTGCAGGGCGTGGGCGCGAAGATGACCGGCTCGAAGCTCAGCGCGTGGTTCATGAACGTGGGCAACTCGGTGATGGCGCAGTCCGCCACCATGGGCGCGCTGCCCACGCTCTACGCGGCGACGGTCAGTGAGGTGAAGGGCGGCGAGTATTTCGGGCCCGACGGCTTCATGGAGTTCAAGGGCCACCCGCGCCGCTGCGACTCGAACGCGAAGTCGAAGGATCTCGTCACCGCTCAGAAGCTGTGGGAGGCCTCGGAGAAGCTGACCGGCGTTCGTTTTCCGGCGTAGTGCTACATTTCGCTCGTCATGAGCGGAGAGCGTCGGCTGCCCAAATGGGTGACCTCCAACGAAGCGTCGGTTTGGCGCGAGACTGAGCAGTCTCGGAGCCAAACGCCCGCCGAGCGGTGGGTCGACGTCGTGGCCGCGTGTGGTTCGCTCGAACTCTACTGGCGCATTCCTGGCTACGCGGAGCGGGTGAAGTCCGCAGTGGATCCTCTCCCTGAGTCATCTCGTGTCGCGCTCGCCCGACTCAGAGAGGAATATCGCCGAGGGTCGCGTTGAGCGATCCCGCGTTCAATGCAGCAGACGTCGCCCTCGCGATTGCACGAGGGCTCGAGTCTTCGGCAGTGCCGTATGCGTTGGGTGGGGCGCTGGCCTACGGCGTGTGGGCGCTCCCGCGCGCTACGAAGGATGTGGACATCAACCTCTTCGTCACGCCCGAGCAACTGCCCGCCGCGATGGACGCGCTCTCAAAGTCCGGAGTCGTGTTCGATCAGGCCGAAGCAGTGCGGCAGGCCGAGGAGGAAGGCTTGTTCATCGGTTGGATCGGGGCGTGCCGGATCGACCTCTTCACGCCCAGCATTCCCTTCTCATGGGAGGCGTTGAAGACACGCGTCCGCATCGACGTGAAGGACACGAGTGTCTGGTTTCTTTCCGCAGAGGCCCTCTCGTTCTTCAAGATGATGTTCTTCCGCGGCAAGGACCTCGTCGATCTCGAGCGTCTGATCAGCAACCAGGGCCCACACCTCGATGCGCCTTACGTTCGCCGCTGGCTGGTCGAAACGATGGGGGAAGAGGACGAGCGTGTGCGCAAGTGGGACGAGCTGTGTGCCACCTTTTGGCGCGCGGCGCCGTGAAGTGACTGGTCGTCGTGGCCCTCACCCCAGAGGGGAGAGGGAGGCTTGTTTCCATTCGGCCAGCGCCCAGACGGGGAAGTAGTGGCGGTAGCAGTCGTAGTTGATGAGGCAGGTGCGGTTGAACACGCCCACCATCGGCTCGCGCGCCCAGCTGCCGTCGGCCTCTTGCTTCGCGCAGAGCCACTCGGCTGCACGATCGATCGCCGCGCGGTCGGCGCACTCTGCGCGCAGCAGGGCAGACATCGCCCACGAGGTCTGCGCGGCGTGACCCGCATCACCTTCGAGCCAGCGGCGTTCGCGGCAGGTGTCACCGTGTTCGCTCCAGCTTCCGTCGGAGCGCTGCTTGCTCAACAGGAAGTTCACCGCGCGTTGAATGGCCGGATCGTCTTGCTTCACGCCCGCGGCGCGCAGCCCGGAGATGCCGAACCAGGTGCCGTAGGTGAAGCAGACCGCCCAGCTGCCTTCGAAGCTGCCGTCGGGGCGCTGTTGTGAGCGCAAGAACGCCACGCCGCGCGCGATGACGTCGTCGAGCTGGAAGCGGCTGCCGAACCGCTCCTTCGCTTTGACCAGCGCCTGAATGCACGCGCTCGTGCACTCCACGAAGGACGCGTCGATCATGATGTCGCCGAACACCTGCGAAGGATTGAGCGCCTCGAGCCAGGTGCCGCCGCGCTGCTTCTCGTAGGTGGCCCAGCCGCCATCCGCGTTCTGCCAGGAGAGAATCAGCCGCACCGCGTCGTGCAGGAGCAGCTCGGGGATCTTCCCTTCGAAGCGGCCCTCCAACGCGAGCGCGCACTTGAGGCCTTCTGCGGTGCAGTCGGTGATGGGCCAGCCGTGTTCCCGGTTGCTGAAGGGCCAGCCGCCGCGGCTGGGGTGGCGGTAGTGGCGCGCCGCTTCGGGCACGTCTTCGAGGATCTGATTGGCGCGTAGAAACTCGTAGGCCTTGCCCAGCACGCTCTTCGTGTCGTCCTGGGTCAGCACCCCCGCGCGTTCACTCGCGGTGATCGCCTGCATCGCGAACGCCGTGTCCCAGAGTTCGGCGTTGTTGTAGCCCTGCATCTTGAGGCCGTCGTGGCCGTCCCACAGGTACGCGTCGTCGAACTTGGGCCAGCCCCGCTCGAAGTCGGCGCGGCCTTCGCTCCCGCGGAAGTGGTGCACGAACATGTTGAGCACCGCGTTCACCGGGCCGATGTCGAGGTCGTGCGTGGCCGCGTCTTCGTGGCGGATCAGCTTGAGACACTCGTCGAGCGCACGTTTGCGCAGCAGCCCGGAGAGCTTCTCGAGGCCCACCTGCGCCAGGTTCACGCCTTTGAGCGCGGCGGTGCTGGGCCGGTAGTTGTCGGCCTTCGCCACCACCTCGCGCTGCGCTTCCCACACGATGTCCTGGTACGTGCCCCGGTACAGCTCGGTGCGAAGTGCACGCAGCAGCGGGTCGTCAGCCGCGATGCACTTGTTGCCGTAGAGCCAGGCCATCGGCAGGTACACCATGCGTGCGTGGCACCAGAGGCGGCTGGGGTGCAGCGGCGCTTCTGGCGGGAGAATCCACAGCTCGGGCAGGAGCGGGACGATGCCCTTCCAGTCGTAGAGCCCCAGCAGGCACAAGGTGAACTTGCCCCACGACGCTGCGCCGAGTGCGCCGCCGTTCGAGTGGATCCACCCGAGCAGTTTCGTGGCGCGGGGATCTTCGGCGCTCATGCCCAGCAAACGCATCGCCACGTACGAGAGCGTGGAGGTGAACATGCTGCCGCTGGTGGACTCGGCGTGCAGGCCGATGCTGCCGTCGGGGCGCTGCACGTTGGTGAAGTAGGTGAGCAGCCGCTCGGTGCGGTGCGCGTTGGGCAGCCGCTTCGTCACGTAGGCAAGCGCGACCCACATCGGCAGCAAGAACATCGGGCCGCCGTAGTCACTGGGCCAGCTGCCGCGTTCGGCCTGAAGCCGCTCGAGATTCTCGAGGCCACGCTTGATGGTCTGCTCGACGTTCATCATGCGCTGCGCCTAGCACTTTTCTCATGTCACCTGATTCCCAGCAGCGGCGCCGGATCGACCGCCTTCGATCGCCACCACCCGACCCGATACACCCCGAAGTGCAGATGCGACGGCGTGGTGCGAGCGTTTCCCGTATTGCCCACGAAGCCCAGCGGAGTGCCTTTCTCCACTCGCCGGCCGACGAAGAGCCCGTCCTCCCAGTCGTCGAGATGCGCGTAGTAATAGAGGGCCGGCCCATCACCGAGCACGGTCACCACGTTGCCGCCGAGCCTGTCTCTGCCGATGCGCCAGATCTCCCCGCGCGTGGCCGACACCACCGTGGTGCCCTTCTTCGCGAACAAGTCGATGCCTTCATGCTTCCGCCCACCTGACCTCGGCGCATGCCAACTCGAGCGCGCTTCACGTGGTTGCAGACCCGACACCGGCATCTTCAATGCGCGTGGCCGGCCATACCGCGCCGCGTGCATCAACAACGGCACCCGCGGCAGCGACACCACACCCACCAACAGACACACCACACAGCTGAGGCTCACCAGCCACGCGCGTCGGGACATGCGGCCCTGCTGTGCAAGTCAGAAGCCCGCGGAGAGCTCGATGAAGAAGGTGCGGCCGTACTGCGGCACCTTGGAGAACGCGGTCTCGCTCAACACCGGCACCACGTAGCGTTGGTCGAGCAGGTTCTGCACACCCGCGAAGTAGCGAATCGGCCCGTACTCACCCGACAACCCGAAGTTCAGCAGGAACGCTTCACCCGCATACGTGCCGTCTTGTGCTCGCCGGCCCGACTGGAAGACGCCCTGGCCCGACAACCGCACGAGTCCTTCTTTGAGTGGCACCATCGCGCGCAGCGACGCGACGTGCATCGGGTACGCACCGCCGGTGATGTCGGCCCCACCGAGCATCACGAACGAATACGACGCGTCGACGAGGGTGAAGCGGCTGGGCTGCCAGCGCAGTTCGATCTCCGCGCCGCCCGCGGTCAACCGCCCCGGAGAGTTCCCGTACGAAAGACACTGCGCGGGCTCATCGATCGAACCGCACGCAGGCGTCTCGAGCGTCTCCTCGGTCAACACCACGAGTTGATCGATGAGGTTGAAGTACCCACCCGCGGTGATGCGCAGCTCGCGGGTGAGATCGTGCGAGTGTTCGCCTTCGAAGGTGGTGATCAACTCGGGCCGAGGCGGCGTCGCCGGCGCGACCAACGTCTCCGCATCGGAGAAAGTGGTCTCGTAGATGGTCGGCGCGCGGAAGGCGCGGCCCACCACGAGCTTGGTGATGCCACCGTCATACAACTTGGCGACGATCGCTCCTCGCGGTGAGAGCGCGATGCCGTCGAGGTCGAAGTACTTGTCGACGCGGATGCCGGCCTGAATGAACACCCGGCTGATCACCTGCCACTCGTCGAGCAGCGTCGCCGAGAGCAGCACGCGCGTGTGGGGATCTTCAGCGAGCGCGCGCTGGGGCCGCTGCGTGACGAACTGCCCTTGCGCCTCGAGAGAACCCGTCAGGCGATTGCCCGCGAACAGGGTGGCGGCCACGCGCACTTCGCCGCTCATCCAGTCGGCCCCGCCGGTGTCCGTGCTGCGGGCCCGGTTTCCTTCAGCGTCCACCTGCGCGAACCAGCCGCGATACCGGCTGGCGTCGTAAGCGCCGCGGGCGGTGAGGGTCACGCGCTCCCACGCCTTCTCGTAGCGGAGCTCGGCGAAACCGCGCACGTCGGTGTATTCGGTGCCCGGCACGCCCACCATGGCGCCCAGCGGCGCGGTGGGGATCTGCTTGCGGCGTTGGTTCAACTTCCCGCTCAAGGTGAAGCCGTTCCACTCGGCCTTCATCGCAGCGCCGAACGCGCGTTCTCCGTCGAGGCCGCGCACGGTGGTGTTGCCCAGTTCGGTGAAGGGCGCACCCTCCGAGAGCATGCCGGCACCCGTGAGCATGAGCGAAGCGCCGTCCTGGCCGAGGCTGCCGGTGACGCGAGCCTTCACGCCGTTCTGGCCGCCCGCACCGAGCACTGCTTCGACGTGCTTCTTGTCGCCCACCCGCGCCCGCGGCACCACGTTGATGACGCCGAAGAACGCCCCCGTACCGAAGAGGATCGACGCGGGGCCACGCACCACTTCGATGCGATCGACGGCGGAGAGATCAGGCTCGAGATCGCGCGCGGTGAACGCCTGGCCTGCCCACACATCGTTGATGGGGTGGCCATCCCAGAGCACCAGGATGCGGGTGTTGAGATCGCCCGGCGGCTGAAACCCGCGCACGCCCACGTAGGTGTAGATGCGGTCGTCGGCCAGGAAGAACCCGCGTACGCCTTGCAGCGCTTCCGCGAGCGTCTGGTAGCCGAACGCGCGCAGCTCTTCGCGGGTGATCACCGTGACCGAAGCGGGCGCGTCATCCACCGACACCGCCTGCTTCGAGGCCGCTCCGACCTTGGGCGGTGCGTAGCGCAGCTCGGCGGTGACCCGGGTCTCGCTGTTCTCGGTCACGTTCACCGCCTGCACCAGCGGGGTCACTTCTTCGCTGCTGACCTCCACCGTGTAGTCGCCCACGGCCAGCGTCAGCACGGTGGGGGTGAAGCCGAAGTCACGACCGTCGACCCGCACCACGGAGTTCTCCCGGTTCGAGGTGACGATCACCTTGCCGGTGGGCCGGGGCTTCTCCGACAAGGCCACCCGGGCGGCCATCGTCTCGTCGGCTTTCACGTCGACCAGCACCTGCTGCGCGCTGTAGCCCGGCGCTTGAACGACGAGCAGGCGCTGACCTGGAGGGAACGACAAGGTGGTGGGCACGCGGCCCAGCTCTGCGCCATCGGCCGACTCGCGGATCACTGCGCCTTCGGGCGTGCCGGTGAACGTGATGCCGCCCTCGATGCGAACGAGTGGTGCGGAGAGCTTCGTCTCGCGGCCGCGCGCGGCGGAGAGCTTCACGCTGCCGGGGCGGTAGCCGGTGAGCTCGAGCAGCAGGGTGTGCGACCCGGGGCTGACCGCGATGGTCTGCGGGGTGCGGCCGCGGCTGCCGAGGTCTTTGCGGTCGACGTAGAGCTCGGCGCCGGGCGGGGTCGAGGTGATGGTCACCAGCGCGACCCTGGGGGCGAGCCGCTGCAGCGCCTGCTTCACGTCACGGCGATCGCCCTCGGGCAAGGAGGGATCGACGAAGAGATCGTTCCAGTAGCGGTAGGCCTCGTCGAGGCGATCGATCGCCTCGTAGCAGCGCGCGATGTTGAAGAGCACGTTGCGGTTGGGCACCAGCCGGTACGAGAGGAAGTACGAAGCGAGCGCCGCGTCGTAGTCACGCTTGGCGTAGGCCTTGTTGCCCAGGTCGAAGGCGACGTCGGCCTCGTCTGCGGTGTTGTCTGCGAACGCCGGGACCGCGAATGCCAGCGCGAGCAGGAGGGGGAGGTGACGCACGGACCTGGCAGCCTACACGCGACGATTGCGGGGGCAATTGTTCACGCCTGGGCCCCTCAGCGGCAGTACTTCGCCCACTGATCAGGAAGCGGCCCGCCCATCAGCTTCTCCGCGGCGGAACGATCCAGCAGCACGAAGGTGAAGTCGCCGGTGAAACACAGCTCGGCGTCCTGTCGGATCTCCACGGTGGCCTTCACCACCCGGCTGCCGCTCTTGGTCACCCGCGCCCGCGCTTCGACCTCTTTGCCCACCCGCACGCCCTTCGACAACCGCGCCTCGAAGTGGGTGGTGAAGCCGAACTTGCCAGTCACCGCCAACACCGCCCAGGCCGCTGCCTCATCGGCGAGGGTGGAGATGAGCCCTCCATGCATCAAGCCCAGCGGACCCTGGTGGTGCTGCGCCGGGGTCATGCGGGTGACCAGGTCTTCCCCTTCGTTCACGAACTTGAGGTGGAACCCCGCCGGGTGGTCAGGGCTGCACCCGAAACAGGGCTGACCTGCGCCGAACAGGCTGCCATCGAGGGGGGTGACCACGGGCGTCATGCGCGCCGCCCTCTAGTCGCCAGAGAGGCGGAAAGCACGTTCCCACGGTAAGGTCGCGCCGCGGTGGGTTCCCAAATTCCCGTTCTAAGCGGCCGGACCATCGGCGAGTACGAGATCGTCGCGCGGGTTGGCGTCGGTGGCATGGGAGAAGTGTAC
>JANODF010000320.1:0-3116 GCA_031412555.1 Archangium sp. | reverse complement strand
GGAGACATCTTCTTGCAGGCCAGCCCGGAGGACGGTGGGCCAGCCCGACCCCTCTTCTGGCTGCCTCCGGGAATGCCGCCGATCGAGGTGCCGTGGCAGGGCTCGACGAGGGCTTCACTCTTCATTCAGCGAGGAGACGCGGGTGTCGAACTGCGGCTCGGGGGGAACCAGGGCGCGGTTCTCCACCGGCGCCTTCCTTGAAGTGAACGAGCGGAAGAATCCCGCTCAGCTGGTTCGCGCGACCCACGACGACGAGCACGGGAGAGCGATGGAGCTCGTCTACCAGCGGTAGCTCCACTCACCCGACTTACTGGAGCTGAATCACTTCCCAGCGGATCCGCTGCGGGGTGCAGGATCACTTTGAGGCGGCAGCTGCCCGGTTGCGCGAGCTGAATCGACTTGGGGTGTAGCGGTGCTTCGCGCGGCGTGGCGCGTTGGGTAGCAGCTGGTTCTTGTGCTTCGCCGTGGGGGCGTTGAGGCCCTCCCTGATGGCCCAGTGGAAACGGACCGCGCCAGCGGTGCGGTAGACGGCACGAAGGCGGACCATGCGGCGGGCGCGCACCATTCCCCATCGCTGGCCCGCTCGCTTCATTCGCACCTGAAGCACGTGACGATGTGCGCTCTCGACGATGCCTGAGCCGACCGGAAGACCCATGCTCCGGAAGGTTCGGTACTGCATGCGCTTCTCGTTCGAGCGGTAATAGCCGACGACATCATCGAGTGCGGCGAACTGCTCGGCAGTGGTCGCGAATTCTAGACAGTCCATCAGCTCCCCGATGGCTGACTCTGGCGAGTCGGCGTCGAGCAGTTCGTGGATTCGCGCCTCCCATTGCGGAAGCAGGCAGTGCCCTTCGCCAAGCAGCACCTTGCCGCAGAGCATTCCCCAGTGCACCGCGTGCGGCACGTCGAGCACCTGAATGGCGAGTGGGCAAAGTTCAGTGGCGAGCGTCCAGTTTTCACGCGCACCATCACCGAGCCAGACGACGGTACCGACCTCATCTGCGCGTTCGACTGCGAGCGCCGCCGCCATGCCCTCCGAGCAAGGTCCCGTCGTTGGGCGGTGTCGTGCTGGTGGCGGGCATGCGGGGCTTCCGGCGTCGGCTCATCAGCGGCGTAGATCATGCCGCTCGCGCCCTTGTCGATCCCCTCGGAATTGCGGGCCTTCCTCAATCTCGTCGTGCACCTGGAGTAACCGGGGCAGAGCAGGAGTGTCAGCGGTGGGCAGTAGACGAAGCGGGTGGGCGAGGGCGTTGGAGGACCGGCGGCGGGCGCCGGGAAAGTCTCGCGCCGGACTCTCCGGCATCGCCTCTGAACTGTTAGCGCGCGGAGATGGCTGCGAAATCGAAGTCGCCAGTTCGCCTCTGGGAAGTGCCCATCTACCTCCCGTACCTGCAGCCTCCGCTTACTGCCGCTGCACTCCTGAGCGCGGAGAAGCACCTCGGGGTGAAGCTGCCGGCCTCCTACGTCGCCGCTCTGAAGGAGCAGAACGGCGGCTACCTCAGGCTGAGCTCACACCCCTCGAAGCACGCGCCGGTCGACGTCCTCGCGGGCATCGGGCCGCGTTTCCCCTCGTTGCGTTCACGGGACTGGCGCGAGCTGAAGGAGCACATGGCGGCGCAAGGCATCAGCACCCCGGAGCGCATCGATGAGCTCGTCCCCTTCTGCGGCGATGGCCACTTTCACTACTGCCTCGACTACCGGAAGTCCGGCCGCCGCGGTGAGCCGTGCGTCACTTACATCGACGTGGAGACCTTCGACCACGACGAGGTGCTCGCGCCCAACTTTGCCACGTTCCTGAGTCAGCTCTTCGAAGACCAGAGCCGGGTCGTCGGACTGGTGACTCAGGCCAAGCCGGCGCTGGTGGCAGCGGAGGTCTCGCGCGTCACGGGAACTGCCTTCGAGGATCAAGGCGATCAGGATCACGGGTACCGGGTCTTCCGCGCGAAGCTGCCGGGCTCGGGGAACTGGGCCTGGCTTTCGGCCAACCGGGTGCGCGAAGGGTTCGTGCGGAAGAACGACCGCGAATACCAGAAGCTCGCCAAGCTTCGTCCGGCCATGGTCGACCGTATTCCGGAGCACGCGGACTGCGGCTACTTCCTCAGCTGCACCGACTTCGAGAGCAAGGCGGGCAAGGCGATCTCCAAGAAGCTGGAGAAGCTCGCCTTCCCTCTCCGGGCGATCACCCTCGGGCGCGGCTGAGCATCAGGGGACGGCGCCCTGCCACGCCGCATCAGCGCCCTTCGCGATCGCCGCTTCCATCTCCGGGTTCGGAGGGAACGGGGCGACCGCGGGCTCGGTGTTCGGAGGCGGCACCTCGACCGGCGGCGCCGTCGTCGCCAGGCTTCCACCGAAGAACTTCCTGATCGAATCGAAGAGCCCCACGTCACCCTCCAGGGAGTCGAGAAGCTGCCTGACATGGGCCTCATCCGGAGCCCGAATCGACGTATCTCCATTCATCGCGAGCCGTCCCGGAAGGACCTGGTGGCCGCGGGGACGAAGAGCCGCTTCAATGCGGAATTTTCGCCCCCAGGTCTGCCAGCGGCGTTCCTCGGTGGGGCCTTCCGACGGTCACGATCGACGCCACCTTTCCTGGCGCCAGCTTCGAGGCGAAGTACCGCGCGTCGAGCGGCAGCGGCTGTTGCGGGTGGGCGACGTGTTCGTCACCGAAGACCGCGAAGGCGAATGGAATTGTGGGCTGGTCGCGTCGATTCACGGAGACGTCTTCGAGAGCATCGAAGTGTTGCCGGGCGGGGCTGGGTGGCGTGTCGCGGCGCTCAGTCGGCGGGTGTCGGTCATGCACGGCCGTGCTGCGCTTGCCCTCTCGGATTTGCCCGGGTTGTTTCACTTGTCCGTCCCGGCCCTTGCAGCAAAACGCCACCACTCGCGACGCGGAGCAGTCAGCGCAACGCACCTCCACGACGCCGAACCGGGGGTCGCCACAGGTGAGGTAGCGCTCCACCTCCCGCTTCACCCGCGTCGGCGTCGAGCTCGACAACTTCGGCCAGCCCGCCGGAAGACCTCGTGCAACACCGCCTTTTCCGGCGCCCGTCGCCGGCCCTCAACCGCCTCGTCCACGCCCGAGGTCTACTGCCTCGCACTGACCCCCCGGAGCGGGG
>JANODF010000319.1:0-3600 GCA_031412555.1 Archangium sp. | reverse complement strand
CCCGCGGCCATCGACATCGCGCCTGCGACCAGCCCGGCACCTCCGGCGATGAGGATGCTGGTGCGGGTGCCTCCAGCTGCGGCCACGCCGAGCACGAGGCTCGCGGTGGAGACGATGCCGTCATTGGCGCCCAGCACCGTGGCGCGCAGCCAGCCGATCCGCTCGGTGCGATGCCGTTCTTTGTGAATGCGCCCCATGCGACAGCTCTTCAAACACCAGCTGAGCAACAAGTCTCCCTCTCCCTGCAACGCGGGGAGAGGGTCGGGGTGAGGGGCCATCGGAGAGGGCAAACTCGCTCCGCCGCCCAGCCGGCTTAACCTGCCCGCCCCGTGCTGTTCCCGACCGTCGAGTACGCACTCTTCTTCGTCGGCGCCTTTGCAGGCGCATGGGCCCTCGTGCGTCATCACCCCAGCCACAAACTCTTCCTGCTGCTCGCGAGCTGGGCCTTCTACGCCTACTGGGACTGGCGCTTTCTGCCCGTGCTGGTGGGCCTCTCGCTGGAAGCCGCGTTGGTGGCGCAAGCGCTGGAAGCCTCGAACTCAGAGCGTGAGCGCCGTCTGATTCTGGGAGCCGGTGTCAGCGCCGTGCTGATGACCCTGGCCCTCTTCAAGTACCTCGGCTTCGGCGCCAGCGTGGTGCTCTGGGCGCTCGACTCCGCCGGGTTGCACCTCGGCTCACCCAAGCTCCCTGAAGTCGCGCTGCCGGTGGGCATCTCGTTCTTCAGCTTCCACGCCATCTCGTTGATGGTCGACGCGTGGCGCCGGCGCATTCCGGTGAAGGTGCGCGTGGTCGACGCGCTGCTCTACGTGGCCTTTTTTCCGCAGCTCGTCGCCGGTCCCATCCTGCGCGCCGCGACGTTCTTGCCGGCGCTGGCCCAACCACGCGACCCGACGAACATCGATCTCCCGCTGGCGATGCAGCGCATCGGGTTGGGGCTGTTCAAGAAGGTGGTGTTGGCGCAGTTGCTGGCGAGCGCGCTGGTGGATCCGGTCTTCGAAGCGCCGGGTGAACACTCCAGCATCGAGGTGCTGCTGGGCATCTATGGCTATGCCGCGCAGATCTTCTGCGACTTCTCCGGGTACACCGACCTGGCCATCGGCTCAGCCGCGTTGCTGGGCTACCCGATGCCAGAGAACTTCGACGCGCCGTACTCCGCGAAGAGCCCGCAGGACTTCTGGCGGCGTTGGCACATCTCGCTCTCCAGCTGGCTGCGTGACTACCTCTTCATTCCGCTGGGTGGCTCGAAAGGCAGCGCGGCCCGCACCGCCGCGGCGTTGGGGCTCACCATGGTGTTGGGCGGTTTGTGGCACGGCGCCGCGTGGACCTTCGTGGCCTGGGGCGCCTTTCACGGCGTCGGGTTGATCATCCATCGAGGTTGGGCAGCGCTGCCTCGCTTGAAGACGCTGCGGGAGCACCGCGCGTGGAGCGTGGTCGCGCAGGTGCTCACGTTTCATTTCGTCTGCGCGGGCTGGGTGCTGTTCCGTTCGCCTTCACTGGGTCTGGCAGGCGAGGTGTTCACGGCGCTGACGCGGGGCGCGCGGGGGCCGGTGCCGTTCTGGGTGGCAGGCGTGGTGCTGATCGCGTTGCTCTCGTCGCTCATCTCGGCCGAGGGCCTGGTGGCGGCGCGCGCGCGGTTCTCTCGGTGGCCGTTGATCGCCCAGGGCATCGCCTTCGCCTTGTTGGTGGTCGCGCTCGACGCGCTCGGTCCGCGGGGCGTGGCGCCCTTCATCTATTTCCAGTTCTGATCCGCGATGAGCGCCCCCGAACCTCAGCCTGATGGAATCGCCGCCGCGCTGGAGAGCTACGCAGCCACGCGGCCCGCGCGCACGTTCGGAGTGAAGGACACCGCGGTGGTGCTGCTGGTCGCGTGCGTGGTGGCGATGTTGCTCGACTCGGAAGGACTGCTCGCGTGGGCGCAACGGCTCGAGGTGGGGCGGGCGCAGGCGATGTTGTTGCGCACGCTCGCGCCGCTGCACGACGCCTTGTCGAAGGTAGGTATCGACGCGCCGAGGCGGTGGGCTGCACGCGGCCGCGAAGAACTCTCGCGCCGGGTGGGTGGCGAAGGCGATCCCCTGCTGGCCGAAGGCTGGGTGGCGCCGGCCGTTCCTGCTCCGGTGCCCGTGGTGGATGCAGCGCCTGAAGAACCCGTGGTGGCAAAGCTGGCACCGCCCGAGCCACCGCCCGTCGCAGCACAACCGGGTGGCGGGGTGTTGTTGCTGGGTGACTCGATGATCGCCGGCAGCCTCGGCGCCACGCTCGAACGAACGCTGGCGCGCAGCTCAGGTCTTCCGGTCACGCGCGCGGCTCAGCTCGGTACGGGTCTGGCGCGGCCCGATGTCTACGACTGGATGAAGGTGGTCCCGGCGCTGCTGCAACGAGATCGGCCGCGCTTCGTGGTGGTCTCGCTCGGGGCGAACGACGCGACCAACCTTCGCGAAGGAGACGAGCAACTCGACTACGGCGAGCCTCGTTGGCGCCAGGTCTACGCGGCGCGCGTCGAGGCGATGATGCGCGCGTTGACCGGTGAGAACACGCGGGTGCTCTGGCTCACGCTGCCTCCGATGCGAGATAAGCGGCTGTCGACGCGCGCTGCGTTCTTGAATCGGGTGTTCGCGCAGACCGCGCGCAAGGTGCCGCGGGTCGAGTTCCTCGAGGTGGATCTGCTCATCGGAGATCCCCAGCGGCAGTTCGCCACCTTCGTGCAGGCGCCGGATGGCCGGCTGCTGCGGTATCGCCTCGATGACGGCGTGCACCTCGCGCCCGCGGGCTCTCGGGCGGTGGCGGTGTGGGTGCGCGATTGGGTGCGCGAACGCGCTGAGAAGAGATGAAGGCGTTGATGGAGATCAAGGCCTGGCCACACCGCAGCGGGTGAAGGTCTGGGATGGAACAGCAGGCCGATGTCATCATCCTTGGAGCCGGGCCCGCGGGGCTCTCCCTGGCTGCCGAGTTGGCGCCGCACGTTCGGGTGCTCGTGCTCGAGCGCAACCCTTTGGGGCAGACCGCGGCGAGTTGGTATTCGTATGCCGACCGGGTGCGAGAACACGGCCTCGACGCGGCCGTCGCCTTTCGCACCGACCACATCTTGTTTCGCAGCGAAAACTTCGCCCATCGGCTGATCGATGAGTGCGTGGTGCTCGATCATCACGAGGTGCTGCGCATCTGGCACGAGCGGGCCCTGGCCCACGGAGCCCGGTTCGTTCAGGCGGCCTACCTGAGTCATGCGGTCACGGCTGGTGCGGTGGTGGTGCAGTCTTCGGAAGGTGAACACCGCGCTCGCCTGTTGGTCGACTGCAGCGGCTCTCGTTCGAAGATCGTGGCCGACCAACGGCTGATCAAACGAAAGAATGCCTGGGTCCTGTACGGCGCTCGAATTCGGCTGCCGAAGCCCGCCCCCGACGTGGGCATCATGTATCTGCCGCTGGGAGACGAGGCCAACACGTACCTCGGCGTTCATCCCTTCAGCGCCACCGAGCTCAACGTCTACCTCTTTCAAGGTCAGCTCGACACGTTGGGCGACCCGGCGTTGCTGGCGACGTTGTTCGAGCAGACCCTGGCGCGCCTGTACCCCGCCGCCGAGGTGGTCGAGCCGCTGGGAGGCAG
>JANODF010000318.1:0-6690 GCA_031412555.1 Archangium sp. | reverse complement strand
GTTCCTTTGTCGCCGTACAATTCCAGGAGTTGCGGTGGTCAGTGACCAAGTTGAATTCAAGGAGTTCGGCGAGCAACGCGACGGCTGTCAGTTGAAATTGAGCCGTCCTTTCTGCTGGCTTTGTTTCGGTCGCAGCGCGCTTGCGAGCAAGATGCAGCCTTGTCTCAGGAGCTGAAGTGAACCCGACGAAGTGGCCCCTCCCCAGCGAGTTGGTGGTTCACTGCAGGCTCTGCGAGGGCGTGCTGGACATCTCGGTGAACAACCCGCGGCGGGTGTGCGCGCAGTGCGGTGAGGTGAATCTCCCGAGTGACGAGGTGGCCGCCCCACCCGCTCATCATGCCCGCCGCTTTGCTGCGTCTTCGCTGCGGGGGACGATGAGCGAGCAGTCGCGCTCCAAGTGGCTGGCTCATGCCATCGCGTTGGGCGTTCAGCTGGCGATCGTCCTCCTCGCCGCGTGGGGCCTCGGGGCGGGAGGCAAGTACGGCCTGGGGTTGGTGTTCGCCGGCATCGCCTTCGTCTATTTCTGCGTCTACGCGATGATCGTGTCAGTGCCGGTCGCCTTCCTCAAGACGACGCGGCAGGTGGTGCTCTTCGACTGCGTGGTGCCGCTGCTGACGTTGTTCGCCCTCTGGGTCGCGGTCTTCGGGCCCGGCGAGCGGTCCGAAAAAGTTCCTGCAGTCATCCCGCAGCAGGCCCTCGCGCCGGTACCGCCACCGCCTCGAGCAGCGCCCGCTCCGAAGCCGAAGGCTCCAGCGACGCCCGGCTGGGAGCAATCAGCGATGCTCGCGTCGTTCTCCGCCGAGGAACAGGGGACGGCGTTCCGGCTTCGGTTCGTTCCCCACTTCACTGGAACGTTGGAGGTGCGGGCCGGGAGCCCGCAGCTCTTCGACGTGAACTACGGCAGCGTCACGTGCCAGGCCCTGGCTGAAGAAGCCGCCGAGTGCTTCCTGGGTTTGGAGCGACCGCTCCGCCCGTCTTCGGTTCGATTCGAATTGAGCGCCGTGGCCCAGGACGGATCGAAGCAATTCGGCGGGCGGGTGATCACGGTGATGGTCGACTCGTCGGGAACGGGGCGCCCCAGGTAGCGTCGCGCCGGAGATGTCAGTCCCCCTTTGTAGAAGGGGACCATGAACGAACTTGCCGACCCGAAGGAAGAGAGGCTGTACCAACGAGTCGCCGACATCCTCGGTGACGCCCAGGACGGGTCGCGCGCACCGTCAACACGGAGATGGTCAACGCGTACTGGCGGATCGGTCGCGAGATCGTCGAGGTGGAACAGAGCGGAAAGGACCGCGCGAACTACGGCGCTGCGGTGATGACGCGACTGGCGGCACGGCTTCGTCTCGGTGGTTCACGGGGGCTGAGCCACACGAATCTGAAGCAGATGCGCCAGTTCTTCTTGGCCTTTCCGGAGGGCTCGGTGGCCTTCAAGCTACTAAATTCGCAGGAGAACATTCGACAGACAGTGTCTGACCAATCTGCGACAGCCCGTTTCCACCCGTCCTTGGGATGGACGCACTACTGCGCGTTGATGCGGGTGCTGAACCTCGAAGCCCGCTCGTTCTACGAGATCGAAGCGGCGCGCGAGAGCTGGTCGGTGCGGCAGCTCGAGCGACAGATCGAATCGATGCTCTTCGAACGGCTCGCGCTCAAAGGTGACTCCGCAAAGCTGGCGAGCGAAGGCCAGCAGATCTCGCAACCAGGTGACGTCCTCAAAGACCCCTTCGTGCTCGAATTCCTCGGAGTTGCCGAGCGAACCTCGACCCGGGAACGCGAACTCGAACAACTGATCATCGAGCGCCTGGAGGAGTTCCTGCTCGAGCTGGGCAAAGGCTTCTGTTTCGTGGGCCGGCAGAAGCGCGTCACGCTCGAGGGCGATCACTTCTACGTCGATCTCGTCTTCTACAACCGCATCCTGCGCACTTTCGTGCTGGTCGATCTCAAACTCGGCAAGCTCGCCCATCAGGACCTCGGGCAGATGCAGATGTACGTGAACTTCTTCGATCGGTTCATGCGCCTCGAAGGAGAGTCGCAGACCATCGGGATCGTCCTCTGCTCCGAGAAGAACGAAGCGATGGTGCGCATCACGCTGCCCGAAGACAACGAGCAGATCCTCACCGCCCGCTATCAACAGTATCTGCCCACCGAGGCCGAGCTTCGTGAACGCCTCAACCGTGACCGCGAAGACGCTGAGCGCACGCTGCTCTACGACAAGGAGGACCCCAAGTGACGCTTCACCTGAATCGAATCTTCAGGTGTCATGCAGGCGTGCGACCCTTCCTGATTCTCTCTGTCTGCCTGGTGGCCTGCGGTCCCAACACGAAGCCTTTTGATGGAGGCTCTGGTGGCGGGGGCTTTGCGTTCGGTGGGGGATTCGCGACCGGCGGCGGCGCAGCAACTGGCGGCGGCACGGCGACTGGCGGCGGCACGGCGACCGGCGGCGGCACGGCGACCGGCGGCGGCACGGCGACCGGCGGCGGCACCGGATCCGGCGGCGGCACCGGATCGGATGCGGGTGATGACGCGGGCCTCACCGACGCTGGAATCGACGACGGCGGGCAGATCACCGATGCAGGCCTCGATGACGGCGGCACCAGCACCGACGGAGGAATGACGAGCGATGCGGGCGCTCCCCTGCCCGCCCTCCCCCTGCGCACCTCAGGCCGGTGGATCCTCGATGCCAACGGCCAGCGCTTCAAACTCGCGAGCGTCAGCTGGTACGGCTTCGACTCTCCCGACTTCGTGGCCGCGGGTCTCGACCGCGCCTCGTTGCCGTCCATCGCGCGGCTGATCCGCCAGCTCGGCTTCAACTCCGTGCGCATTCCCTTCTCGAATCAGCTGGTGGAGACCAACCCCACCGTGCAGTCCGTGCGGCTGAGCGCCAACCCCGCGCTCCAGGGCCTCAACGCGATGAGCATCCTCGACCGGGTGATCGACGCGCTCGCCTTCGAAGGCATCGTGGTCATCCTCGACAATCACGTGAGCAGCGCCGAGTGGTGCTGCAGCGACACCGATGGCAATGGGCTTTGGTACACCGCCGCCTATCCCGAGTCGTCGTGGATCGCCGACTGGCGCGTGCTCGCCACCCGCTACCTGAACCGGCCTTCGGTGGTGGGCATGGAGCTCCGCAACGAGCTGCGCGCGGCCAACGGCGTGACGCCGGTGTGGGGCGGCACGGATCCACTCCGCGACTGGCGGGGGGCAGCGCAGCGCGCGGGCAACGCGATTCTCTCGGCGAACCCCACCCTGCTCATCGCGCTCGACGGCCTCAACTACTCGACCGATCTCACCGGGCTGTACACCCTGCCCCTCACGCTCTCGGTGCCGAACCGGTTGATCTACGCCCCGCACGACTACGAGTGGTTCCACACGGACAAGTCGTACAACGCGGTGAAGACGGCCACCGGCAACCGCTGGGGCTACCTGCTCGCGCAGAACCAGCCGTACACCGCGCCGGTCTGGGTCAGTGAGTTCGGCACCTGCAACACCGCCGACACCTGCGTGAACGACACGGCCGGTGCTGGGCTGTGGTTCCAGTCGTTCCTCCGCGTGCTCGACGACGCCGACATCGACTGGAGCTACTGGCCGCTCAACGGAACCCAGGCCACCGGCACCACCCGCACCTTCGGCGCCGCTGAGACCTACGGAGTGCTCGACACACAGTGGACCGCGGCGTCACGCACCGCCCTCATTCAGGCCCTGCAGTCGCGCCAATCGATCACGCAACGCCCGTGACGCGAATGTGACGCTAGGCTGCGCCCATGGCCACCAAAAGCTGGAGCGAATGGACCAAGTGGAACACCACCATCAAGCAGACCCTCGACGACGCGCAGAAGCTCGCCGCGGGTGATGCCTCCATCGCCGAGTTCCGCAAACGTGCGGGCAAGGCGCCCACCAACGGCGTGCTCGACGTGTACGGGCTGGCCGAGAAGAAGAAGGCCGGCAGCTGCTGGGTGCTGACCGCGGCCGAGCTGCACGAACACTTCGGCTCGAAGGCGCCCAGCAAGCGGGCCATCGAAGGCGGCATCGAGTCGTTCCTGGCCAAGCTGGGCAAGGGTGAATCGGTCGCGGTCACCGCATGGACGAAGGGCCTGCCGAGCGCGGTGCTCTTCGCCGGCTCGAGCGCGGAATCGAAGAAGTAGGCAGTTGGCGGAGAGGCTTCGCCGGCGATTTCCTCCGAAGGAACAGATGCACACCGTTCGCATCGAGCGCAGTCGAGATGCCACCTCCGCCTCGTGCGGCAAGTGACCCCTCGACTGGGCTCGGGGAGACCGGTCCTCTTTTCGGCCGACCCTGTCGATGCGAACGGGTGATCAGCGCAGGAAGATGACCGTCTCACCCGACTGCAGCTGAAAGACCACGAACGACTCGGTGACGCTCTGCCGGGCGATCGGGCCGGGTGAACGCCAGGCCTCGAACGACAGATCATCGGCGCGCACCGCGACCAGGCGCCCGTTCCACGAGAAGATCGGCCGGCTCAGCCGCGCGTCGGTCAAGGCGGCGCTCTGCGCAGGCACGAAGGTGACCTGGGGATCGCTGGGCCCCGGCTCGAAGCGGGCGATGGCCACCACGCCGCTCCCGGGGCCGCGCAACCAGAGGGCGTTGCCTTCACCCGCGTTGGGTTGCAGTTCGCTCTCCACGCAGCGCACCGACGCATCGGGGGCGCCCTTGCACAACTTCGTGGGCGTCGCCCAGCCGAGCACCTCGCCCGACAGCGCCAGGCCCGGGCCGCTGATGGGCGCCGCGCCTGCTTCGACGTTCCAGCGACGTTCGACCAGCCCTCCATCGGAGAGGCTCACCTCGACGAACTGCGAGCCGCTGCCCTGTATCCACCGGTCGGAGGTGACAGTGACAGCGCCCCGGCTCAGCGGCGCAGCGAAGTCGAGCCGCTCCAGGCCACCATCGACCTCGTGCAGCCGCGAGAGGCGGGAATCGGTCCACACCCAGCCCACCGGCCCGGCGCTGGCCATCGCGGTGACGGACTCGGTGGAGCTCACCCCGCCCTCCTTCATCACGCTCAGCTGGGTGCCCCGGCGGCAGAGCACCACCTCACGCAACGGCAACACCTCGTCGCAGACCGGGCCCAGGGTGGTGCGGAGAAAAGGCGTCTCGCTGCTGCGCTCGAGCGCGACCTGGAGCTGCCGATGGGTGGTGCCCAGCCCCGGCTCGAACCGCGCGGTGAAGTAGTGCACGCCGGCCGCGCGCGGGGTGAAGGTGACGCGGGTGGAGTAGCCGCCCGTGTTGCTGGAGAGCGGCTCGCTGCGCACGTGTGCCACGGGCTGGTTGAACGAATCGAGCACCTCGGTCACCACCGCGGTGGCCACCGGGTTTCCCTGGGGGCAGAACACGGCGGGCGGCAACACCAGGTCGACGTCGACCGGCTCGCCCACCAGCGTCACGAGCACGGGCGGCTGAACGGCGCTGGTCGCGCTGGGGCTGCACGGGTCGATGCGACGCTCCGGGCCGCAGCCGAAGACCACCACCACGACGAGAGCGAGCAGGTGGCGCACCGGACTGCCGATGCTACTCAATGCAGACGGGCGCGTACGTGGTGCTCGATACTCATCCCATGAAACCCCCGGTCTTCCGGTCACTCGGCTTTCTGGAAGCTCGGGCTGTCGCGGCCGTGGAAGAGAAATGGTTGATCGTCGAGTTCAGCGCCGAGTGGTGCGCTCCCTGCAGACACATGGACCGTACGACCTGGGTCGCACCGGAAGTCGTGGCGTGGCTGAACATGAACGCGGTCGCCATTCAGCTCGATGCAGAGAGCTCACCCCTGAGTGAAGAGCTGTCGGTGTGCGCGTACCCGACCGTCATCGCATTCAAGGGCGAGCAGGAGGTCTCGCGCACTTCGGGAGCCAGGCCGGCTCCCGCACTCCTGGGCTGGCTTGGCGAACTCGAGACCGACCGCACCGAATCCGGTTCAGCTTGCGAAGATCTCGCCTCGAAGCTGAGCCGCGCTCGACAGTTCGTGGAGGAGAAGCGCGATGAAGAGGCACTCGAACTCTTCGCCTGGCTCTGGGAGCACAGCCTGGAGATCCAACCCTCCTGGGTCGGCGTGCGCTCGTCGTTTCTCATTCAAGCACTCGAGCCGCTTCTGGAGCGCTCCCGCAACGCGCGGGCCCGCTTCAGGAAGTTGCGAAACGCCCTCGCACAGCCCATTGACCGCAACGCCCTTCATGACTTCATCACGCTCAACCAGGCCCTTGGAGAAGAGGACCTCACGTTGAACTGGCTCCGGGCGCTGGTGCCTGCGGATGCCGAGAAGCTGGAGATCCACATGAATCACCGGCTCCTCACGCTCATCGAGCAGCACCGCGAGTTCGCCCTCTTCGGTGGGCTGATCAAGAACGGTCGCGCGATCCTGGAGGCGCATCAGCACCGATTCGAGCTCGTTCGGGCCTCCGCTCCCAAGGACATGCCGAAGAAGGCCATCAAAGAAGGCCTGGCGACGTTCGAACGGTACGGCAGAAGACTCAGCGCGCTGTTGTTGAAGTCGCTCCGCGCGGCCGGGAGGGAGGAAGAGGCCTCGAGCCTCGCCCCCTTGGTGAAAGAACTCAGCAAGCCAACAAAAGACTGACGTCACAATTCGTGATCATTCCGGTGCGATGCGGCAACAGAAGGAACTTCTGATTCCCCACGGCTGCCCGCCCGATTAAAGGCGGCCTCTCAAACCCTCACACGGAGTAC
>JANODF010000317.1:0-27540 GCA_031412555.1 Archangium sp. | reverse complement strand
CCCCGGAGGGGAGAGGGAGGACTTCGCTTACTTGACGGCTTTGACTCGCGGCCGCTTCTCTTCCACTTCTTCCGCGGGCGGGTTCTCGACGGCCACCAGGGGCGCGCCGGCCTTCACGCCGAACTTCGCCAGCAGCAACGTCTCGATCTCCAGCGCGATGGCCGGGTGCTCCTTCAAGTACTCCTTGGCGTTCTCCCGGCCCTGGCCGATGCGCTCGCCCTTGAAGCCGAACCACGAACCGCTCTTCTCGAGGATCCCGTGTTCGCCGGCGAGGTCGATCAAGTCGCCCTCTTTGCTGATGCCGGTGCCGTACATGATGTCGAACTCCACTTCTTTGAAGGGAGGCGCCATCTTGTTCTTCACCACCTTCACGCGGGTGCGGCTGCCCACCACGTTGTCGCCGTTCTTGATCGCGCCAATGCGGCGGATGTCGAGGCGCTGCGAGGCGTAGAACTTGAGCGCGTTGCCACCGGTGGTGGTCTCGGGGTTGCCGAACATCACGCCGATCTTCATGCGGATCTGGTTGATGAAGATGAGGCAGGTCTGGCTCTTGGCCACCGCGCCCGTCAGCTTGCGCAGCGCCTGGCTCATCAGACGTGCCTGCACGCCCATGTGCGCGTCGCCCATTTCGCCTTCGAGTTCAGCCTTGGGAACCAGCGCGGCCACCGAGTCGATCACCAGCACGTCGATCGCGCCCGAGCGCACCAGCATCTCGGCGATCTCCAGGCCCTGCTCACCCGTGTCGGGCTGCGAGAGCAAGAGGTCGTCGGTGCGCACGCCCAGCTTGCGTGCGTAGCCCACGTCCATCGCGTGTTCGGCGTCGATGTAGCCACACACGCCACCGCGCTTCTGCGCTTCGGCCACGATGTGCAGACACAAGGTCGTCTTACCCGACGACTCCGGCCCGAAGATTTCGACGATGCGGCCGCGGGGCACGCCGCCCACACCCAGGGCGATGTCGAGGCCCACCGAGCCCGTGGGGATGGTCGAGATGTCTTTCGCCATCGGCTCGTCGTTGCCCAACCGCATGATCGAGCCCTTGCCGAACTGCCGCTCGACTGCCTGCAACGCCAACTCGATCGCCTTTTCCTTCTCGGTGTTCGCCATCTGGTCATCCCCTCAAGTGCTGCGTGTTTGTAGGAACTACTGAACAAGCGTTGCGTGTCACTGTCAACGCTCTTCTAGATCAGGGCACTGACATCCAACTCAGAAGAGACGCAACAAGAGGGTCTCGGCGATGGCGCCCACGCCAAAAATCCCAAGCAACACCAGCCACTTATTGCGCCGCCGGACAAAGTGCAGGTTCCGGTACCAGGCCAACTCATCAGGGTGGATCTGCAACGCGTAGGGGTAGCCCAGACGCAGCAGGGTCTCCACGGCGAGCTCGCGCACGAGGCTGCCGTCGTCACCCACCAGATCGTGAAAAGCGCCGCCATCGAGCAGCCGCGACAACACCTTCGCGTTCTCCTCGGTGGGCGCCAGCGTGGTGAGCGCCTGGGTGAGAGAAAGGAGAGCGTCCCGGCCTGCCTGACCGGGGGTGGAGCGGGCGGTGCTGGCCAGCAGCTCCAGCGCAGGCGCGAGGGAGGTCTCGGGAAACGGGGCGAGGGAAGGAAGCTCCGAGCCCTCCAGCATCGACTGAGGCGATTGCACCCGTTCCATCGGCGTCAAGCTTACTCGCTGTCGGCTGCCGTCACTCGTCACAGTGGATCCCGCCCGCGCACACAGGCAGGATCCGCGCCTCCGTGGCCGCCCAGCAGCTTCCTGTCGAGCTCAGTCATTCAATCGAGCGCTGCGCTGCCGCGCTGAGCGACGTGACGCGCCTCAAGACCGAGGTCGGTGCGCTCAAAGCGAGCGGTGATGGGCTGGCCCATTTCGTCGCCGCGCTCTTCGAACTCGAGCTGGCGCGCCAGGGTGATCCGGAGAGCCGCGGTCACTTGACCCAGCTGGCCGAGGTGCTGTTGGTGTTCTGGCGTGACGGCAGCGGCGACGACATCTCCCGCAGACATCCGGCGCTGCAGAGCTTGTGGTTGTCGGTCGCGCCGATGTTGGTGCAGTTCGAGATGCGCAGGTTCGACAGCGCGTTGGCCGCTTGCTGGAAGCTGCGCGACGACCCCCGGGCGCTCGAACGCGCCATTCACGAGCTGGAGCCGGTGGGCAACAAGCGGGTGGAGTTCGCGCGCTGCGTGTATCACCTGGAGCTGGTGCGCAAAGGCGTGGAGACCAGCCGCACCGAGTTCGCCCAACGCGCGGGCCTGCTCGCCGAGGCGTACCAGGATCCTTCTTTCGCCACCGATCTCGTGGGCCACGACGCCGGGCTCATTCACCTGTGGGCCGAGCTGCGCCCCTATCTCGATGAGTTCTTCGAGGGGCTGGAAGAACAAGCCGCGCGCAAACAGGAGGGCACTCGCAAGGTGCGCATCCCCTCGGTGCCGCCCATTCCCCCCGTGGCACCCGTGATTCCCCGGGCCGAAACGAAGCCCGAGTTCGAGCAGGTGGCGCTGGGTGACTCGCCCGAGATTCCCAGCTTCCGCTCGCTGGTGAAGAACGGAAAGCCACTGACCGCGCCTTCTCCCGACGACAACGTCACGCCGCCCGGGGGCTGGGTGCCCGACGCCGACGTCATCATGGATGTGGAAGAAGAAGCGGCCCCGCCGCCACCTCCGCCTCCTCTCAACCTCACCCCGCCCGGCTCGTGGTTCCCGCCCAAAGATGCGGCCGCCGACGTGGAGATCATCGAGGCCGACTTCGAAGCGCCTCCCCCGCCGCCGGCCATCACGCCTGCGCACGGCATCTCGGCGGCGATCGCCTACGCGGAAGACATCGACGTGGAGTTCGACCCCGACGAGGCCACGCTCGCCTTCTGGGACTACACCTTCGCCGCGCTGCAACAGGCGCCGGTCGATGGGCAGAAGCCGCGCATGCTGGCCACCGAGAGCCGCACGGATCGCAAACGCCTCACCACCTGGCTCGACGGCATGGGCAACCACCTCGCCGTTCCCGAAGCCCGCGCGTTCGCCGCCCTGGTGCGCCTGGTGCTCGCCGGGGAGACCAAAGAGAAGAGCCTCTTCGGCCAGGCCAACCCGCGCCGCAAAGAAGCGCTGGAGGCTGCGTTCTCGCTGCTCTCGCCCAACCCCGAAGCCGCCGGCAAAGCCGCCGTGTGGTTCGAGCTCGACGGCAGCGAGACGCGAGAGTCGTTGGAGCGGGGGCTCGAGCTGCTCTACCCCTTCCTCGCCTTCTGCTGCCGGCACACCCTCGACCCGCTCGCCCCCACCGCGGTCGCGCAATACCTCGAGCAGACCTGAAGTGATTTGGCGGCCTTAGCAGCCCCGCAACTCCCGGCCCGTTCGCGGGTTCAAGACCCTGTGCACGTCGAACCCGATGAAGACGCGAAGTGGATGCTGCAGGTCGCGAAAGGCGATCGCGCTGCGTTTGCGAAGCTCTTCGATCGCCATCAGCAGCGCGTGGTGCGCTTCTGTCATCGCTTCGTGGGCGACGCAGGCCGGGCGGAAGAGCTGGCCCAGGACGTCTTCGTGAAGCTGTACCGGAGCGCGGATCGCTATCAACAGACGGCGCGCTTCCAGACGTTCCTCTTCCGGGTGGCGACCAACACCTGCCTCAACGAGCTCCGCCGGCCCGGGCGAGCCGCAGAGAAAGTCGAGGCTGCCGTGGAAGACGACGAGTCGCCTGGTGCCATCGATCGCGCCAGCACCGCGGAGACGCCGGACCAGGTGTTGGAGGCGAAAGACGTGGAGAAGGCCCTGCAACGCGCGCTCAAGAGCATGAGCGATCGGGAGCGGGCGGCGTTCACCATGTGCCGGTTCGAAGGCATGGCGTACCGCGACATCGCCGAAACGCTGGAGGCCACCGAGGCGGCCGTCAAGAGCCTCATTCACCGGGCGTCGTTGCAGGTGCTCAAACACCTCGACGCGCTGAAGAACGACGCCATCCCGGAAGGGAGTGCTGCATGAGTGACTTCGAAGAAGACCTGACCGCGTACATCGACGGGGAGCTCCCCCCGGAGAAGGCCCGCGCGCTCGAGGCGGCGCTGGAGAAGGATCCTGCGCTGCGTTCACTCGAGCGGCGGCTTCGAGCGAGCATCGCGGTGGTGGAAGAGCTGCCTTCGCCGCACACGTCTCCTGCGCTGCGACGTACGGTGCTGGAGGCGATCTCTCAGCCCACTTTCTTCGAGCGCTGGTTTTCGCTGCCACGTTTGTTGCCCCTGGGGCTGGCGCTGGCAGCGGGCATCACCCTCATCGTGTGGCCTCGGGGAGAAGAGGCCATCGACGAGGAGAAGCTGCTCCTCGCGCAGAACCTCGAGGTGGTGGAAGACCTCGACTTGATGGACCTGGGCTCGACGGAGGATCTCGACGTGGTGGCGCAACTGCATGAGCTCGAGGTGACGCAATGAGAGCGCTCGTTCTGATGGTGATGACCGTGGGCCTGGTGGCTCACGCGCAGGGCTCGGCGGTCGAGCGGTTCAATGCGCTCCCCGAGGCAGAGAAGCAGGCGCTGCGGGAAAAGCTGAAGGCGTTCAAGCAGCTGCCTCCAGAAGAGAAGCAGCGCATCAAGGAGAACCTGTCGCGCTTCAAGCAGCTGCCGCCCGAGGATCAGGAGCGGGTGCGGGAGAACCTGCGCGCGTTCACGAAGTTGTCACCGGAGGATCGCCAGGAGCTGCGCGGACGCATGGGTGAGTTCAGGAAGCTCGACCCGGAGCAGCGTCACGAATTGCGGCAACGCATGCGCGGGTGGCTCAAGGCGAACCCCGAGAAGCGCGAGCAGATGCGGGAGAATTTGCGGAAGTGGCGGAGTTTGTCGCAGGAACAGCGGCAACAGCTGCGGGAGCGCGCTCGGGAGCGGCGCCGATGATTTCGGTGCTGGGGTGGGTGTTGGTGTTTGCGCTCGATGGTGGAGTTCAGCTCACGGCGGAGGACCGTGAGGTGATTGAGAACCTGGAGTTGCTTCAGGACTTGGACAGCGCGGCGGACCTCGAGCTGCTCGAGGAGCTGGCTGTCGAGCGGTGAAGGAAAACCTCTCCCTGCTCGCGGGGAGAGGTCGGTCCGCAGGACCGGGTGAGGGGCTCGGCTCCGTTGCCCGTAAGGCCCTCACCCCGACCCTCTCCCGAAGGGAGTGGGGGGCAATTAGTCGCAGCTGAACTTGTTGAACGCGTTGTTGCAGCGCCGCTTGCAGGCCTGCTCCTTCACGAACTTCTTGCCCACGCACTTGAGCATCGTCTTCTTCGCGGTGTCGCACGACAGCGTGCCTTCTTCTTCACAGGCATCGTCGAGCTCAGCCATCGAGGTGTCGCACTCGATCTGCTTGCCCACCGCGCGGCACTTGTTCTGACCGCGGCACGAAGCAGCCGAGTACCACTTCTCTTTGTCGCACAGCAGCAGGTGCAGCTTGTCGACGCTGCACTCGGCCTGATCCTCTTCTTTATTCTCGGCCGTACACGGGTCCCACACCGCGCCAGCCACGTTCTCGCAGGAGATGCCCTTCACGTTCGACACGCACAGCTTGCTGCAGGCCATGTGCTGCTTCCACTTGCCGCCGTCACACGTGAGCCACTTCTTCGCCGACTTCTTTCACCGGGTCGCAGCTCACGTTGCCCGCGACGTCCATGCAACCGGTCGCGCTCTTCTTGCACTTCAGCTTGGTGAAGACGCCGTCGACGCAGACGATCGCGTTCTGCTTGTCGACGCAGGTGCCGGGCCCGTGACCGAAGATGTTGCCGGTCGTGCAGGTGCCGCCTTCTTTCGGTTTGCTGCAGCCCATCAACACCACCACCGCCGTCACCAAGCAGAAGCGCGCGAAGTTCATCGCGACGATTTAGCAGAGACGTACCGCTTCACTCGAAGGGAGTGCTCGCCTAGACCACCGCCCCGTGAAGCGGGTCGTGGCGGTGGTCGCTCTGGGGCTGGTCCTTCTGCTCGCGGCCGCGCACGCGTGGTTCTACGCGCCGTTCATCTCTGACGATGCGTTGATCAGCCTGCGGTACGCCGAGCGTTTGCTCGACGGCCTGGGCCTCACCTGGACCGACGGCGAGCGCGTGGAGGGCTACACCGATCTCGCCTGGGTGCTGCTCACCGCGCTGCTCGGCGCGTTGAGGATCGATCTGATCGTCGCCGCCCGAGGGCTCGGGCTGCTCGGCGCCGCGGGGGCGATCGTCTTCACCGCCCTCACCACCGATCGGCCGGCCTCGATCTCCACGCCGCGGGTGCTCTCGGGATCGCTGATGCTGGCGCTCACCGGGCCGCTGGCCGTCTGGTCCATTGGGGGGCTCGAACACGGCTTTCAGACGGGCGTGTTGATCGCAGCCTCGTGGCTGGTGATGCGCCAGCAACCGAACGTGCAAATGCCGCGAAAGGAGCTCATCGCGCTCGAGGTCTTGCTGGTGCTGCTGGCTCTGCTGCGAGCCGACGGCGCGGTGCTCATCGGGGGCCTGCTCATCGGCAACCTGGTGCGATCGATCTCGTGGGCTTCGCTGCGAAGGTCGATTCTCTGGGGCCTCGCGCCCCTGGCCGCGTTGCTCGTTCAGCTGGCGTTTCGGCGCGTCTATTACGACGCCTGGGTGCCCAACACCGCGCTGGTGAAGGTGGGCTTCAGTCTGGCGCGCGTGGATCTGGGGCTGGCTCACCTGCGCCATTGGTTTGCGTTCGGAGGGCTCCTGCTCGCGGCGACGGGCCTCGCGGTGATCGTTCAGGTCAGGCGAGAACGGCGGTGGGTGGTGCCGCTGGTGACTTCGATGCTCTGGGCCGGCTACCTGGTGACCGTCGGCGGCGATATCTTTCCTGCGTGGCGACAATGGTTGCTGGGCCTGGCACCGCTCGGGCTGGTCATCGCCGAGGGCGGCCAGACCTGGTGGGAACGCACGCGCTTCGAGCGGCGGTGGCTGCGGTGGGCCGCGAGTGCATCACTGCTGGTGGTGTTGAGCCTCATCGTCTTCAACTACCAGCGCGCTCAACGCCTCGACCCGCAGAACAAACGCGGCAGCGATGAACGCTGGGAGTTCGAGGGCTACTCCCTGGGCCCGTTCCTTCGAGAGGCGTGGGGTCCTCGCAAGCCGCTGCTCGCGGTCGATGCCGCCGGTGCGCTGCCCTACTTCTCGAAGTTGCCCAGCCTCGATCTGCTGGGGCTCAATGATCGCTACATCGCGACGCATCCGCCGCCGGGGTTGACGCTCTCCACTGGGCACGAGCTCGGTGATGGCGCCTACGTGTGGAGACGCAAGCCCGACATTCTGGCGATGTGCGGCGCTGGAGGTGGCCGCAACGCCTGCTTCCTCAGCGGCAAGCAGTTCCTCGCGCACCCTCAGTTCTCCGAGAAGTACCAACTGATGCGCTACCACAGCACCTTCGCCAGGGAGCTCTCCGGGGAGCTGTGGATTCGCCGGGAAGACGGCCCGCTCGGCATCGTTCGCAGCGCCGAACGAATCGGGGTCCCCGGTTGGCTGCTGGCGCAGGCCTCGGGTCGAGCCGAACTCAACGACGGCCGCCTACGCGCCTCGGTCACGCTCGCGGCGCCCGCACATCTGGTCGCGTTGGGTGTGCCAGCAGGCCGATGGCGAATCGCTGCAGGAAAGACGCCGGTGCAGATCGGCGTGTTGTGTGAAGGGCGCAGTGTGGCCCGCAGCAGCCTCGATGATCTCGTGCTCGAGATGATCAGCGACGGTCGCATCGACGTGCTGGTCGGCTCGTTGGTGCCGGCCTTCGTCGACGAGCTGGTGCTCGAGCGCACGCCCGATGCGCCGCAGGTTCATTGCGACCCGGCGGAACGCCCCCAGGTGCTCGAGGTCGACGCAGCACAACTGCGAGGTGCTGCCGTCGAAGGTGCGTATTTCCTTCAACCGCGCGGACTGAAGCTCTCACCCGGCGTCGCGCGCATTCGGCTGGGAGCACCCGCTGCGACGGCCACGCGCTACGAGATCAGCATCGATGGAAATGATCAGTACCTCCTTCGATTCCGCTCGGGCGAACAGGTGCTCGGCGACCGAAAGCTGCCCGAGCGGCCGGCACCAGGGCTGACCTTGCAGCAGTTCGAAGTTCCGGCAGGCACCGAAGTCATCGAGGTCGAGGTCTCCGGCGGAGACGGCTCAGCGTCGATCGGTCACCTCGTGCTTTCCCAAACGCGCTGAGCCGGCGAAAAGCGCCTTGAAACGCGGGGAGTTTGGGGGTCCGCACAGGTGTCGTCGCGCGCAGGCCTCTCGGGTTCGGGCGTGGATGTTCGACTGAGGCAAATGGGCTTGTTGCGGATACTGCAGGTTTCAGCTGAGCGTCCTCGACCGAAGCGAGAGGCCAGTGCGCGATGCGCGTCCGACCCCGCAACCCTTCGCCCCACTGCCTCCGTGTCGGCCCTTTGCCTCGAGTCGCTTGTTACGGATTCTCCATCGAGATGTGCCCGGCTCGCCATTCCTACGGAGGGCATGGCCTTGGCGCTCAAAGGCGCATCTCGATGGAGTATCCGTAACACCTGATTTCGGGGGTGAACGGTCAGTCAGCCGAACGATACCCTCGGCCCCAACGCAGCCGTGAGCTTCTGCGCGCCCGTATCGGTGAGCAGCCGGCACCACACGCGAGAGATCAGCAGCGTCGTCGACCCCTTGCTGAGCGGGCCCTTCAGCAGCGCCTCAGCCATCTCGTCGTCGAAGGCCTGACACTGCAGGCGCAGCAACTCCAGGCTGCCCAGGCGCGGGGCCACCACCAGCTCAGCCAACACGTCGGTGGTGGTCTCCGGCCCCAGGTTGAGCGTCCACAAGGCGAGCGTCTTCGACTTCACGAAGGAGCGCGCCAGCTCGTTGCCGTAGTTGTTCATGCCCTCGTGCACTTCATCGAGGCGGGTGAGCGCGGGGTTGTTCAGGATCGCCTTGAGGCCCTGCACGCCGAGCCAGTTGTGCCCCAGCGCGAGCACCTCGAGCGCGCCCACCTTCTTCGAAGCAGCCAGCCCTTTGGCTCCGGTGTTCTGGAACTTGTTGTGGGCGAGCGTGAGTTCTTCCACGTGCGTCAGCAGCGCGCTCTTGCCCAGGTCAGCCATACCCGGGCCCTTGATGGCGTTGCCTCCGAGGTGGAGCACCTTGAGGTTCTCGAGCACGGTGCTCTTGCTCAGCGCCGTCAGCCCGTCGTCGCCCATCTGGTTGCCCGCGAGATCGAGCTCGGTCAGTTGGCTCAGCGCCTTGTTCTTCGAGTGACCGAGCGGCTCCATCGCTTTGCCTTTGAGGCCGCACGACGAGAGTGACAGCGCCTTGAGCGCGGGCAACGCGAACGACTCGAAGAAGGGCGCCACCGACTTGCCTCCACTCGCCGTCGAGTTGAGGTCGAGCGAGATGAGCTGCTTCAAGTGCGGCGAGGTGGCCAACGCCTCGGCGCCTTTGGGGCCCATGGTGTTGCGCGACAGGTTGAGCTCTTTGACCGTAGCGAGCGCCTTCGAGGCCGCGAAGAGCACCGTGCCTTTCACTCCGAAGTTCGCGGCGGAGAGCGTGAGCCGTTCGAGCTTCCACGGCATGGCGGCGAGCCGCTCGGCGCCGGGCAGACCGAGATCGAGCCCTTCGAGTTCGAGGGTGCGCAGCTTCGGGAGCTTCAGGCCGAGCAGGCGGTCGAGCTGCGGCACCACCACCTGGGTCACGTTGCCGTAGAGACGCAGGCGCTCCAGCTGCACGGTCCAGTCAGATTCTTCGAGCAGGCGCAGCGCGTCGTCGTTGAAAGGAAGCGAAAGCGAGGTCAGCGACGTAAAACCGGAGCCCAGCAGTCTTCGCAGGTTGAGCGGGTCGCCGTACTGACTCGCCTCGATTCTCACGATGCCTGAGCGGCGCGGCCACGCGGGCACGAGAAAGGCCGCGTCATCGGTGAGATCGACCCACGCGATCGGCCCATCGAGCAGCGTCACGAGGTTGGAGTCGCTCGAGTTCACCTTCGAGGGGATCGCTCGGAAGAAGCCCACCGGGGCGCGGACGAGATGCGGCGGGGGCTTGCGCAGGCGCGCTCTCCAACTGGCGCCGTAGCGGGCTTGCAGGCGCTCGAGGCGGCGGTAGCCACGGCGGTGTTCGTCCTGGCCGGGAAAGGTGCTCTCGAGGTCGAGCGCGAGGCGGATCGCTTCGCCCCACGGGTCTCCTTGTTCGAGGAGCGCGTCGGAGAGGACTCGCAGGACCGCGGGATCACCGGGGCGGTGAAGCAGGGGTTCGAAAATGGGTTCCAAGTGTTCCCCCTCACCCTGACCCTCTCCCCTCAGGGAGAGGGAACCAAACTAAGGGACTCGGAGGCGCACTCCGGCGGTCGCGGTGAACGCCGTGTTGTCGTTGCGGCCCGGCCAGAGGAAGTGATGCCGACCGCCGATCAGCACGTACGCGCCGATCCATTTGAGCGGGTAGTACTCAGCGCCGCCGCCGCCGCCGAGGCCCAGCCCGAAGCCGTTGGGCAGGAAGTTGGTCAACGCCGAGACCTCGAGCAGCACGTTCACGTTGTCGAGCACCGGCAACGCCAGCTGGAATCGCGGCACCAGGCCGAAGAAGGGATAGAGCCGCGCGAACAAGCCGATGCGGAACCAGCTGAGCTCGATGCCGCCACCCAACTCGAGACCACCCGAGACGAAACCTGAGGTCGCAGGCTCCAGCACGCCGCGCAGATCGCCAAAGGGCCGTAAGGGGCGGGGCTCCAACACACCCGGGCCGGGGCCCACGGCTGCGGTGGCCTGCACCCACTCCACGCGGGTCTCGCGGCGAGGCCGCACCTGAAGTTCGAGCGACTGGGGCGCGCCTTCCCCCCAACGCGCCTCGACCTTGTGCTTGCCGGCAGGCGCCGCGATCGTCTGGGGCGCCGGGCCGATTTCCTTCCCGTCCAGACTCAACAGTGCGCCGGGCGGCGTGGAGCCCACCACCAGTGTGCCAGTCAGGCGCGCGCGCACCGACTCGAGCAGACGCACCACCGTGGGATCGACGCGGGTGGGATCGAGCGTGGTCTCGGGGTTGGCATCGAGGGCGAGCGCGAAGGCTTCTTCGGCGCGGGCGAAATCCTGCCGGGCGGCCAGGCACTGCGCGCGCAGCAGCTGCACTTTTTCGAGGGTGGCAGGGTCGCCCCCGTCGATGGCGGCCGCGTCGAGCATCTTGAGTGCGGCGTCGAAGTCGCCCTGGTTGAAGAGCTTCTGCCCCTGCTCCAGCTTGGGAAGCTCCACCCGCGCCTTGGGTGCTGGGGCCATCAACAACAAGGCGATCAGAGGAAGCGCGGCAGACAGCATGGGGTGGAGGCTTTCGGACCACACCCGCCAGCACCGCTCAAGGAAAACAATCTTCCGTCAGGGAACGAGCTCGAGCTTCACCACCACCGCGCGCCCTGAAGCCACCCGGATTTCCCGGGTGAGGGAACGAAAGCCGGGCCGTTCGATCAGCACGTGGTAGCGGCCGACGGGGAGATCCAGCAGCAGCGGCGTTCGGCCACGCGGCACTCCGTCGATGGACACCTGGGCCCAATACGGCTCGCCGGCGTGCGTGGTGATGACGTTCACCCGCCCCTTCTTCTTGAGCCCCTGCTTCTTGATGCCCGGGTTGGGATCCGCCACGACCACGGCCACGCTGCCCGCATCGACTTCAGGCTCCGGGGTGCCCGCGTCAGCCTCCGCCAGCATAACTTCACCCGCGTCGGGTTCTTCCGTGAGCTCAGGGCCCGCGTCGGGGTCGGCGATCACCACGGCGGGTGCGCCGGCATCGATCACCACCACCGGAAGCACCACTTCACCGGGGCGCACCACGAAGAAGGAGACGCCCGCGGCGGCGGCGAGAAGAGCGGCGAGGCCGAGCACGCCCCAGGGTCTGCGGCCGGCATGCACTGCGGCCGACAGCTCACCCGTGGTGGGGTCGGGCGTACCGGTGACCACCGGCAACGCAGCCGAAGACACCTTGGAGGACAGCTTGCGCAGGCTCGGTGACGTGTGGCTCGGCACCGCAGGCGCGGGGACCACGGGCAACGAGCTCTTGGACGACTTGGCCTCGAGGTACGCGGCTTCGAGCGCCGCGACGAGCTCAGCGGCGGTGCCGTAGCGATCATCAGGCTTCTTCGAGAGCGCCTTCTTCACCACGTCGGCCACGGGCCGGGGAATCCACGGCGCGCGATCGAGGATCTCCGGAACCGGCGCGTGGGCCTGCAGCTGAATGAGGCGCAGCTCCGAATCGGCCTCGAACGGCAGCGTGCCGGTGAGGCACTCGAAGAGCACCACCGCGAGGGCGTAGAGGTCGACCCGGTGGTCCACGTCTTTGAGGCCGAGGGCCTGCTCCGGGGCCATGTAGTGCGGCGTGCCCATCACCATGCCGGTCTTGGTGATGCCGGTGGTGGCGCTCTTCTGCCGCAAGATGCCGAAGTCGAGGATCGTCGCCAGCCCCTCGGGCGAGACGAAGATGTTCGCGGCCTTGATGTCGCGGTGAATGAAGCCCTGCCCGTGCAGGTAGTCGAGACCGAGCGCAAGCTGGCGCATCAGCTTGAGCGTCTCATCGGCCGTGAAGCCCCCCTTGGCGCGCAAGCGGCCCACCAACGAGTCGCCTTGCAGCAGCTTCATCACGATGAAGGGCCGGCCTTCGTGGCTGCCGACGTCGTAGATGGGGATGATGTTCGGGTGATCGAGCTTGGCGGTGAGCCGCGCTTCCCGCTCGAAGCGTTCGCGCACTTCGGTGTCGTTGACCAACGCGGCCGCGAGCAGCTTCACCGCCACCTTGCGATCCAGCTCGGAGTCGTGGGCGATGAACACGGTGCCCATGCCGCCTTCGCCGATCTTGTCTTCCAGCAGGTAGCGGCCCAGCAGCAGCTCGCCGGTGCGCATGGCCATCACCGACTTCTCTTCACGGAACGGAGCGACGGCGCGCAGACCCCGGCCCGAGATGCTGGTCGGCGGGAGCTTCGCCGACGCTTGCGTTCCACAGGCGGCGCAAACCAGAGCGCCTTCAGAGAGTGGAGACCCGCACGACGAGCACGTCACGAGCGCGGATTGTAGTCTGATCCCCCTCTCTCTGCGGGAATTGGCGTCGCTCGCCCTCGGGGTGCCAGCTAAGGTTCGACGCTGGCGAACGCCCATGGACCAGCCCCGAACCATTGAAGTCCCCAGCCGGCGCTTCGGGAAATACCTGGTGCGTTCGCGCCTGGGTCAGGGCGGACAGGCCGAGGTCTTCCTGGCGGAGGCGGTCGACGACAAGGGCGACCAGGTCAACGTGGCCCTCAAGATGATGAGGCAGGGCACGCCCGAGGAGAAGTTCGCCGACGAAGCCGACCTGATGGGGCTGCTGTCCCACCCGAACCTGGTGCGCATGATGGAGCACGGCGTCGCCTTCGGCCGCCCCTTCATCGCCATGGAATTCCTCATCGGCGGCGACTTGTCCGAGGTGATGGCCGCCCACCGGCGCGCGATGAAGGGGTTCCCCATGGGCATGGGGGTGCACGTCTGCATCGAGGTGCTCAAGGCGCTGGCGTACTTTCACAAGGCCACCACCCGTTCGGGTACCGCGCTCAACCTCATTCACTCCGATGTGAACCCGTCGAACGTCTTCTTCTCGGGTGAAGGCGACGTGAAGCTGGGCGACTTCGGCGTGGCCTCGAGCTCCCAGGCGGGCATCGGGCCGGCGGAAGGCACGGCGGCGGGCAAGCTCTCGTATCTCTCGCCTGAGCAGACGCGTGGTGAAGCGTTGGCCCCCGCGTCGGACTTGTGGGCGGTGGGCGTGATGCTCCACGAGGTGGTGGTGGGCTATCACCCGTTTCAGAAGGAGGGCGCGAGCGAGCAGCAGATCATGGCCGCCATCCGCAACCCGAAGCTGAGCATTCCCGACTACGTCGACAAGCCGTTGGCGGCGGTGATCATCAAAGCGCTCACGCCGGACTTGAAGACGCGCTTCAAGACCGCCGGAGAATTTGCAGCGCCGTTGTTCGGCTACGCGCTCGACCAGAACCTGGTGCCGTCACGTCACGACACGCAGCTCTGGCTCGAGAGCGTGCTGGGCCTGCTCGTCTGAGAACGACTCCCCGACGCTACCGACGAGGCTCCCTCTCCCCGAGGGGGAGAGGGTCGGGGAGAGGGTTGACGCCCGCCGTGACCTGAGCGAGCACCGCGGCATCGGCATCGGCCCCTTCCGAAAACAGAGTGTCCTCCGCCTTCATGAGCAACTCATCAAACCCACGCCGCTCGAGCGCACTGACCGCCACCCCGCCCCGCTGCTTGAGCAACGCCTTCTCGAGCAGCTTCGGCACCTGATCGACCTTGTTCCACACCAGCAACCGCGGCGTGCGGTCGAGCCCGAGCGAGCTGAGAATCTTCTCCACCGCCTCGATGTGAGCGCCGCGAGCGGGATCCGACGCATCGACCACGTGCAGCAGCAACGACGCGTCCTCCAGCTCTTCCAACGTCGCGCGGAACGCCGCCATCAGATCCTTCGGCAGGTCTCGGATGAAGCCCACGGTGTCGGTGATGATCACCTCGTGCTCACGAGGAAACCGAAGCCGCCGGCTGGTGGGATCGAGCGTGGCGAACAGCTTGTCCTCGACGAGCACCTCTGACTTGGTCAGCGCGTTGAGCAACGTCGACTTGCCGGCGTTGGTGTACCCGACGATGGAAATGACGGGCAGCTCCTTGCGGCTGCGCTGACGGCGACGGGTCTTTCGATCACCCGACAGCTGATCGATCTTCCGCTCGAGGAAGGTGATGCGATCACGCGCACGGCGGCGATCGATCTCGAGCTTCGTCTCACCAGGACCACGGCCGCCGACGCCACCACCACCCGACAGACGCGAGAGCGACTGATCCGACTGCACCAATCTCGGCAGCAAATACTTCAACTGCGCCAACTCGACCTGCAGCTTGCCGTCACCCGACCGCGCCCGCTGCGCGAAGATGTCGAGGATCAGCTGCGTGCGATCGAGCACCTTGAGGTTGGTGGCCTCACCGATGTGCCGCGCCTGAGAAGGCGAGAGGTCCTTGTCGAACACCAGCACCTCCGCGAGCTTCTGCATGCCGCGCAGGTTGAGTTCGTCGAGCTTGCCGTGACCGATGAGGTACTTGGGATCGGCCTGGCGGCGCAGCTGGAGCAGCTCATCGACTACCTCCACGCCAGCGGTGCGCGCGAGTTCCTTCAGCTCGGCGAGCGACGACTCCGCTCCGGCACGATCACCATCGAGGCACACCGCGACCAGCACCGCGCGCTCGCGATCTCCGACCTTGCGGACCTTGGTGGTGGCGGCCAGCTCGTCTTCCAGCGCCTCGACGGTGGCGATGAAGTCGGGCGCATCGTCGTAGATGTTGGGCAGGGTCTCGGTGCGCCAGATCTCCCCGGCCGGATTCTCAGGGAGCAGGTGCGCGTAGTGCAGCACCCCGGGCAACCCGTCATCCTTCACGCCGATGGCCGCGACCAGGTCGAGCCGGAGCAACGCGAGGTCGGTGAGGTCGTCGCGGGTGAGCGGCTCGCTCTTCAGATGGGTGTGCACCAGGCGCAGGCCACGCAGACGCACCTGCCCCGCACGGGCACGGCCGATGTCGGGCAGCTCGAGCTGGTGGGCGTTGCCGACGATGACCGCCTCGACGTTGCCCTTGCGGTTGAGCAACACGCCGACCTGGCGGTTGGTCTCGAGGGAGAACTCAGTGAGGTGGCGGGCGAGCTCGGGGCTGACGATCTCGTGCACGGACACGTGCCGACGCCAGGTGTTCTTGAGGTGTTTGAGCTCGCTGGGCTTGAGACCCAGTACGTTTCCTGAAGGTTCGTTCACTGCTTTTCCTTTTAGCGCTGCTACCGTCTGCGTGCTTTGGAAGCACTCATCACCATCTGGATAGCCGCAATCGGCCTGAGCATCGGCAGCTTCTTGAACGTGGTGATCGCGCGGCTCCCGAATGACGAGAGTGTGGTGCGCCCCCGGTCGAAGTGCCCGAAGTGTGGGCACCAGCTGCCCTGGTACGAGAACATTCCGGTCATCTCGTGGCTGATGCTTCGGGGGAAATGTTCAGGCTGCAAGACGCCCATCTCGCCCCGCTACATCCTGGTCGAGCTGCTCACCGGCACCCTCTTCGTCGCGGCCACCGCACGGTTCGGTTTCGACTGGCCGCTGGTCTCCGCGCTCACGTTCTTCACGTTTCTGATTCCCCTCATCTTCATCGACGCGGAGCATTGGATTCTGCCGTTCGAGCTGACCTTGCCGGCCATCGCCGCGGGGCTGCTGCTGGCGATTCCGCAGGGGAAAGCCGCGTTTCTGACGGCGCTCATCGGCACCATCGCGGCGTTCCTCATCTTCCGGGCGATGGAGATCTTCGGCTGGCTGGTCACCGGCCGCGAAGCGCTGGGTGCAGGCGACAAGTACCTGATGGCGATGATCGGCGCTCAGGTCGGCTGGCGCGGGCTGTTGGGCGTCATCCTCTTCTCGTCACTGCAAGGCGCGGTGGTGGGGCTGGCGCGCATGAAGCTCACCGGCCGGGCGGGGCCGAGCGTCGAGGGTGTTCAAGAAGAGACCCCGGCAGAAGGCGAGCCAGAAGAAGAAGCGCCGAAACGAGAGCCCTTCACGCCTGAGTTCTTGAAGCCGGGATTGCCGTTCTGGAAGCGGTTGCTGTTGTTGCCGTACACGATTTTCCTCCAGGACATTCCCGACTCGCCCCCGCCCGACGAGTCGACCGGGGAGATTCCTGACTGGGTGCCGCAAGCGAACAACATTCCTTTCGGCCCATGGATTGGGCTGGCCGGAGTCGAGGTGATGATGCTGGGGCCCTGGTTCGTCGAGCGCCTCGCGCACACGCCGTGGCAGTTGATGTCGGAGATCGTCTTCGGCCGCTAGAGTCCCGCCCGTGTCAGCCCTCAGAAGAACTGCGCTCGCGAACGCGAAGCGTGTGGTGGTGAAGATCGGCACCAACGCGCTCACCAACACCACCGGCCGTTTTCATCGACCTCACTTCGAGCGGCTGGCCAACGAGCTGCTGGCCCTCGCCAAGACGCGTGAGCTGGTGATCGTTTCCTCCGGCGCCATCGCGCTGGGCGTGGAGCGTCTGGGCCTGCCGTCACGGCCCAAGGACATTCCCGGAAAGCAGGCGTGCGCCGCGGTGGGCCAGAGCCGTCTGATGCGCGCGTGGGAAGAGGCGCTCTCGCCGCGCATCGTGGCGCAGGTGCTGCTCACGCACTCCGACGTGCAGGACAGAAGGCGGTATCTCAACGCGCGTCACGCGCTCGAGCGACTCATCACCGATGGCGTGGTGCCGGTCATCAACGAGAACGACACCGTCTCGGTCGACGAGATCAAGTTCGGCGACAACGACACGCTGGCCGGCCTGGTGGCGGGGCTGGTGAACGCCGACGCGCTGGTGATCTTGAGCGACGTCGATGGGCTCTACGACGCCGACCCTCGCAAACATGCGGGCGCGAAGCTCATCAGCACCGTCGAGGTGGTCACCCGCGCCATGCTCGCCGCGGCCGGAGGAAGTGGGAGCAGCGTGGGCACCGGCGGGATGATCACCAAGCTGCGCGCGGCCCAGCAGGTCACCGAGCTGGGGGTTCGCTGCGTCATCGCCGCGGGCCAGAAGCCGGGCACGCTCACCCGGGTCTTCGAAGGCGAGCACGAAGGAACCCTCTTCGAGCCTCAACAGGGCCGCCGTGATGCGCGCACCGCGTGGATCGCGCATGCGCTCAAGCCGAAGGGCACCCTGGTGGTCGATGCGGGCGCGCGTTCGGCGGTGCTGGAGCGCAAGAAGAGCCTGCTGCCTTCCGGCGTACGCGAGGTGAAGGGCAACTTTTCTCATGGAGATCCGGTCGACCTGAGCGACGAGAGCGGAGAGGTCTTCGCGCGTGGGCTCGTGGCGTATCCCGCGGACGAACTGCGGAAAATCGCCGGCAAACGCACCACGCAGATCGAAGCGGCGCTCGGTTATCGCGGGCTCGATGAAGCCGTGCATCGAGACGACCTCGCGATGTTGTGAGAGGTGAAATCGACCCCGTCAAGCGGGTGCAGGGCTTGTTTCAAAAGCGCGCGCGCGGTTTCGTTCCTCCCGTCTTCGCGGAGGCCGACCCGAATGCAGCGTGCGACGGTACCAAGCGTCAAATCGATGGAAGAGGCCGGTGACGCGCTGCTGGATCGCGCCATCGATCCCGAACGGTGGATGTTGCCGGGCCGGAGAGTGACGGTCGACAACACCTGCCGGGTGGGCTCCGTGCACGTCTGCGCTTCGGTGGATGTCACGCCGACGCTCGAGACGTTCATCCGGGTCAGCTTCAAGGGGCCCAAGCTCTCGCCCATGCAAGCGGCCGAGCTGCTGGAGCAGTTCACCAGCGTGCGCTTCACCTTCATTCCGAACATCGAGTGGTTCGTGGAGATCGATGCGCGGCAGTGGATTCACTTCTCCCGGCCGTACACGCGGCCCAGACTGCAGGCATGAACCGATTCGCAGTGGTGGTGGCGATGCTCGCGGGCGTGGCGTGGGGTGACATTCCTCCTCCTGACTCGAGTGGTTGCCGCGACAAGGCGGTGGGCGCTGCGTGCAAACGTGACGACGGCGGTGAAGGCGGCTGCGTGAAGGCCACCTGCTCGCGCAACGACTACAGCAACGGGCCGCCGCCGACGCAGGTCAGCTACGAGTGCCTCAAGTGTGACGCGGCCGCTCTCCCCGCGAAGAAGCAGTCGTGCGCAACGATGCCTCCTGAGGGCATCGCCGGGTTGATGGGGTTGCTCCTTCTTCGGCGACGCGCGCTGTAGCAGTGGCAGTGGCAGTGCGGTCCCGCGTGTACACTCGTCGCCGACATGACTGAGCAGACCCCGAGTTGGTTCTCTCGAAATTGGAAGTGGGTCGCGCTGGCCGTGGTGCTTCCCACCGGGTGTTGTTGCAGCTTCACCGCCATCGCCGCGTTCTTGCCGGCCGATGCTGACGCCGACGGTGCGCGCGTGGACTGTGGAACCCCCGGGCCCGGAGGCGTCGACTGCGAAGTGCGTCGTACGTCAGGCACCGGAAGGCTCGAGGCGTGTTGGGATTTGAACATCACCTGCGCCAACCAGGCCGTGATGGTGGCTCACGAATGCGGGCAAGTCGCTGCGGGCCAGAGCGCCGCGAAGGTGAACATGCCGGTCTCGAGCTTCTCGAATCAGGAGGCGTGTGACGCTCCGAATGCGGGCGTGGTCGAAGGGCTCTCCGTTCGAACCATCGAGTGAACTCAGGTGTACAGTCGGCGCCGTGAGACTCTTCGTACTGGTCGCAGTGCTCGCAGCCCCGGCGTTCGCAGACATCATTCCCGAAGAAGTGGCCACCTGCCGGAACAAGGCCGCGGGTGCGGCGTGCACGACCGGTGAAGGTCACGCGGGCACCTGCATCGAGACGTCGATCACCCGGCCCGACTACAGCAGCGGCGTACCCCCGACGTACAAGGCGGTGAAGATGCTCACCTGCGTGGCGACCGCGAAGGGCTCTGCGCGCTCGGCGTTGCCGTGGGTGGGCCTGGGCCTCGCGTTTCTCGCGCTGGTGGCGGCGCTCACCTTCAAGCCGCGTCGGCCGACCGCTTCACCTGCATGACTGCGCTCGCCCCGCCGTGGTGGATCGACTCGGTTCGTTCGCGGGTGTATCGCGCGTTGCGACCGTGGCTCGCGCATCTGTACGCGGATCGGGCGAGCCGGGTGTTGTGGCTGGGCGTGTTCTCGGTGCTGGTCTCGTTCATGCTCACGCTCGTCTCACCGCTGTGGTTGCTCGCGTTGGGTCCCGTGTTGCTCGGCGTTCCGCACCTGGTGGCTGACGCGCGCTACCTCGTCGTTCAACCGAAGCTGCATGAACGGGGAGCGCTGGCGTTCATGGTGGCGTTGCCGCTGCTCGCCACGGGCTTCGGTGCACCCCCTGCGATCAGCCTGCTCTGTCTGGTGCCGGCGGTGCTCATGGCGCGGGGGTCCGTCACTCGAAAGGTGATCGCGCTGACGGTGTGGGCCGGCCTCACGGCCCTTTCACTGGCGTGGGAGAATCCGTTCCTGCTCGTGTTCCTGCACGCGCACAACCTGGTGGCGCTGGGGTGGTGGTGGGCGCTGCGGCCGCGCACGAAGGAGGCGTTCGTGTTGCCCGTGCTCGTGCTCGCGTGCACGGGCTTCCTCCTCGCGGGCGGCGCGGATCCGATTCTGACCGCGCTCGGTGCGTGGGCTGCTCCGGGCAGCGGTACCAGCTTCTCCGAGTTCATCGAGACGGCGGCGCCGGGCCTGGGATCCACGTTCGGTCCTCGGCTGGTGCTCTCCTTCGCGTTCCTGCAGTCGGTGCACTACGCGATGTGGCTGCGCCTGGTGCCTGAAGATGCGCGCAGCCGGCCGGCCCCCCGCCCTTTTCGCGCCACGTGGGATGCGCTGGTGAAGGACTTCGGGTTTCCGTTGCTGCTGGTGTTCATCGGGCTGAGCGCGTTCATCGCGTTCTGGGGCTTGAAGGATCTCGCGGGCGCTCGGTGGGGCTACCTGCGGCTCGCGGCGTTTCATGGGTACCTGGAGCTCGCGGTCGCCGCGTTCTTTCTCGTCGAACGGAAACGACCTGCGTGCTGATGGAGCTGTGGGGGTGGCTGGTTGCGTTCTTCTTCACGCAGCTCTTCGAGATGCCGATCTATTGGAAGGCCACCGGAAGTCTGCGGGTGGGCTTCTTCGCCAGCGCGATGACTCACCCCGTCGTGTGGTTCGTGTTTCCGATGCTCATGGACCATGGCGTTGGCTACTGGCCGATGGTGTTCCTGGCGGAGACTTTTGCGGTGCTCGGTGAAGCGGCCTGGCTTCGTTTCAACGGGCTCTCGAAACGCAAGGCGCTGCTGTGGAGCCTCGCCGCCAACGCCTTCAGCACGACCTGCGGCTTCGTGCTGCGGGAGTGGCTGGGCTTTCCCTGAGCGGGCTCCGGGCTCGATCGCGGTGAGCTGAAGGCGCTCGTGGAGCGGCGAGGTGGTGGTGTGCCGCGTTACGGTGAAGGCCATGGCCCTCATTCCCCTGCTTCAGGAACCCGAGCTGCGCCCGTTTCTCCCGTTGCTGTACGTGGCGTGGGCTGACGGTGACTTGAGTGACGCCGAGCGCGCGTTGATTCATGCGCGCATCGCCGCGCAACCGTGGCTCAAGCCGCGCCTGCGTGAGGCGCTGACGGCCTGGCTGCTGCCCGCCTCGCCGCCCGACGCGCAGGCGCTGGCGTCACTGCGGTCGGCCATCGTCGACGCGGCGCCCACGCTGTCTGCCGCTGCGCGACACAGCTTCGCCGCCCTGGCTGAGTCGATGGCCGCCCTCGACCCGAACGGCCGCGACGCCGTCGCCGCGTTGGAAGACGAGCTGGGCTTCGAGCTCAGCACGTTGCAGTTGCCGGTGGCTGACGCGCCGCCACCTCCGCTTCCGCCGCGCTTCGACGCGAGCGCCTTGCAGTCGGTGCTGGATGGCCGCTTCGCCGACGCCCGGGCTGGCGCGCGCGCCTTCTTGAGCGAGCCCGGCAACCGCGCCCTGTACGGCACCGCCCCGAAGCCCTACCGCGAGCAGGTCTTCGGCTGGCTGGGCGAGCTCGCGAAGCGGGGCTTTGGTGCACTGGCTTTTCCCGGCGTCACCACTGACGCTTCGAGAGGCCTCGGGCCGTTTCTCGCCGTCTTCGAGACGCTGGGCTTCGGCGACCTCTCGCTGGTGGTGAAGTTCGGAGTGCAGTTCGGGTTGTGGGGTGGCTCGATCTACTACCTCGGCACCGACGCGCAGCGGCAGGCGCTCTTGCCGAAGGTGGCGAACCTCGAGGCGCCCGGCTGCTTCGCCATGAGTGAAGTCGGCCACGGCAGCAACGTCGCCGACCTCGAGACGATGGTGCGGTGGGACGAAGGCAAGAAGTGCCTCGTTCTCCACACGCCGGCCGAGTCGGCGCGCAAAGACTGGGCCGGCAACGCCGCGATGCACGCGCGGTACGCCACCGTCTTCGCGCAGCTCGAGGTGGGCGGCGTGCGCCACGGCGTGCACGCCTTCGTGGTGCCCATTCGCGATGAACAGGGCCAACCGCAGCGCGGCGTGCGCATCGGCGACTGCGGCCACAAGCTGGGCCTCAACGGCGTCGACAACGGGCGCTTGTGGTTCGATCACGTCGAGCTGCCGCGTGACGCGCTGCTGGGCCGCTACGCCACGGTGACGGCCGACGGCCAGTACGAGTCACCCATCGAGAGCCCCGGTAAGCGCTTCTTCACCATGCTGGGCACGCTGGTGGGCGGGCGCATCGCCGTGGCGTCGGCGGGCCTTTCGGCCTCGAAGCTGGGGCTGGCGGTCGCGCTGCGTTACGGCAGTGCGCGACGGCAGTTCGGCGCGACCTCGCAGCCCGAGACGCTGCTCCTGGACTACCCGACGCATCAGCGCCGCCTGTTTCCGCACCTCGCCCAGACGTACGCGCTGCACTTCGCCATCGACGAGGCGCGCGAGGCCTTTCTGGCGCTGGGCCCCGACGACGACACCCGCGAAATCGAAGCGCACGTGGCGGGCGTGAAGACGGCGGCCACGTGGCACGCGTCGGCGGCGCTGCAGGCGTGCCGTGAGGCGTGCGGAGCCCAGGGGTACTTGTCGGTCAACCGCCTCGCCGACGCCCGCGCCGATGCAGACATCTTCACCACCTTCGAGGGCGACAACACCGTGCTGCTGCAGTTGGTGGCCAAGGGGCTGTTGACGGGCTTCAAGCAGCAGTTCTCGAAGGGCGGCGCGTGGGGCGCGGTGCGCTTCGTGGCGGGGCAGCTGCGGTCGACCGTCGCGCAGACCAACCCCTTCACCAGCCGCAACACCGACGAGGCGTCGCTGCGCAGCGCAGACATGCAGTTGGCCGCGCTGCGGTTTCGCGAGGCGTCGCTGTTGTCGTCGGTGGCGCGGCGCCTGAGCAAGCGCCTCAAGGCGAAAGGCACTGACCCGGCCACGGCCTTCCTCGAGGTGCAGGAACACCTGCTGGCCGCGGCGCAGGCGCACGTCGAGGTGAGGGTGTTGTCGGCCTTCATCAACGGCGTTCAGCGCGCGAGCGGTCTGGAGCGCGAGGCGCTGAATCGGCTGCGCGAGCTGCACGGGCTGTGTGTGCTCGAGCGTCACACCGGCTGGTTCCTCGAGAACGGCGCCTTCGAGGCCGGGCGCGCGCGGGCGGTGCGACGGCTGGTGCCCACGTTGTTCTGCGAGGTGCGGCCCGACGTGCTGGCGCTGGTCGAGGCGTGGGGCATTCCTGACGCGTGTCTGGCGGCCCCGATTGCCTACAGCGACCCGGCGCACCCGCGCTGGTGAGATTGTTTCCGTAAGCCCTCTCCCCCTCGGGGAGAGGGAGCTCTTCACGTGTGGCTTGTGTTTCGTTTGACTGAACGGCTACTCGAGCAGTTTGTAGTACCGCAGCGGCTGGGCGACGTTCTTTACCGGCGTCTCCACCAGTGGCCCGAACTTGAGGCCCGCCAGCGACGGATCTTTCGAGGTGGCGATCGCCTTCATCGCCGAGTCCATCACCAGGGTCTCTCTGAACGCACCCAGCGACTGCAGGCGCGCCGTCTGGTTCATGCCCGTCGAGAACGAGGTGTAGTTCCGGTTGGGGCCGAACAAGCCGCAGAAGCTGGGCGTCAGGTTCACGCCGATGGCCACGCCGAGGCCGGGCACCTGGAGGATTTCGGAGAGCCGCGAGATCTCCGGGTGCGCGCTCATGGTGTCCTTGGTGAAGCGCTGAATCTCGATGGCCGCCTTCAAGGTGGCGCCCGCGCGCGAAGCCGCGTCGTCCTTGAAGAACGGAGGGCCGAACAGCCCAATCACGCAGTCACCGACCATCTTGTCGAACACCCCGCCGTGCCGATGGAGGATGCGCACCGCTTCTTCCGACCAGTCGTCGACGAACTTGCCGATGCGCTCGGGGCGCTCGAGCACCTGCTCGCAGATGCGGGTGAAGCCGTTGATGTCGGCGAAGATGATGCCCACTTCCTCGGCGCGCGGCGCGAGGTAGCTGCGTTCGTAATCGGGGTCGCGCAGCAGCTCGTCGATCGCCCGGCCCGAGAAGAACTGCGAGAGGTGAATGCGCTCGCGGTTGTAGTCGATGAGCCGCTGGCTGAGCGTCGAGCCGAGCAGGCGCAGCAGCTCCATGGTGTACGAGGAGAAGCCCTCGCCGTTGCTCCACACCATGATTTTCCCCAGCGCGTGTGACTCGGCCACGCCGGAGATCAAAACGGTCTCCACGGCTTTGCGGTTGCCCAGGACCGCCTGCAGCTGGCGGTCGTGCGGCATGATCAGGTTCTGCCCATACGCGCGGATGGCGGCGTCGAGCTCGGCATCGCGGCGGCCGTTCGAGGAGTACTCGAGCTGGCCGTACTTGTACGAGCGGTAGTGCAACGCGCCCGACTCCACCGCGTCACGGTACATGAGCAAGAAGCCGGGGACTTTGACCCGCTCGCACAGAGCGCGCACGGCGCCGTCCATGCCGGTCTCGAAGACGCGGTTGGAGAGCGAGTGGTTGATGGTGACCAGCACCTGGTGTTTTTCAGAAGCGGTCTGAACCGAAGCGAGCACGGTATCGAGCTGCTCAGAAATCGCGTCGAGCAGGCGGCCCAGGCGCGCGGCGTCGGCGGTGCGATCACCCGGGAAGAGCACGCCGATCGACCCCACCTGGTGACCCACCAGATCGAGCGCCTGGCTGCACAAGGTGTCGCCCGACTCGAGCTTGCGCACGCCCCAGCGGGCGGCCTCCAGATAGGTGCCGGCGAAGACCCCTCCGAAGTCGCCATGGTGGAAGGTGGCCTGGGCCAGCTCCTCATCCAACGTGCTGACCACCGCGCCTTTGCCGCCCACCACCGCCAGCAGCGGAGGGAAGAGGCGCTTGAAGGTCTGCTGCAGGCTCTCACGGGCCTTGAGCGATTCTTCGAGGAGATCGTCGACCGTCCGGGAGACCAGCCGGAGCAACTTGAGCTCTTCGAACGTCAGTTCGGCATCCATGTGGGACAAGAAAGTAGCAGAGAACATGAGGTGGCCAACGATCCGGCTACAATAGGCGCCATGCTCCTTGCGACCGCTGCTGCCTTCCTGCTCTCCACCTCGGCCGGCACCAAGCCCAACACCTACAACGAGCGCTGGCTCTGCGACCTCTGGGCGGGGGCACAGTGCCACGCCACCTCCTGTCAGAAAGACGGCAAGGCGCGGTGTGAGGCGGTCTCCAAGCAGTGCGAATCGACCAATCGCGACGCGACGGTCGACTCCAGCCGCGCCGAGAAGAAGGCGGCCTGTGCGCGGGCGCTCCTCAAGGAAGACTGCGGCGGCAAGAAGCCTCCCGAATGTGATGGGTTGCTGTAGGTCTTACCCGCTGGCGCAGGGGGAAAGAGCTGAGTAGGACTTGGCGGATGACTCGTCTGTCGACGCTCACCGCTCTTCTCGCCTCCGTCGCGTTTGCCCAGGGCGAAGCGCCCCCGGCCGCTGCTCCCGCCGTCAAGCCGAAGCTCACCGTGATGCCCTTCGCCGCGTTGACCGGCGATGTGCCCCAGCGCGCGGGGACCAAGGCGGTGGGCATGCTCACCACCGAGTTCAAGAGCGCTGACTCCTTTGCGCTCGTCGACGCCAAGAAGGAGAAGGCGGCCGGCAGTGCTGAAGAGGCGCTGGAGACCGCTCGCAAAGCCGTCGCCGAAGCCAAGGAGCTGCGCGGGAAGAAGAAGTTCCGCCTGGCCGAAGAGGCGCTCCAGCGGTCGATCACCGCGTACAAGAGCGCGCCCGCCTCGTTGCCCGAGTTGGGTGAAGTGGTCGACGCCTACGCGCTGCTTTCGGCCGTTCAGTTCAACACCGGCCGCGATGAAGAAGGTGCGAAGAGCCTGAACCAGGCGCTCACCATCGCCCCCGATCGCGAGCTTCCCCTCGCGCAGACCTCGGCGCTCTTCGCCCGCGTGGTGGCCGATGCCCGCAAGGTCCTCAAGGACGGCGCCAAGGGCACCTTGATGCTGGAGTCGTCGCCTTCGAACGCGCCTGTGCTGCTCGACGGCCTCGCGTTGGGCACCACCCCGCTCTCGGTCAAAGACGTGCCGCCGGGCCTGCATTTCTGGAAGGCCACGCTGCCTTCGGGTGAAGCGTTGGGCGGAGTGATCGAAGTGGTGGCCGGCAAGCAGGCGGTGGCCAAGGCGGCATCGGCCAGCAAGGATCCCGAGTCGCGGCTGCTCTCGTCGCTCGCGCAGAACAAGCTCGATGCCGAGCTGGTGGCCGCGGCCCGTGAGCACGCGAAGAGCTCGGAGGCCGACCTGGTGGTGTTCGGTGCGCTCTCCAAAGAAGGCAAGGGCCTCGCGCTCGACACCTTCCTCTTCGCGGCGTCGACCGGCGACGTGCGCAGAATGGCGCGCGCCTCGTTCGATACCGAGCTGCTCTCGGCCGGCATGGAGTTCTTCAACCTCGCAGGTGAGCTCGCCAAACACGGCGACAAGGTCGGCGAAGCGGTGAAGGTGCCTTCGTCGGTGTCGATGACCTTGATCGCCGGCGGCCCCTCGAAGCTGGCCGAAGCGAAGTACGGCGTGGTGCCCGGTAAAGAAGGCGCGGAAGGTCTCGAGCCGACCGAACCTGCGAAGGACGAGGGCCCCCGCAAGCCGCTCGAGAAGCGCCGCGCGCCGCTCAAGCGTCAGTGACGGGTTCGTTCCGGGGGCGTTTTGCGCCCAGCCCCACCGGCAGGCTGCACCTGGGGAACGTGCGCAGCGCGCTGCTCGGCTGGCTCTGGGCGCGCGCTGAACGAGGCGAGTTTCTGCTGCGCATCGAGGATCTCGATCCCGAGCGCTGCAAGCCGGTGTTCACCGACGGCATCTTCGAAGACCTCGAATGGCTCGGTCTCGACTGGGATGGCCCGGTGCTCAAGCAGTCTGAGCGCGGGGCGATTTACGACGAGGCGATTGCGAAGTTGGAAACGAGTGGGCGGGCGTACCGGTGCTGGTGCAGCCGGGCGGAGATCGCTCGCGCGGCGTCGGCTCCGCATGCTGGGGAAGAGGGGCCGGTGTACCCGGGCACGTGCCGCGCGGGGGCCAGCCCGAAGGCGGGGCGGCAACCGTCGTGGCGGTTCCTCGTTGAGGCAAGTGACCCCTCGACTTCGCTCGGGGGGAACGGGGTGAGGTTTACGGATCTGAGCCACGGCGAAGTGAGCCAGGACGTCGCTCGCGAAGTGGGTGACTTCATCATTCGGCGCATCGATGGCGTCGCGAGCTACCAGCTGGCGGTGGTGGTCGATGACGCGCTCTCGGGGGTGACGCACGTGCTGCGAGGGGAAGATCTGCTCTCGTCGACCGCGCGGCAGATTCAGCTGCAGCGGGCGCTGGGCTACCCCACCCCTGCGTATGCGCATGTGCCGCTGTTGATGCAGGCCGATGGGAAACGGCTCGCCAAACGCGACGGCGCCTCGACGGTGGCGGGGCTGCGTGAGCTGGGGTGGTCTGCCGAGCGCGTGATGGGTCAGCTGGCAGCGTGGAGCGGACTGGGTGATGGGAGCCCGGTCTCGGCGCGTGAGCTGGTGTCCACCTTCTCTCTCTCGAGGGTCAAGCGCACGGCCACGGTGGTCGAATGAAGCGCGAGTGGGCCATCGTGGCGGCGGTGCTGGTGCCGTTCGCGGTGCTGGTGGGTGCGGGGTTCTATTTCTCTCCCGAGCCACGTTGGGAGTCCC
>JANODF010000316.1:0-2383 GCA_031412555.1 Archangium sp. | reverse complement strand
CATGGATGGCCTCGCGTTGTGTGCGGCGCTGGAGAGTTCGCGCCCCGACCTGCCGGTCACGTCGTCACAGGTGAGTCGAAGATGGAGACCGCCGTGGCCGCGTTGCGCTCGGGGGCGTACGACTTCTTGAGCAAACCGGTGGAGCCTGCGCTGCTGCTCCCTTGTGTGGCCAGAGCGGCCGAGCGGCAACGTCTGGCCAAAGAGCTGCGCACGGCGACGCAGGCCCTGCCTGCCACCGACTCCGGGCTCTTCGGGCAGAGCGACACGATGCGGCTGGTGCGGGAGCTGGTGGCCCGGGTCGCTGCGTCGGGGGCCAGCGTGCTGATTCACGGGGAGACCGGCACCGGCAAGGAGCTGGTGGCTCACGCGCTGCACAAACAATCCACCCGATCGCACGGACCGTTCGTGGCGATCAACTGCGCCGCGTTGCCCGCTTCGCTCGTGGAGAGCGAGCTGTTCGGTTACGCGAAAGGCGCGTTCACCGATGCACGTGCGGCGCGCACGGGGCTCTTCGTGGAGGCGACCGGCGGCACGTTGTTCCTCGACGAGGTGTCGGAGCTGAGCCTGGACAATCAGGCCAAGCTGCTGCGCGCGCTGCAGGAGAGAAAGGTGCGGCCGGTGGGCAGCAACACCGAGGTGCCGTTCGACGCGCGCATTCTCGCCGCCACCCATCGCGACCTCGAGGCGGAGATCGAAGCCGGCCGTTTCCGGCAAGACCTCTTCTTCCGCTTGAACGTCATCCGCATCGATCTGCCCGCACTGCGAGAACGCGGGATGGACGTGGTGCACCTGGCCACTCATTTCCTGCGCGAGGTGTGCGGGCGAGATGGCCGGCCCGTGCCCACCATTCCACCCGAGGTGGCGCAGAAGCTGCTCTCGTACCCGTGGCCGGGCAACGTGCGTGAGTTGGAGAACTGCATGGAGCGGCTGGCCGCGCTCGCCTCCACGCAGACGCTGGCCGTGGCCGATTTGCCGGAGAACATTCGCCTGCATGAACGGGAGCGGTTCTCCATGCAGGTCGACGCGGCCGAAGAGGTGGTCACGCTCGATCAACTCGAGAAGCGCTACGTGCTGCGCGTGCTGCAGTTGGTGAAAGACAACCGCAGCCGGGCCGCGGTGATGCTGGGCATCGATCGCCGCACGCTCTATCGCCGCCTGGAAGGGTGGGGGCTGCCCACCGAACGACGGCCTTCCGTGACGCCCCTGCCGGTGAGCGCCAGCAATGGCACCTCCCGGGGTGTTCCGCAGTGACCAGGGCTGAGCCATGAACAAGGCGAAGCTGACGGTGCTCGTGGCCGACGACGATGAAGTCGATCGCATGTCGGTGCGGCGCGCGCTGTCGAAGTCGGTGACGGTGCTCGAGGCCATCGACGCGCGCAGCGCCGAGGCCGTGCTGAAGGAGCGCCGCGTCGACCTGGTCTTGCTCGACTACTTCCTGCCACCGGACACCGGGCCCGGCGTGCTGGCGCGGTTGCTCACCGTTCAACCCGGGCTGCCGTGCATCTTTCTCTCGGGCCACGGCAGCGAAGAGATCGCCGTCGAAGCGATGAAGGCGGGCGCGGAAGACTACCTGCCCAAGGCGGCGGTCGCCGAGCCGCGCCGTCTGGCTCAATTGGTGGAACGCACTTGCGCCGCCAGTCAGCTGAGGCTGCAGGTGCAGCGGGAGCAGGCGCGGTTCGCGCTCGCGTTGGAGGCCTCGGGTGCCGGCACCTGGAGCACCGACGGCGAGCCGTTGTGCGTGAGCGGCGCCGAACGTTTTCGCGAGCTGTTCAACTTGCCCGAAGGCACGCGCTGGCCGACGGAGCAGTGGCTCAACTGCTTCAAGACCCACGACGCGCTGAAGCTGGAGACCGCGTTGGGGCAAGACGCGGTGTCCTTGCAGGCCGAGCTGGCGGAAGTGCCCGGGCGGTGGGTGGACCTGCGCGGCCGGCGCGAGCCCGGTGGTCACAATCACTTCGGCACGGTGATCGACATCAGCGCATCGAAGGCGGCTGAAGCGCGCACCCTGGCCATGAAGGATCGGCTGATGGGCATCGCCAGCCACGATCTCAAGAACCCGCTCTCGGCCGTGAAGATGGGGGCGCAGCTGCTGGCGAAGAGCGAACATCTCAACGAGAAGGAACAGCGGGTGGTCTCGCACATCACCGCCAGCGCCGAGCGCATGGGCCGGCTCATCTCGCAGCTGCTCGATCTCACCCGCGTGCGACTGGGTGGTGGCCTCGCGCTCGAGCGCAAAGTGGTGGACCTCGAGGCGCTCGTTCAATCGCTGGTGGACGAGACCCGGCTGGGGGCCGATCGAAGGATCGTCACGAGCCTCATCCCCGTGAAGGTGGAGGCCGATCCTGATCGCCTGGCGCAGGTGGTGAGCAACCTGCTCAACAAC
>JANODF010000315.1:0-2360 GCA_031412555.1 Archangium sp. | reverse complement strand
CGCACGTCTTGCCTCGGGGTGGCGCAGCGCCTTCGCGCCATCAGCGCTGAAGATGTGCAGCACGTCGCCCATGGGCTGAACCGCCACGTTCTGCCCGACCTGCACGTCAGCGCCTTCGAACCGCGCCGCGATCGATCCCGCCGCGGTCTTCAGGAACGCGTAGCCATCGAAGCCGAGCCGCTCGACCGCCTCCACCTCACCGCACAGCGGGCCTTCACTGGCCACCCGAAGATCCTGCGGCCGGAGCCCCAGCTTCACTTCACCGTTGGAATCGCCCACCGCCGGCAGCGTGAAACCCGCCCCGACGAACTGCGCACCCTCGCGCTTCGCGTCGATCAGATTCATCGAAGGCGAACCCAGGAACTGCGCCACGAACGCGTTGGTGGGCCTGTTGTAGAGCTCGAGCGGGGCACCCAGCTGCTGCAGCACGCCCTTGTTGAACACCGCCACCCGCGTCGCCAGGGTCATCGCTTCGACCTGATCGTGCGTGACGTAGATCATCGTCACGCCCAGCGCCCGATGCAGCCTCGCCAACTCACCGCGCATCTGCACGCGCAGGGCGGTGTCGAGGTTCGAGAGCGGTTCATCGAACAAGAACAGCTGCGGTCGGCGCACGATCACCCGGCCCATCGCCACGCGTTGCCGCTGCCCACCGGAGAGCGCCTTCGGCTTCCGCTCGAGCAGCGGGCCCAGCTCCAACATGCGCGCGGCTTCGGCGACGCGGCTCTCGATCTCGGGGCGGGGTACCTTTCGCAGCTCGAGACCGAAGGCCATGTTCTCCTTCACGGTCATGTGCGGGTAGAGCGCGTAGCTCTGGAAGACCATGCCCACGTCGCGTTCGCGCGGAGGCACGTCGTTCATGTTCTTCCCTCCGATCACGATGTCGCCGGAGTCGGCCTGCTCGAGCCCCGCGATGATGCGCAGCAGCGTGGTCTTGCCGCAGCCCGACGGCCCGACCATCACGAGAAATTCGCCTGGCGTCACGTCGAGGTCCACACCGCGGACGATCACGTTTTCACCGAAGCTCTTCTTGATTCCGACGAGGCGAACGTCACTCACGAGGGCGCGGACGCTACCAATGTGTGGCCTGTGTCTTTGACGAGAATTCGTGCCGCACTGCGCCACGAACAATCCACGCAGAGCGCAGCCCCCGTATCGACCTTCTCTGGTGGCAGTTGATAGGAGTGCCCGCGTGCGCCGACTCAGCCCCGTCTTGCTCGTCCTCCTCTCCTGCGGCCCCACCGACACCGCGCGGCTGTACAAGACGTCTCCCAACGCCGCGTCGTTGGACCCGGCGGCCATCGAGCGGCTGGAGCACCTGGGCCCTACGGTCGTCGACAAGGGCATCAACTTCGGCGTGTACAGCGAGCGCGCCGAGCGCATCGAGATCCTCCTCTTCGACAACCCCGAAGCCCCGCTGCCCACCCGCCAGTTCCCGCTGACCCGGTTCGGTGACGTGTGGAACATTCACATCGAAGGCATCGGCATCGGCCAGCACTACGGCTTCGTCGCCTGGGGCCCGAACTGGACGTACGACCCCGAGTGGATTCCGGGCTCGATCAAGGGCTTCAAGGCCGACGTCGATACGGAAGGCAACCGCTTCAACCCCAACAAGCTGCTGTGGGATCCCTACAGCAAGGCCATTCACCGCGATCACGACTGGGCCAAGGGCAGCCTCGCCACCGGCCCCAAACGCGCGGAGTCGACCTGGGCCGCGGCCAGCAAGAGCATCGTGGTGCAGAGTAAGTACACCTGGAGCGAGAACGAGTCGGTCTACCGAACGCGCCGCACCGACGAGAACACCCCGGGGCACCGCTGGAACGACGCGATCATCTATGAGCTGCACCCCAAGGGCTTCACCGCGAGCGCCGCTTCGGGCGTCGATCACCCCGGCACCTGGCGCGGCCTGGGCGAGAAGGTGGCCTACCTCAAGGAGCTCGGCATCACCGCGGTCGAGCTGATGCCCCCGTTCGAGAAGCCGTCAGAAGGCGGCTACTGGGGCTACTCCACGTTGTCGTTCTTCATCGCCGAGAACACGTATTCCTTCCGGAAGGACCAGCAGGAGATCATCGACGAGTTCAAGTGGATGGTGGACCAGTTCCACCAGGCGGACATCGAGGTGATCCTCGACGTCGTCTACAACCACACCGGCGAAGGTGGTTTCTGGCGCGAGCGGCTGGAGTTCGACTTCAACCCCGACCCGTCGATCACGCCGCAGCTGACCAACTTCGATCCCAAAGAAGTGGTGGGCCTCTACAACTTCCGCGGCTTCGACAACCACGCGTACTACGCGCTGAGCGCAGACAAGCAGACGTTCTGGAACAACACCGGCGTGGGCAACGAGACGCGCTGCAACCACA
>JANODF010000314.1:0-49962 GCA_031412555.1 Archangium sp. | reverse complement strand
GAGACCATGCGCGCCGAAGCGGAACGGGCGCAGCGTGAAGCTGCACGTGCCGATGCAGAGCGCCGCCAGCGTGATGCAGAACGCGTCGAGGCCGAGCGTCGGCAACAACAAGAGACCATGCGCGCCGAAGCGGAACGGGCGCAGCGTGAAGCTGCTCGTGCCGAAGCAGAGCGCCGCCAGCGTGATGCAGAACGCGTCGAGGCCGAGCGTCGGCAACAGCGGGAGGCTGAGCTCCAGGCTCAGCGCGCGCAGTCCGAGCAACGGCAGCGCCTCGAGGCAGAGCAGCGACAGCGGATTGAGTCTGAGCAGCAGGCTCGTCGTCTCGATGAGGAACAACGACGGCAGCGCGAGCAGCAGCTCGTTGCGAAGGAGAATGAGAAGGAGCAGCGCTTCGGAAGTGAGGGACAGGACCAGCGTGCGGAGGAGGATGAACGCCGCAAGAAGGAGAAGGGCCGGCAGGGGCGCCGTTGAAGTGGGGCCCTCACCCCAACCCTCTCCCGAAGGGAGAGGGAGACATGCGATCATGTTCCGCATGAACAAGGTCGTCGTCGTTTGTTGCCTGCTCTCCGCGGCGGCCTGCCGCACCGAGCACGTTCGCCCTGCCCCGGGCCCACCCGCAGATCTCAACCGGCTGCAGGCCTCAGAGAGCGAAGCCGCCAATCTCGCCACCTCACTGTGTGACTCGGCTGGGCCCCGGTTCTCCGGCTCACCCGGCAACGCCATCGCCGTCACCTGGGCCGTGGACACCATGAAGCGGCTCGGTCTCGAGAATGTGCACACCGAGGCCGTCACCGTGCCCCGCTGGATCCGCGGCGCCGAAGAAGCGCGCATCATTTCACCCATCGCGCAGACCCTCTCGGTGACCGCGCTCGGTCACAGCCTCCCCACCCCCGAGGGCGGAGTCGAAGCCGAGGTCGTCGAGGTGGAATCACTCGAAGCCCTCAAGGCGCTCCAGCCGGGGAGCCTCACCGGAAAGCTGCTCTTCGTGAACGTGCCCATGCGCCGCACCATCGACGGTGCAGGGTACGGAGGCGCGGCCCCGGTTCGCCGGCTCGCTGCCCAACAAGCCCTCGCCTGCGGCGGTGTCGGCGCGCTCATCCGATCGGTGGGCACCGACTCGAATCGCCTTGCGCATACGGGCTCTCAAGGTCCTGACCCGGCCCGACTTCCCGCGGCGGCGCTGTCCGTCCCTGACGCGGAGCTGCTCCACCGCCTGCTCGCGAAAGGCCCCGTGCGGCTCAACCTCGAGCTGATCAGCCGCGAAGAGGCGCCCATCGAGAGCGCGAACGTGGTCGGTGAAGTGCGCGGCCGCGAACGGCCTGACGAGCTCGTGCTGCTCGGAGCTCATCTCGACTCGTGGGATCTCGGCACCGGCGCGCTCGATGACGCGGCGGGCGTGGGCATCGTGCTCGACGTCGCGCGCGTGTTGAAGACCCTGCCCCAGCGCCCGCGCCGCACCGTGCGCGTGGTGCTCTTTGCGAATGAAGAGAACGGACTGGGCGGCGCGAAGGCGTACGGCCTCGCCCATGCCGACGAGCTGACGAAACACGTGCTGGCGATCGAAGCCGACTCCGGAGCAGATCGCGCGCGCGCCGTGCGGTTGCTCGCTCACGATGCAGCGAGAGAAACGTTCCTCTCCTGGGCGCCGTGGCTCGCTCCGCTGGGCGTCACCGTCGAGCCGGATCGTGCAGAAGGCGGCGCCGATACCAGCGTGTTGCGCGCCGCCGGCGTTCCACAACTCGACGTGCGCCAGGACGTCTCGCGCTACTTCGACTTCCACCACACCGCCAACGACACCGTGGACAAGATCGATCCCCAGCAGCTCACCCAGGTCGCGCGCGCGTACTCGAGCATCACCTGGCTGGCCGCGGAGCAGCAGCTCGACTTCGGCCGCGTGCCCGCCGACGCACGTGAGCGTCGCCGTTGACCGATAAGCGCGATATGCCCCCCGCCATCGAACCCAAGCCGCCACTGAAGGAACGCCTCACCACCCTGCTCAACGAGTACGGGCGCGTGGCGATCATCATCTATTTCACCATCTTCGCGCTGGTGCTCTCCGGCTTCGCGATCGCCATCAGGTTGGGGGTGGAGGTCGACTCCGCCGCCGGCACCGCGGGCACCATCGGCGCCGCCTGGGTCGCGACCAAGCTCACCCAGCCGCTGCGCATTCTCGCCACGCTGGTGCTCACCCCCATCGTGGCGAAGCTCGTCGAACGGTTCGCGCCCTCGAAACCGAAACCGCCACCTTCGATTCCCTGATCAGGGCGCGGCGAGTTCTTTGTCGAGCCACGACTTCGCCACGCCAACGACCAGCTCGAGGTTGCCCATCGCGCAGTGATCGTCTCCGGGCACGAGGAAGAACGTGCGCGGCGAACCGGCGGTGCCGGGGAAGAGCGTGTCCTCCATGGGGATGACGGAGTCTTCCGTGCCGTTGATGGTCAGCAGTGGTTTTTGATTCGTGGCCAGACCATCGCTCACCGACTTCGCCAGTGAATCGGAGACGCCCGCGAGACCGAAGATGTTGCTCACGCCCATCACCTGCAACGCGGCTTGCACGAAGGCATCGGGCAGCCGGCCGAAGTTGCTCAGGGTGAAGGCCTTGGTCATCGGGCCACCGAAGTTCACCGCAGCTTTGATGCGCGGCTCGACCTGCGGCAACCGCACCGCCCAATAGCCACCGAACGACAACCCCATGAAGCCGATGCGGGTGCTGTCGATGTCGGGCTCGGTGGCGAGCCGGTCGATGATGGCGGAGTATTCTTCGTGGCCCTTCGCCGAGAGCGGCCGCGGGTTCTGCCCCGTGCCCGGCATGTCGGCCAACACCAGCACCACGCCGTTCGCCACGCCGGAGCCCGCGAGCGATCCCTGGAGCAACAGCGCGAGCTCCTCCTTGTACCCGTCGAGCCCGCCGCTCACGATGATCACCGGCCGCTTCACGCCGTCGCCCAGCGGCTTGCTCCGCACCACGTGCAGCGCGCCCATGGGGGCGGTGAAGTCGATCGGATCGAAAGCGATACCGCCCAGCGTCATGCCTTTGCTCGCGGTGCGCAGGGAGGCTTCGAAGGCCTCCTTCTTCAGCGGCGTCTTGGGGTTCGGGTAGTGCGCCACGATGTAGTAGCGCGCGGCGTCTGCGTAGGCCTTGCCGGCTGCGGTGGGGTCGGTGCTCTCGAGCCCGGCAGCGATGGCCTCGAGCCGTTTGCCTTCATCGAGCCAGCGCTTGACCCAGACGTCGTCGAAGAACTCGGACATCGAGTGGGTGGTGTCGAGGGCCTGCGCGAGGAAATTGGGCTCGATGCCCAGCCGCTGCCAGCGGGGGAGATCGACTCGCTGGAAGAAGGCTTTTTTGTCTCGCGTGGGTCCGGCGCCTGCACATGCCAACAGCGACATCGAGAGCAGCAACGCGAGGGAACGCATGGAGCGCGAGTGTTGCACACAGTTTGCCCCTCACCCCAACCCTCTCCCCGCTTCGCAGGGCGAGGGGGTTCAGGGCAGGCAGACCCCAGACATGCCCTGCATCTCGCACTGGTAGCCCGCGCGGCAGATGTTGTTCGGGCAACCCGCGAGGCAGATGTTCACGATGTCCCCGCCTCCCGTCTCGGCTTCCACGCACACGCCGTTCATGGGGCACGGCTCGTTGTCGCAGGTGCGGCTGCAGTAGCCGCCGGTGAAGCCCGTGGGCTGACCGCTGCTGAACTCGGGGATGCAGAAGCTCTGGCCATCGTTGCCGCAGTTCGAGTCGTCGAGGCAGGGTCCACCGATGGCGGAGACCAATCCCGCATCGAAGGTGATCACCTCGCGGCAGCTGCCGCTCAGGCAGTTTTCATCTTGTGAGCACGCCTTACAGGCCTGGCCGAAGAGGCCGCAGGTGGTCTGGCTCTGACGGGTCACCGGGACACAATCAGCTCCCAGGCAGCAGCCGCTGGCGCAGGTCATGGCGCCACAGCTCTGCCCGCCACCACCGCCCGCACCACCACCCACTCCGCCATCGGTCCTGCCGCCGCCCCCGCCGATGCCGCCCCCTGTGGTCCCGCCACCTCCGCCCGTGCGTCCACCGCCGGTGCCTCCGCCGGCGCCACCATCGCGGCTGAGCACGCAGTGAAAGTCGCTGGTGCAGATGAAACCGGCTGAACACGGGGTCTGCGGCCCGCACCAGCGATCGTCGACGGGCGACAGGCAGGCTGCGCCAGTGAGGAGAAAGAGGGCGGTGACGACGCGCTTCATGACGACTCCAGGTGCTGCTCTGCCGGCCAGAGGCGCAGCTTCACACAACCTGAGGTAGATCTCCGCTTCATGGCTGTCGAGACGCGAGTGGTCTTTGGTTCAGGGTTCGATGCGCTGTTCTCCAAGGACTTCCGAAACAGGGTGACCCCCCAGTTGGATCAAGCGTTGGCGGCCGCGGGGGTACGCCTCGATCGCCCCTTCAACCCCGCCTACCCCGTGGAGACCTGGGCCTCGGTGCTCTCGCTCTCGGCCCAACATCTCTACGCGCAGGACTCGTTGCCCGAGGCGTACCGGAAGATGGGCCGCTCCACGGTGGTGGGTTTCGGAGAGACCTTCATCGGCAAGGCGCTCTTCCCCTTGCTGCGGCTCATCGGCCCGGTGAGGGCGCTCGACCGCGCGGCGCGCAGCTACGCCTCGACGAACAACTACACCAAGGTGGTGCTCACGCAGATCACCCCCACCTGCTTCGACTTCTACTTGAACGAAAAGCACACCCTGCCCGAGTACGACATGGGCGTGGTCGAGGAGATGCTCACACACCTCCACGTGCCTTCGCCGCGGGTGAGCCTGAAGACGCAAGACACCGAAGGGTTCACCATGCGGCTCGAGTGGACCGCTTGAGCAAGAAGCACGGCTTTCATCTGCCGCTCTTCGTGCAGGTGATCATCGGCGTCAGCCTGGGCGCGGTGCTCGGGGTGGTGTTCGGCAAGGAGCCCTTCCTCCTCGGCGCGGGCAACGAACAACTCGGTGACCTGGGCCTGCTGGTCATCCGCCTGCTCAAGGCGCTGGCCGTGCCGCTGGTGCTCTTCGCGATCCTCGACGCGTTCTTGACCACCCAGATCTCCGCGCGCGCGGGGCTCAAGCTGCTGCTCATCTGCGCGGTGAACGTGAGCGTGGCGTTCGGCATCGGGCTGACCTTGATGAACGTGCTCGAGCCGGGCATCGGTTCGCGCGCCCACTTCAAGAAGGTGCTGGAGGAAGGCAACGTGCCGCCGCTCCAGAGCAACCTGGCGCCCGACGCGCTCTCGCCCATCAAGGCGCTGCAGAGCTACGTGCCCGAGAGCCTGGTGGACCCGTTCAGCAAGAACAGCATCATCCCGGTGGTGCTGCTGGCGCTGCTGTTCGGCGCGGCCCTGCGCCGCTTGAAGGAGAACGCGCTCGACATTCATTCCATCGAGACGTTCGTACACGGTGCGTTTCAGGCGCTGGTGCTGGTGCTGGGTTGGGTGGTGAAGACGGTGCCGTTCGCGGTGTTTGGCCTGGTGGCGCAGGTGGTGGGGCGCGCGGGCCTGGGGGTGTTCGCCACGCTCGCGCCGTTCTTGGGAGTGGTGTTGCTGGGCATGGGGCTGCACGCGTTCGTGTACTACCCGGCGGTGGCCTGGCTCATCGGCCGTCGCACGCCGCGCGAGTACATCGGCAAAGGTGCAGATGCGGTGCTCACCGGGTTGTCCACCAACAGCAGCCTCGCGTCGGTGCCGGTGACGTTGAAGTGTCTCACGGAGAAGCTGGGCGTCACGCACGAGTCGGCCCGGTTGGCCGCGTGCGTGGGCACCAACCTCAACAACGATGGCATCACGCTCTATGAAGCGATGGCTGCACTGTTCGTGGCGCAGGCGCTGGGCCTCGAGCTCACCTTCGGTCAGCAGGTGGTGGTGGTGCTCTCGTCGTTGATGGCGGGCATCGGCATCGCAGGCATTCCGGAAGCGGGGTTGGTGATGTTGCCGCTCGTGCTGGGGGCGATGGGCTTGCCGCCGCAGATGGTGGCGGTGGCGATCGCGTTCGTGATGCCGGTCGACTGGATTCTCGCGCGCGCACGTTCGGGTGTGAACGTGATGAGCGACATGGTGGTGGCGATTCTGCTCGATGGGCCGCGGAAGCGGGGCGACGTCTGACCAGCACGCGCAACGCCAACGGCTCGCCCATCCTCAACGCCCACGGGAGCGAGAACTCTGTGCAACTGATCAACTCGAGCGCGCTGCTGAAGTGGCAGGTGATCATCGCCGCCACGCTCCTGAGCGCGTGCGGTCGCGGGCAGATGGTGGAGGCCGACCTCACCGACACCTTCGACTACGGCACCACCGGAGAGTCACGCCAGGTGCTCGACCTGTACCGCGCCGCGTCGGCGACGGTGGAGAACCCGGGGCCGATCTACCTCTGGGCTCACCCGAACGGGACGACCTACCGGGCGAACCTGCCTTCCGCCGACCTACGCAAACAACTGCGCGAGCGGGGCGTGTCCATCATCAGCTGGGAATCACACCCCACCCTCACTCAGGCCAACGAAGCGGAGGTGACGGCCGATGCCTCCCTGATGCTTGACTGGGTGCGGGCCAACGCCGCCAGCCTCGGGCTGGACGCCAACCGAATCGTTCTGGGCGGGGCCTCTCGCGGCACGTTCGCCAGTTGGAAGATCGGCCACGATCCAGCGCACGCCTCGTTCATCAAGTGCATGTTCATGAAACAGGCCCTGCCCGGCTCGGTCGACAGCACCCAGCCCGGCGACACGCCACCCAACACCATCGCCGGCCGAACACCCAGCGAGTGGGTCACCCCCACGAGCCCGATGATTCGATTCGTCCACCTCTCGGTGAGCGCCGACCTCTTCCATTCTGAACACAACAGCACGCCCGTGATGGACGCCTACGCAGCCCACGGCATCGGCTCACGCGCGGCGCGGAACACCAACGTCGCGAGCATCCCCGCCATGGATGATCTGTATCTGGTCGATTTCGTCACGACGTGTCTGTGACCAGCGCGTCGCTCCTCCAGCTCACCTGCGCGAACTCGATCTGCCGCATCGTGCTGGTCACCGGCGCGCCCGACTTCACGATGCACCCGCTCTCGCGGCACTCCTGCGCTTCAGCCGGAAGCGATTGTTCTCCGGGCTCCGAACCGGAATTTCGAGCCGCTCAAGCCGCGCGCCGGCCGCGCTCGCTGCGCTCTTCCTGATGCGCGGCGCGGGTGGCCCAGGGCACCACCTTCAAGCGCTCGTAGCCGATGGGCTCACCGGTCTCCACGTCGAGGCCGTACTCGCCCTGCGCCAGCCGCATCAGCGCGGCGTCGATCTTCAGCAAGGTGAGCCGCTCGCCCGCCGCCAGGGTCACGGCGATCTCTTCCGCGTCGATGCGCGACGCTTCGTCTGCTTCATCGCCGCCCGTCGGCGCGTCGCTCACCGCCTCGAGTCGCGCCAACCGCCGCTGCGCCACCTTGTGCGCCTCGGCGTGCAGTGCGGCCTTCAGCGACTCCCGCTGCGCCACCGTCAGACCTGCGACCTCTTTCTGGTTCTTCTTCATGGTCCACAGCAGATGAGCCGAGCCCGCCGAGTCTTACGTGGCGCGTGCAACCGCTCGGGATCGCGACGCTTCTGGCGCGAGGTAAGAACGCGCGGGCTCGGCGCACCTGAGGAACCATGAACCAGAACATCACGCACCTCGATGCCCCGCAGTTCGACGTCACCATCCGCAAGGGCGCTGGCGTCAGCGTCGTCGACTTCTGGGCGGACTGGTGCCGCCCCTGCCACGCCATCGCCCCCACGCTCGATGCGCTCTCAGAGAGCTATGCCGGCCGGGTGACCTTCGCGAAGGTGGACGTCGACGCACAGAACGCGCTCGCCACGGAGTTCGACGTCCGATCCATTCCCACGCTGATCATCTTCCAGGATGGCGAAGAGGTCGGCCGCCTGCTGGGCGCGCAGCCGAAGGCGGCCATCGAGCACGCGCTGAGTCACGTGCTCGAGCCCCATGCGCACCCGCACTGAGGGGCGGGTTTCGCCCTACAGTGCGCGGCAGGATGGCAGCGCCCGAGAGCAACGAAGAGTGGGTTCGCGCCATCCGTGCGGCGGACCCGGTGGCGCTCGAGGCGCTGCGCGCGCTGTTGCTGCGCGGCCTGCGCAGTGGGCTGCGCGCGAAGAAGGTCTCGGACGATCTCCTCCAGGACTTCGCCCAGGAGGCGATGGTGCGGATCAACGCGGCCATCGCGCGCTTCCGGGGGCAGAGCACCTTTCGCGCCTGGGCGTTGTCGATCGCCATGCGAGTGGCCTTCGAAGAGCTTCGGCGCGCGCGGTGGAAAGACGTGTCGCTCGAGACGCCGGGCGATGACGCGCCGGTGGCCGCGCTCGACCCGCCGTCGGACGCGCCGGGCGCCGAACGCGACCTGGCCCGGGCGCAGGTGCTCGAGGCGTTGCAGCGTGCGCTCGATGAATCCCTCTCGCCCCGGCAGCGCGAGGTGCTCCTGGGCGAGCTGGGCGGCGTGCCCACCGCGGAGCTCGCGCAACGCCTCGGCACCAACGCCAACGCGCTCTACAAGCTGTCGCACGACGCGCGGGTGAAGTTGAAGCAGGCCTTCGAACAGTCGGGCCTCGACGCCGCGCAGGTTCGCTGGGCGTTCGAGTGAAAGGGATGACGCCATGCCGCTGAACGACGACCTGGTCTGCGCTGCGCTCGACGCCATCGTGAAGACGCGCGCGCACGAGCTGAGCTGCGACGAATTTCTCGAGGTGATGGGTCAGCTGGCCGAGCTTCAGCAGCAGGGCGTCGCGATCCCCTCCGAGTTGACGCACGCGCTTGAGCACCTCGCAGGGTGCTCTGGCTGCCAGGAAGAGCTCGAGGCCGTTCGCGCGGCGCTCTTCGGCTGAGCACTCGCCCTGCTCGACCCCTGACGCTTCGTTCCCGTTCACCAGCCGGGCGGGGAGTCTCGGCCTGCGGGTGAACCGTTTCGGGAAGGGCTCGTCATTGCGGCGCCGTTAGTGCTCGACGGTAGGCGAACCCGAATCAGAGGAGCTTGCAATGGCAACCATCACGACAAAGGACAAGACGCAAATCTATTACAAGGACTGGGGCGAAGGCCCGCCGGTGGTGTTCAGCCATGGGTGGCCGCTGAACTCCGACGCGTGGGAGGACCAGATGATCTTCCTGGCCGAGCGCGGCTACCGCTGCATCGCGCATGACCGGCGCGGTCACGGCCGCTCGAGCCAACCGTGGAACGGCAACGAGATGGACACCTACGCGGACGATCTCCTCGCGGTGGTCGACGCGCTGGACCTGAAGAAGGCCGTACACGTGGGGCATTCGACGGGTGGTGGAGAAGTCGCTCGGTACATCGGCCGCTACGGCACCCGCCGCGTCGCCAAGGCGGTGCTCATCAGCGCGGTGCCACCGGTGATGATCAAGAGCGCGACCAACCCGGGCGGCCTGCCGAAGGAGACGTTCGACGGAATTCGCGCGGCGGTGCTGGCCGATCGTTCGCAATTCTTCAAGGACCTCACGCAGCAGTTCTACGGTTTCAACCGCCCGGGGGCGAAGGTCTCGACGGGCGTGCGTGATTCGTTCTGGCTGCAGTCGATGATGGCCGGTCACAAGAACGTGTTCGACTGCATCAAGGCGTTCTCGGAGACGGACTTCACGGAAGACCTGAAGAAGTTCGACGTGCCGACTCTGTTCTTGCACGGCGACGACGACCAGATCGTTCCCGTCGCCGACGCGTCGGTGCTCTCGGCCAAACTGGTCAAAGGCTCCACGCTCAAGATCTACCCGGGTTTCCCCCACGGCATGTGCACGACCCAGAAGGAACAGCTCAACGCGGACCTGCTCGCATTCATCAAGTCGTCCTGACCGTCGGCTGAGGTCGGAGGTTCGCCGCTCCACGATGCCGGGGTGGCGGACTCCGCGCCGGGCGAGCACTCACTGGAGCGGAAGGGGAACACACACATGAAGACGACCTTGAAGTTGATTCCGGTGTTGGCCGCTGCACTGACTGCGACCTTCGCCCTGGCTGCTGAACCGAAAGACAAACCCACGGTGGTGCTGGTGCACGGCGCCTTCGCTGACTCCGCGAGCTGGAGCGCCATCATTCCCAAGCTGGAGAACAAGGGGTACCACGTGATCGCCGTGGCCAACCCGCTGCGCAGTCTGAAGACAGACGCGAGCTATGTCGCGAGCGTGCTCGATTCGATCAGCGGCCCGGTGATCCTGGTAGGGCATTCGTACGGCGGCATGGTGATCAGCAACGCCGCGAAGGACAAAGAGAACGTGAAGGGGCTCGTTTACGTGGCCGGCTTCGCGCCGGAAGAAGGAGAGAACGCCTTCAAGCTCTCTGGGCAATTTCCTGGCAGCACGCTGGGCCAGGCGCTGATGCCGCCGGTGGCGCTCGCCGAGGGCAGCGCCAAGGACCTGTCCATCGACCCCGTGAAGTTCCGCAATCAGTTCTCCGCCGACGTGCCGGCGAAGGAAGCGAAGGTGATGGCGGCCACCCAGCGCCCGGTCACCGACGCCGCGCTCAACGAGGGTTCAGGCGCCCCCGCGTGGAAGAACATCCCCTCGTGGTTCGTCTACGGCACCCTGGACAAGAACATCCCCGCGCAGCTCCACGCGTTCATGGCGAAGCGGGCCGGCTCGAAGCGCACCGAAGCGGTCCAGGGCGCCTCGCACGTGGTGATGATCTCTCACCCCGACGCGGTGGTGAAGATGATCGAGGCCGCGGCGAACGCCGAGCGTCCGAGCAACTGAGTCGACGCGACCGGCCCTTCGGCCAGGTCTGGTGGCGCGTGCGATGCATCTTTGGAAACCCATGCTCCAGAAAAAACCGACAGTGAAAAGGAAGCAGGCGCAGGCCAACACCGCGGCGAAGACGGCTGAACTGCGCCGGCTGAGGCAAGAGGAGCGCGCACTCGAGAAGGACGTCGAGAACGCCCCGGAGAGCAGCAAGCTGCCCGAGTCGGCTGAGTACATCCCGCAGGCGATGGAGGACTCCCTCGCCGAACAGCTCGGCGAGGCTGCCGTCGAATCGGTGACCTCAGGCGACCAGGCCGACGAGAACATTCGCGACGAAGACCTGGCCGAGGAAGAGGGCGGCCCGTTCGTCCAGACGTCTGGGCGGCAGGAGTTCGCGAGCGGCACCGATGCTTCCAATCCCCCGGACGCCGAGCCCGCGGCGGTTCCGACCGCGAACGCCCGGAAGAACTGAGTGACGCTCGGCCTCGGCTCTTTGCTTTGTGGCCTGCTCCGTCAGCACCAGGCCCAGACCCAGTTCGCACGGGAGATTTGCAGCTGGGGCCGGGCGCGGCGCAGCGCAGCGGTGAAAGCCTCCGGTACGTAAGGCAAACGCACCTGGACCTGTTCGCCTCCGTTGAACGTCGCCGTGAGTCGGTACCGCTTCGGCGAACGAACCATCAGGTGCTCGATGTGGATCGTTTTGACGTCGGCCAGCTCGAACACCTGCTTGCCGATGAACATCCGGCGGCTGGTCACGCGCAGGCGTGGAGACACCACATCCATGATCACCAGAAAGAGCGCCAGGCCACCGTGAAGGAGCAGCGGCGCGGGGTGCCGCATCACCGCCACTTCGACCACCACCATCAGTCCGATCACCACTGGCACGACGAGCCCCAACGGGTGCCTCGCCACCCCTTCGTAGGCGAGCGGCTCGGCGACCAGCGCCTCGAGCGCACGCCGCAGCGGCTGCTCGGGGAGATTCATCAGCCGCGCCCGCGCACGAACCACCGTCTCCGCCTCCGCCCGCAGGCGCCGCGACGCCTCCAACTGGGGCTGTGCGGGATCCACCCGCGCCACCTGGGCACGGACCTCGTCGTCCTCCAGGTCCATCACCGCACCCAGCGCGCGGAAATCACCGCGCTTTGCGCGCACGACTGCCGCACTCAGCCGGGCCACGGATTCTTCGAAGACCTCGAGTCTTCCTTCCAGCCTGATTCGGGTGTCGTTCGACATGGGCCGCCGCAGTTCAAGGCCCGAGCCGCTCCCAACCGCCCGTCACCCCGGAGTCGCCAGAACCCGAGCGCGATTTGAATCACGACCAACGTGAGCGGAATGCTCTGGAAGCCGGGCCTCCGACTTCCAGGACGCTGCCAGCTCGCGCACGTACGCCTGGTAGCTCGTCGGCGCTCGGCCCAGCAGCGTCGTTTGCGCTGGGCGTGTGCCGCAACCTGGCGCGCGAGCGGGCGCGTTCAGACGAACGCCGCCAGCAGTTGGGCCAGCAGTTCGGCCTCACCGCGGAAGAGTTGGTGGCCCTCGACGCCCCCGTCGGCGTGCGCCGCGCGCGGCTCGAAGACTGTTTCTCCCAGCTCACCATGCGGGCGCGGCACGTGATTCGCGCCAGCTTCTGCGAAGAGTTCGCCGACGCGGAGATCGCCTCGACCCTCGAGGATGCCCTCCTTCGAAGGTGCGCTCGATCGCGACCAGGCAGAGGACCTCGCCCGCTACGTCAAGACGGTCCGCAAGCGCCGCGGCTGAGATCTGGAAGCGGCCTCCGCTCGCATCGGATGCGGGAATGAAGGTCTCATCGAACCCGGCTCTTCCATGGCAGGGTGCGCGCCATGAACGGCAAGCGTCTCGTGGTCGGGTTCTTTCTGTGCATCTTCACTGCCGGCTGCAGCTGCGGCGGCACTCGCTTGATGGACGTCGACGCGGGCATCGGCGGCGGCACCGGTGGGGGCGCACTCGGTGGAGGCGTGGGCGGCGGCGCGACCGGGGGCGGAGGCGGAGGCGCGACCGGTGGCGGCGGAGGCGCCGTCGACGCGGGCGTGGACTCAGGCGTGCCCGACGCCGGCCCGGATGCAGGCCTACCCGTACCCGATGCGGGCTTCGCCGACGCCGGCTGTTTCTTCGTCACCACCTCGGCAAACTCAGAGCGCCGCGTCGTGGTCTCGCACCCCTTCCCTGACGATGGCGGCTTCCGCGACAACCGATGGGAAGTCTTCACGCTCAGCTCGACTGGCACGCTCAACCCCACCGGCACCTTCTTCCGCATGGGCCGCTCGACTGATCCCGCCTCGCCCATCGTCTTCACGCCCGACGGCCGCATCGGCCTCGCCGCGCAAGATGACGGCACCATCGGCGTCTTCCGCTTCGACGAGCAGAACGTCACCATCGTGCACGCGGCCTACGCGGGGAACTTCTACGCCGGGAAGTTGATCATGCAGCCGTCGGGCAATCGCCTCTGGGTGCTCGACTTCAACACCCTGAACAACGGCGGCGGCGTGTACACCATCGACATCGGCTGCGACGGCACGCTCTCGAACGAGAAGTACCTGATGCCGGGCAACAACGCCTCGGCCGCGGTGTACCTGCCCGCAGCGCAGCAATTGTTGGTGGCCGCGCGAAGCCTGCCCACCACGCCGATGATGCAAGACCTGCACGTGGTCGACGTGTCGCAGCCGACGCCCACGGTGCGCACCAGCACCACCGGGTTCCCCGACCGCGATGCGATCGCGCCCACGCTCACCGTCTCGCGCGATCAGCGTTTCGTGGCCATGCCCGACAACGGCTTCGCAGTCGGCAGCCGCATCGCCTTCTTCGAGCGCGCAGGCAACGTGCTCACCGCGAAGCAGGTGGTGAACACCAACGGCCCGATGTCGGTGACCTTCTCGCCGTTCGCCGACCTGGGTCTCGTGGTGAACACCGATGGCGCTGACCAGTTTCGCAAGCTCACCTGGGACAGCACGGGCTCGGTGTTCACCGTCTCTGCCCCGATTCCCTACGCGTTCGGCAGGCCACAACTGCCGGGCGCGCCGGTGATGATCGAACGGGGTCCCCTCACCGGGCGCATGCTGGTGGCCGAGCTCGACGCCATCAGGCAGTTGCAGTTCGAGACCGATGGCGGGCTCACTGACGTGTCGAGCACACCGGCCGGCGGCACCGGGAACGCGCAGATCCTCGGCACCATCGGCGTGGTGCCGTAGTCAGGTGAAGATTGACGTTCGGCCCTCACCCTGACCCCGCGCGACGAATTTCTCTTCCTGTGCGCGACTTTGAGAGTCCCCCTGTCTTCTCTTCATGGACCTTCGACTGACGAAAACTCGGGCACTCAGGCTTATCGCACTCGGCGTCGCTGCAGCTTCCGTCGGGTGCGTGAAACAGATCCCACTTCGGGTGAGTTCGAAGGAGAGGGTCGCGGCGGAGCAGACGCAGTTCCAGCTTCCTTCGGACGTCGCGTCCGTCGAGGGAAGCCTGGAGAAGTTGGCCAACAAGGAAGGCTTGAAGACTGCCCAGAAAGTCGCGGTCAAATCGGGCGGAACGGTCTGGATCTTCAAGGGCGATCGGATGCAGATCCTTTCAGCTCGCGCCGGTGGTGGCGTGCTGGCGGTGGAGACCCACGGTATCGGAAGTTGGGTGGCCGTCCGTGTCACGGGGACGGACGCTTCAACCAACGTCTGGATTTTGAGCAACCGACGATCGACGGCACGGAAGTCTGCTCCGACGCCGACGCCGAACTCGCCGACGTGGAGTACTGGTGCAAGGACACCCTCATTCGGGACGACTCCCAGTCGCGAAGCTCGGTGGACGGCAAAATCGAGGGTGAAATCGTCGTGAGGCTCAGCGAGGCCCTGCGCACCGCCTTTCGTGACGCGTCCCTCACGAGGTGAGCCAAAGCGGTGGTGTGACGGCCAGGTATCGAACGCGCTAAAGGCGCTTCGACATGAACAGCCTTCCTCAGCGCGTGGCGCTACCCGCGAGGGCGCGGTGGGCCGTGTGGCTCGCGATCTCGAGCCTGCTCCTCGCGGCGGCTGGGAGTGCGGGCTACCTCTTCGACGTCGAGGCGCTGCGAGTCGGCCTCTTCGGTACCAGCCCCATGAAGCCCAACACCGCACTGGGTCTCATCACCGCGGCGGTGGCGCTGCTCGCGCACGTGCGCGGCGCGCGGTGGGTCACCCGCGCGGCCGCTGCGCTCGGGGTCTTCATCGGCGTGGCCACGCTGATCAGCAAGGGCCTCGACTGGCCAGACGGCATCGATCGGCTCTGGTGGAGGCAAGACGGCGTACCGCTGCGCATGAGCGCAGGCACGGCCACCTCTCTGTGCACCATGAACGCCGCGGCCGGCCTGTTGAGCTTCGGGCCGAAACTGCAGCGCTGGTCGCAGGTGGGGGCGCTGGTCTCGCTGATGCTCGGCCTCGTGGGGCTGGTGACCTTCAGCTACGGCGTCACCGCGCTCGCTGAGTTCCCGTTTCTGGCGAGCATGGCGGTGCACACCGCGCTGTCCATCATGCTCGGCAGCCTCGCCGTGTTGCTCACGACGCCCGAGGGTTTCGTCACCCGCACCTTCGTCGGCTCGGGCGCGGCCGCGTCGCTGGGGCGGCCGTTGTTGCTCGCGACGTTGATCCTCCCGTGGGTGCTGGGCCTGCTCTCCGTGCAGCTGACGGTGCGCGTGGGGCTCGGCCCGTCGTACTCGACCGCGCTGCAGGCGGTGCTCACCATGGCCTTCATGGCGACGGTGGTCGCGGTGTTCGCGGCCTTCGGCGCGCGTCGCGAGCGAGACCTCGGCGCCACGTTGGACAGCATCGGCGACGCCGTGCTGGTGACCGACGAACTGGGTCGGGTCGAGCGGCTGAACCCGGTGGCCGAGCGCCTCACGGGATGGACGCTGGCCGAAGCGCGTGGGAAGCCGGTGGAGCACGTCTTCACGCTGATCGACCCCGTGACGCAGTCGAGCGTCGGAAACCCGGTAGCGCGCGTGTTGAGCGGTGACGGGCTCGTGAAGCAGGCGCTGCTCATCGACCGTGCGGGCCGCAAGTGGCCCATCTCCGACAATGGCACTCCAGTGCGGCGCGCCGACGGCACATTGCAGGGCGTGGTGCTGGTCTTTCGCGACATGAGCGCTGAGGTCGAGGCGCGCGCGGGCGTGCAGCGCCAGGCCGACAACCTGCGCGCGTTGATGGATGCGGCGTCGGTCGGTCTGCTCGCCACGCGAGACGGTCGCGGCGTCTACGCGAACCCGGTGGCGTTGCGGCTGCTCGGGGTGCCGTCGGTCGCGCAGTTGGCAGGCGCGCGCATCGAAGACCTCGTCGCGCCCGAAGAGGCGCTCATCACCCGGCGTCGTCTCGAGGCGTGGAGCGCCGATCAGCTCCCGCCACCTCGCCGCATGCGGTTGCGCTCGGGCGCGTTGGTCGACGTCGAGCCCATCGACGCCGTGCTGAGTTTCGATGGGCTACCGACCCGGCTGTCGATGATGCACGGCGTGGCGGACCAGGAAGGCATCGAGCGACGCCTCTCGCGGCAAACCAGCTTCGCGCTGGCCGCGGCCGAGCTCTCGCGTTGCCTGGGAGAAGCGCGCTTCGAGCTGCGCGAGAGCCTCGAGACCGTCACCCGCCTCACGGTGTTCAACGAGCAGGAGCAGTCGTGGGTCCGTCTGCTCTCGCCCGACGGGAAGACGCTCGAGGCTCCGTTGGCGCGACACGCGCGCCGCACGCTCTCTGGCGAGGGGGCGTGGGCCGCCCAGGAAGCGCAGGTGCTCGCGGCGCGCAGGGCGATGGCCTTCTCGGGGGCCCAGCTGGTCGCCGGCATCGAGGACGGGCCGCAGCACCTCGCGTTGGTGCCGATGCGCGCGGCCGGGCAGTTGGTCGGGTTGCTCGAGGTGGCGCGCTTCGAAGATCGACTCTTCGACGGCGACGAGCTCGCCTGGTTGCAGGACATGGGTGACCGCGCCGGGCAGGCGGTGGTCAACGCGCGGCTCTTCGACGAGGTGAAGGAGGCGCTCGAGGCGCTGCGCACCACCGAAGCGCAGCTGCGCCAGAGTCAGAAGCTGCAGGCCGTGGGGTTGCTCGCCGGCGGCATCGCGCACGACTTCAACAACCTGCTGACCGTCATCCTCTCGTTGACGGGGTTGCTGCTCGACGACGCGGCCGAGAGCAGCGCGGCCCGCGAAGACCTCCTCGAGATTCGAGCCGCGGGAGATCGCGCGGCCGACCTGACGCGGCAGTTGCTGGCCTTCAGTCGCAAGCAGGTGATGCAGCCGCGCATCATCGAGCTCAACCGCGTGCTCTCGGATCTCGAGGGCATGTTGCGTCGCCTCATCGGTGAAGACGTGGCCTTCGCGCTCGACCTCGCCAAGGGCCTCGAGCTGGTGCGCGCTGACCCTGCCCTCGTCACGCAGGTGGTGATGAACCTGGTGGTCAACGCGCGTGACGCGATGCCCAGGGGCGGGAAGCTGCGCGTGCGCACCTTGCAGCAGCGCGCGCCGGCGGGCGGCGAGCTGGTCGAAGGCACGTACGTGTGCGTCGCTGTGGAAGACACCGGCACCGGCATTCCCCCGGAAGTGAAGGAGCGCCTGTTCGAGCCATTCTTCACCACCAAGCCGGTGGGCAAGGGCACCGGGCTCGGCCTGTCGACGAGCTACGGCATCGCACTGCAGAGCGGCGGCACGCTCACCGTCGACACCGAGATGGGGCGCGGGTCCACGTTCACGCTGTGGCTGCCGGCCACGTCTGCGCAGCGCACCCCGACACCTCAGCCGCTGGGGAAGGGCGGCGAGGTCGCAGGGACGCTGCTGCTGGTGGAGGACGACGCGAGCGTGCGCGACGTGGCGATGCGCTTGCTCGAGCTTGCGGGCTACCGGGTGATCGTCGCGCAGAGCGGCGAAGAGGCGCTCGAGCTGGTCGCGGAGGCCGGCCCCATCGATTTGTTGGTGACCGACGTGGTGATGCCCGGGGTGTCAGGGCGCGAGCTGGCTGACGCCCTCACCCAGGTGAGGCCGGGGCTCAAGGTGCTCTACATGTCGGGGTACACCGAAGACGCGGTGGTACAGCGGGGTGTGCTCGCGGGTGAAGTGGCGTTGCTGCAGAAGCCGTTCACGAAAGAGGGCCTGCTCGCTGCGACCCGCGCCATCCTGTTTCCCCTGGGGTGAACCGTGAATTCACGGTGTTCGACTGGGCGCAACGTTGATAGCGGTTGAAGGATGACGCGCCGCCTCGTCTTCAAACACACGATCGAAGGTCTCTTCACGCGCGCGTATGGCGGGCAGATTCCGCCCCCGCTCGAGGCGCAGTTCCGCGAGATGGGGCTCTATTCGCCCGCGGTCGATGCCGAGGTGTTCGGTCGCGCGTTTCAGCTGCTGCGCGATGAGGTGCACTCCGGCGTCGACACCGCCAAGGCCGAGCGGCAGATGGGCGCGCGCTTTCTGGCGGGCTACTTCGAGACCGCGATGGGTGGCCTGGTGAAGGTGATGATGAAGGTGCTCTCGGTCGACCAGGCCCTGGCCCGGGTGCCGAAGAGTCTGATGTCGGGCGCGAACTTCATCGAGGCGAAGGTGGTGAAGGTGGCGGAGCGCGAGGTGAACCTGGTGGTCAGCGACTACTCGACCTCTCCCGAGTTCTTGTGCGGGGTGGTGAGCGAGATGGTGACGCGCGCGGGTGGCGTACCGCAGGTCGAGATCACCGAGCGCAACGGCCGCGCGTCGGTGATGCGCGTGCGGTGGACCTGACCACCGTTCGCATCGAGCGGGGTGGGCGAGTCAGGTGCGGAGTGCGGCGCGGCCCGCTTGCGATGCGAGCGTGTTGGCCAGCAACATCAGCGCCTGCGTCAGCGCGGCCGAGATGTCTTTGGCTTCCTGCAACGACTCCTGAGTGCGCTCGAGGCGGCGTGCAGTGGCCAGCGCTCCCACACACAGGCGCATGGCGCTGAGCACCTCGACCAGCTCGGGCACGCCCTTCGTCACGGTGGAGAACGAGTCGACCAGTTGCTCCAGCTCTTCGATGGTGGCGGCGGCTTCAGCACGCGCGGCTTCGGTGCCTTCGAGTGCATCGGTCACGCGCAGCAGTTCTTCGTTCGCCGCGGCGAGGTTCGCCTCTGACTTCTCCAGCTTCGCGCGCATGGCGGCGTCTTCACGCGCCTCGAGCTGCTTCTCCAGCAGGCTGACTTGCGACTCGAGCTTTCGCACCTCGACCTTCAGCTCGGCCTGACGGCGGCGGTGTTCACTCAGCTTCTGCGTCGACGCTTCATCGCTCATTCAGGCTGAACAGCATGAGCGATTCGCAGGCGGATTTGTAAAGCTCCCGCCTCACATGGATGTCATCGAGTTTTCACGGCCGCCCCCTGCCGCCATTCCCACCGGGCTGGGCTTTCGTGCCGCCGCGGCGATCACCGACATCACGCCTCCGATGGGCACGTGGACTGCCGGCTGGGGCCCGGGGCTCACGCCGCGTCGCGCGGTGAACTTCGTCGGCCGGCTCTTCGCCCGCGTGCTGGTGCTCGATGACGGTGAGGGTGAGCGCGTCGCGTTGATCGCTGCCGATCTCCACGCGGGCAGCCGCTACCTGGCCGAGCGCGTGGCGGTGCTCACCGCGAGTGAAGGTCTTCACGTGGGCCGGGTGGTGCTGGCCGGAGCGCACAACCACGCGGGGCCCGGCAACCTGTACGCGGCGCCGTATTACGACGCGTTCTGCACCAGCTACCCGTGGGTGCGCGGCTTTCATCGCGAGTTGGCGGAAGATCTCTCCGAGCGCATCTCGGCGGCGGTGAAGCAGGCGTGCGCTGCGCTGCGGCCTGCACGCGTGGGGCATGGCGTGGTGCCGGTGTGGAATTGGACGGTCAATCGCAGCCTCGAGGCCGCGATGAACAACTTCCAGGGCCAGCCGGAGTCGGAGGTCCGCGCGCGCATGGCGACACTGCGCAATGCGCCGCCTGAGGTGAGAGAGCTCGAGCGGCTCTGTGTCGACCCGCGACTGCAGGTGCTCGCGGCGAGCGCACTCGACGGCGCGCCCATCGGGGCGTTCGCCACGTTCGCAGGTCATGCGTCGATGCTGGCGCGTGAACACGGTGCACTCGGTGGTGATTGGTTTGGCGCCGCGCAGCAGTCGGCTGAGGCGTTGATGCTTTCGCGCACTGGGGTGCGGCCGGTCATCGGGCTCGGTGCGGGAGCGATCGGCGATGTGGATCCGCGCCCGCCTGGCATGACGTTGGCGGAGCTGATCCGCAAACGCGGCTCGCTGCCGGACAACGTGACGCTGGTGAAGCAACACGGCGCGCGGCTCGGGGCGGCGCTGGTCGAGGCCTTCGAGCTCGCGACGAAGAACGCCACCCAGCCCCGCTTGAGCGTGCGTTTCATCGAAGCGCAGATCCGCGGAGCGACCGTGCCCACCGATCGCGGCCCCGCGCGATTGCCTGATGAAGCGCGCATCGGTGCGTCGACGCTGGCGGGTTCCGAGCTGGGCCCGGGCTACTTGTCCGAAGGTCTGCGCGATGACGACTCGGCCAACTCGAATGATCCACACTGGCCGAAGGTCGATGACGACCTGGGCATGGCCATCATCCAGCCTGTGCTCGACGTGCTGCAGTATCAGCCGGAGAAGCTGCCGCTGCGTCTGGTGCAGGTGGGTGACGTGGCGGTCGTGGGCTTGTCAGGTGAGCCGACCACGTGGATGGCGCATCGGCTCAGTGAGCTGATCATTCAGGCGAGCAGCGGCGTGAAGCAGGTGATCATCGCCGGCACGTGCGGGGATTACTCCGGGTACTTCACCAGCGGCCGTGAGTACGAGCTGCAGCACTACGAGGGCTCGAGCACGTTGTGGGGGCGGTACACGGAGCGGTGGGTGCACCAGGCGGTGGAGAAGCTGGCGAAGGCGGCTCCGGTGGTGCCGTCAGGGATGGCGCGCTTCGTGGTCGAGCCGTTCACCGGGACGAAACGGAGGCGGCTGGCGAACTACGTGCGCGTCGGCGGGCCGATGCGACAGGCGCCGAAGCTTCAGGTGCTGCGATCGAAGCTGCGCATTTCGGGCGGGCTGACGTGGAATGCGAATGCGCCGGTGCCGATCTTCGAGTGGGGCGATTGGCTTCGCGTCGAGACGCTCGGCGGGCAGAAGGTGGCGATTGAACCGCACGTGCTGCTCGATGAGTTCGATAGCGCTCTGTGGTGGTCCGTCGAACTGGCCGACTGGGCGGACTACGCGGGGCGGAAGCTCGTGGTGGTGTTGGATCACCACGAGGGCAAGGGGCGGTTCGAGTTGAACGTGCCTGGCTGAATGAAAAACAGCGTCACTCTGCGTCGCGGCCTTCGATGATGCGCTGGGTGATGGCCTGCTTGAGCGCGAGCTTCTCGGCATCATCGAGCGTGCCGTCGTCGTTCACGTCGAACTGCGCCACCACCGCTGCGCGCCGCGCCTGGAACGCCGCGATGCGATCGCTGCGCAGCTGCTGACGTTCACCGTCATCGAGCACGCCGTTGGTGTTGGCGTCGTACTGCGTGAGCACCTGCTGGCGGAATGCCTGAACCCGGGCGACCAGCGCGTCTTTCGCCGCCTGCTTCTCGGTCGCATCCAACGAGCCGTCAGCGTTCGCGTCGAAACGCTCGATGACCTGCGCGCGAATGCGTTCACACCGCGCCTCGAGCGCATCCACCATCGCCGTGCGCTCGTCAGCCGACAACGAACCATCGAGGTTGGTGTCGAACACCCACTTGAGGCGCTTGATCACATGCGCGCGGTGGACCAGGCCGAAACGCAGCGCCACCGGGTGACCCACGCGCGCCTGGAGATCATCCCGCAGCGCATCACGCTCCACCGGGCCGAGCCGTCCATCGCCGTTGGTATCGTAGCGCGCGAGCACCCTCGCCTTCCGCGCACCGAGATCGCACACGCCGTCACCATCCGGAGCCTGCGGCAGCACCGCCGACTCATCACCACTGGCCGTCAGTTCGGTCGCCGTCTCGCCGCCCACCGCATCGGCGGTGACGTCACCCGACTCTTCCGCCACCGTCAGCGCAGAGCTCGCTTCTCCGACCAGCGTCTCCTCTTCGGTCATCTGCCCTCCCTGACAGGCGACGGCACCAACGGAGAGAGACAGGGCGAGCAGCGTCTTGCGAAGGATCTTCATGGGTTTGTTCTCCAGGGGGTTTGTGTTCCGGCCTGCCTGATGAACCCGGCTTCGAAAGAATAGTTGCGGGGGCCCTCAACACCGTGTGGGCTGACCTCTCCTTGCCCCCGGGAACCCGTTGATCGCACACAGACTTTGCTGCCTTGCCGTCGTCCTCTCCTCGTTCGCGGCGGTCGCTGAAGCGACGCCCGTACACATCGGCATGCACGTGGTGCAGCTGCGTGCGGTCGACGCGCGCACCGAGAGCTTCTACGCCGACCTCTACTTGTGGCTGCGTTTCCCGGTGGGCGACGAAGCGCGCGCGAAGGAGATCGTGGAGAAGCTCGAGCCGGTGAACGGCAAGTTCGACTCGAAGGACCTCGTCGACGACAAGGTGGTCGGGACGGAGCGGTACATCTGCTACCGCGTCACCGGCACCTTCTTCTTCGTGCCCGACCTGAAGAACTATCCGTTCGACACGCAGGTGCTCCCCATCACCGTCGAGAACGCGCAGCTCGAGCTGGAGGAGATGATCTTCGTCGACGACAAGATCAGCTACGAGAAGAGCGGCGCGCCCGAACTGCGCTGGGGCCTGAGCCCGACCTTGAGCATTCCCGACTACACGCTCGCGCGCGTCGACCGCGACATCTACGAATCGAAGTACCCCACCAGCTTCGGTGACCCGACCCGCAACCCGGCCGGCACGCACTACTCGCGGTACACGCTCAAGGTGAGCTTCGTGCGCGAGTACTGGTCGTACGCGTTCAAGATCCTCATCCCGCTGCTGATCATCTTGCTGATGGCGTACCTGGTGTTCTTCCTGCCGCCCAACCAACTCGACACCGCTGCGTCGGTGGCGATGACCGCGCTGCTCTCGTGCATGGCGTACAACGTGGCCGTCAGTCAGAACATGCCGGAGATCGGCTACCTCGTTCTCTCCGACAAGTTCTTCATCGCCACCTACGTGCTGCTCTTTCTGACCCTGGCGCAGACGTTCATCGCGTTCATCCTCGACGGCAACGGCAAGCCTGAAGCGGCGCTCAAGCTCGACATCGTGTCGCGCTGGGTGTTCCCCGTGTTGGTGACGGTCATCTTCGCCGGCTTCATCGCGAGCGTCTGATGTTCGGACTTCTCTTGTTGGCAGTGTTGGGCGCGGAGATCGCGGTGCCCGAAGAGGCGAAGCCCACCGAGCCTGCGCCTGGCTACTGGTACGCCTTCCACCTCACCGGCGAATGGGGCGGCGCGCGCACCTGGTTGGAAGAGCACGGCATCAGCTTCGACATCCTCTACGCCGCTGAAATCTTCGCCAACACTTCGCAGCCGGAAGCCGGCGACAACTCGGCGCTCAGCGGCCACCTCGATCTCGCCATCACCATCGAGACCGAAGGGCTGGGCCTGTGGCCGGGGGGAACGTTCTACGCGGTCGGCCAGACCAACCACGGCCTGGGCATCAACCAGCGCGTGGGCTCGGTCACCGAGATCAGCAACATCGAAGCGCCGCCCTACATCCAGCTGGGTGAGTTCTTCTTCGAGCAGTCGTTGTTCAAGGACCTGATCACCATTCGCCTCGGTAAGCAGGACGCGAACCGCGAGTTCGGCACGCCCCGCTTCGGCGGCAACTTCATCAACAACAACTTCGGTCTGATCCCTTCGACTCCGTTTCCGTCGTACCCGACCAACGGCCTGGGCGCGGCGCTCATCGTCAATCCACTGGAGTGGCTCTTCTTTCGCGCGATGTTGATCGAAGGAAGACCGCAGGTGGGCAGCTTCGGCTTCGACACCGCGTTCGTGCCCGACGCAGGTCACTTCTTCATCGCCAGCGTGGCGGCCAAACACACGTTCGGCGCGAACGACAAGAATACCGGTACCAGCAGCGCGGGCTTCTTCCGCCAGCAGGGGCCGATCGCCGAGGTGGGCGACGTGCCGATGCCGCGCACCTTCGAGAGCAACTACGGCTTCTTCGTGCAGCACGACGAGCGCATCTACCTTCGACCCGAAGACAAAGACGACGTGCGCTGCTTCACGTGGATCAGCCGGGTGGGCTGGTCGCAACCCGACCGCACGTTGATCTCCTTCTTCGTGGGCAGCTCGCTCGCGTACCACGGGTTGGGCGCCCGCTCGGACGACACCGTGGGCATCGGCTTCGGGTACTTCACCGTGCAGCAGCAGAGCAACGGCACGCCCGGCCCCGGCTCGGAGTTCTTCATCGAAGCCTTCTACAAGTGGCGCCTGACCCACTTCATCAGCCTGCAGCCCGACCTTCAGTACTACCGCACGCCCGGCGGTGACGGCCGCGACGCGCTGCTGGTCGGCATTCGCCTCAAGCTCAAGGGCTGAGCGTGTACCCGATGGTGGCCAGGAACCAACGGCCGGTCTGCGGGTAGGGGTGCACCACGCTGCCGCCCACCTCTGAATAGGTGTCGAACAGGTTGTAGATGGTGGCCTGCAGGAACACGTTCTTCACCGGCACGTTCTTCAAGCGGAAGCCGAGGTCGACGATGGCCGCGCCTTCGATGAAACGATCCGGTTGATCGAAGGTCGCCAGCACGTTGCCCATGGGGTCTCGGAAGGTGAGGTTCACCGGCGAGAGCTGGCGGCCGGTGTAGCGAGCCGCGGCGTGCAGCCACAACTTGTCCTTCCAGGCGATCACCGGGGCGACGTCGACCGTCAGCGCGCCCGACCAGTTCGGCACGTTGTAGATGACGCCTCCGCGGGTGCCGTAGTCCTGGCCCGCCACCGCGGCCTGGTACGCCGCCACCAGGCGCACGTGCAGCCAGCTGTCGATCCACGACGCTTCGGCCTCGGCGCCCATCGACCTGAGGTAACCCGCGTTCTGGTAGATGGGCTCGGTGGGCGCCGCGTTGTTGTTGCGGAAGATGAAGTTGTAGAGGTCGTTGTAGAAGAGGTTGAGCGTGCCCTTGAGCCGCTCGTCGAGCAGCGACACGGAGCCCGAGAGCTGCACCGAGCGCATCTGCTCCGGCGTCAGGGTGCGCGCACCGCGATAGCTGGGCAACGAGTTGTAGCGATACCAGTAGGGCGCATCGACGAACGACTCGGCGTACGAGAGGCGCACGTCCCACGAGCGGCGCGGCGCGAAAGCGAGGGCCAGGCGCGGTGAGAAGTTCTGCACGTTGGGCCCTTCACGGCGGAACTTGTTGTCGTAGCGGCCACCGACGTTGAGCACGAGCGAGTCGAACAGCTTGTGCCGCAACATCACGAAGCCCGAGTAGATGATCTCGCGGCCGGGCTCGAGCAGCGCGGTGGTCTGGTCTCCGAACGTGGTCCACACCGTGTTCTGGGCGACCGCGTAGAGCGAATCCATCAGGCGCATGTATTCCCACTGCAGCCCCGCAGTGACACTGCCGGTGCCCAGCTTACCGAGGTCGTAGTCGTAGCGGGCCTGCAGCACCGCGCCGATGTTGAAGTCGTTCCACCCGATGAGGATCGCGCCGCCCGCGGGGTTGGTGGTGGTCACCCCCAGCAGCTCGTTGGTGTCTCCATAGAGCGTGGCGGAGAGGTTCCACTGCTTCTTCTCACCGAACGCATCGGCCCAGCCGACCTCGGCGTGGTTGGTGGTGGAGCCCAGCCCCGGCCCCAGGCCGAAGTACGAGTTCCTGGTTTGATCGTCGAAGCGGTACGCCTCACCGGTGACCCCCGCGGCGGTGAGGGGCTCGGTGTGTTTCCCGAAGCGGCGGTTGGCCATCAGGTGCACCGGGCCGTAGCGCACCTTCACGCCGAAATCGGAGCTGCCTGGATCTCGCGTCGCGCCCACGATGGCGAAACCGTCGGAGCCACTGCCGCTGTAGTTCTGCAGGCGCGGGTCGCTCGGGTTGGCGAACAGCGGCACCCGCTGGCCGGTGGCCATGTAGTAGCTGCCCCACAACAGCACGTCGCCGTCTTTGCCGAAGTCGTGGCCGGCGGTGAGGCTGCCGGTGAGCTGGCCGTAGTTCCCGATGCCGAAGCGGCCCTGCGCGGCGCGGAGATCCTTGCCGTCGAGGGTGACCAGGTTGATCACCGCGGTGAGCGCCACGTTGCCGTAGATGGAAGAGCCCGGGCCCCGCAGCACCTCGATGCGCTTGAGCTTGTCGAGGCCGATGCTGAAGTCGGGGTTGGCCGCCGAATAGGTGCGCGAGTTGAGCCGGTGCCCATCGAGCAGAATGAGGATCTTCTGTTGGGAGCTGCCGTAGATGCCGCGCATGGCGACGTTGAGCTCGTTGTGATCTTCGGCGCGGGTCATGCCGGGCACGTAGAGCGTGAGCAGCTCGAGCAGGTTGCGCGCACCGCTCTCTTCGATCATCTCGCGGGTGATTAACGTGACGGGCACGGGCGCTTCGCGGATGGGCTCGGCCACCTGAGAGGCCGAGAACACCAGGTCGAGCAGCTGCGTCTCGAGGGCGATCATCTCGTCGAGCAGCACGTCTCCTTCGGGGGGAGCACCGGCATCAGGTGCAAGCCCCGGCTCTTGCCCGGCGGCAAGGGTGGGGAGGAGAACCAACAGGAGCGACCACGACAGGATGGATCGATGCACTGATCAGCGACACTACGACACGCAACGTCATGGGCCCAAGCGCGGCGTGGAAAGTCAGCGCAAATGCCACGATCTCCGCGGTGACAGAGCAGTGGTGCCGAAAAAGACGTCCCAGAGTGGAAAGGTGCCGGCGAAGTTCGTGTCGTGGTCGCGCGGATCAGCGCTGTGGTGCACGGCGTGAAACGACGGAGAAGCGAGCACCAGCCCGAAGTTCACCTGGAGATTGGCGTGCAGGAAGGTGGTGAAGGCCTTTCGCAGCACCACCACGCTGGCCAGATCAGACAACGACGCGCCGAGCAACGCACCGGGCACCCCCACCGCGATGCCGTGCAGGACGAAGTCGACCGGGTGCTGCCGCCAGGCGTCGAGCCAGCTGAGCTCCGTCGCGCCGTGATGGACCTGGTGGAAGCGCCACAGAAAGGGAACGCGGTGCATCGCGCGGTGAATGAAGTAGCCCACCAGGTCGGAGCCCACGAACACCAGCACCACCAGCCCAGCGCTGCGGGTCGCGGGGGTCTCCACCCACGAGCCGAGCGCCTTCAACACCGGCACGCCCAGCCACTGCATCAGCAGCGTGTTGGCCACCAACAACGTGGCACCCGCGCTCATGGCGCGAAGTGAGGGCCTGGTGGCGCGGGCCGGAAAGAAGGCCTCGAGCGGCACGAAGAGCCCCGCCATCATCAGCAGGAAGAGCAGCGTGGCGGGCAGCGTCGACCACATCGATCAGTAGCCTTCGAAACTTCCGAAATCGAGGAGGCGCTTGCGCTTCATCGGCTTCTTGCTGGGCTCGGGAACGTCAGCGAGCAGCTCGTCTTCGACGGGTTTGTGTTCGATCTTCGCCAGCTTCACCGGGGTGGCGGGCGTCACCTCGTCGGCGAGCTCCACCTGCGTCGGCTCACCGGCCTGCGCGAAGTCGGACCAGATGACGGTGCCGAGCGCGGTCATCGAAGCAGCCATGGCGAGAACTCCAGCGAGCACTGAAGGGACACGTCGGGCGTTGGGAGCGGGCATGGGCGCTTGGAACGCGGCGCGCGGAATCCCGATCTTCGCCGCCCGCAATAAGAAGGGGCTCACACCAGCGCACGCTGGCCCACCCGTGTCAGACCAGCGGGTTACCCGCGCAGCATCTCGATGTGGTCGATGCCGTCTTCGTCGTACGGCTCGCCGACGGGGCGGAACCCGAACGAACCGTAGAAGGCCTCGAGGTAGCGCTGCGCCCCCAGGCGGATGTGCTGACCGGGATACAGGCGCTGCACCTGCTGAATGGCCGAGCTCATCAGCGCGCGCCCGGCTCCGGTGCGGCGGGCTTCGGGCGCGGTCACCACGCGGCCGATTGCTGGCTCTTCGTACTTGAGGCCCGGCGGCACCAGGCGCGCGGTGGCGATCAACACGCCTGCTTCATCACGGCCCAGCCCATGCCAACACTTCGGGTCGAGCCCATCGGCGTCGAGGAACGGACAGGTCTGCTCTACCACGAAGACGCGCTGACGCAGCTGCAACACGTCGTGCACTTCACGCCCACTCAAGCGATCGAACGGCAACCAATCGAAGCTGAAGCTCATGCGATGAAGCGCTCGAGATCCGTGATGCTCAGCTGGGTCTTGATGCTGAGGTCTTGGTTGGGCAGCGACTGCAGCCAGCTCAGCCCCTCAGCCACGTTCGCGAAGGTCTTCATCGGGTTCTCGGTCTTCGAGAGCAGGAAGAAGCCAGAGAGAAAGGTACGCGCCATCACCGCAGCCAGCCCCTTGGTCGTCACCACGATGGCCGAGCCGATGACGTTCTTTTCGTACTTTTTCCCGAGGGCCACGCTGCGAGTGCGCACCGTTTCGTCGGTCTTGAACATGCTTCCGGCCAGGGCGATGACGGAGATGGTGCTGATGCGCGGATGCGTTCTGATCAGCGTCTCTTGCGCGCGATCGAGCTCCTCGAGGAGCGCGACGCTGGTGGTTCCGCGATACAACGAGACCATCAAGGGGCCTGCAGTGCCGAAGCGGGCTTCGGGTGATTCGAACGTCGTGAGCAGCTCCATCGAGTTCGCGAGTATCGCAGAGTGACGCCGCGGCGTGGGGCGTGACGTTCGTCAGGGGTGTATAGAGCGGCCATGTCAGCGCTCCTGATTGCCCTCGTTGTGTCAGCTGCTACAGGCCCGAAGTTCATCGACGACGATTACGCGAAGGCGCTCAAGCAGGCGAAGGCGCAGAAGAAGCTGCTGTTCGTCGATGCGTGGGCGCCCTGGTGTCACACCTGCATCGCCATGAAAGAGCAGGTGTTCACCCGCCCTGCCTTTTCGGCGTTCGAGAAAGACGTGGTGTTCGCCTCCATCGACACGGAGCGGGCGAAGAGCGACGCCTTCTTGAAGAAGTTCCAGGTCGAGGTGTGGCCCACGCTGCTGTTCATCGACCCGGTCAAAGAGACGGTGGTGCTCAAGTGGCTGGGCAGCGCCGATGAGACCCAGATGCAGGCCCTGCTCGAAGCGGCGCGCGGTGGGCCGGGTGTGGTGCGGGACGCCGACGATGCGCTGGGCGCCGGGAACGCAGGTGTCGCGGCGGAGAAGTATCAGAAGGCCGTCGAGGCCGGCGAGGTGAAGGCGCGCACCGTGCTCTCGATGCTCTCGGCGATGTCACTCGCGAAGCAGCACGATGCCTGCGCGCGCACCACGATGGAGCAGCTGCCCCTCTTCACCAACGCCCAGGAACGGGTCGCGGCGATCACCTGGGGTCTGGGGTGCGCGATCGACATGCCGGAGGGAAAGCAGAAGAGCGCGATCCTCGACACCCTGGTGCGCGAGGCCACGAAGGCGCTCCCGCTCGAAGGCGTGCTGCCGGATGACATGTCGGGCCTGTACGAAGTGTTGGTGGCGGAGCGGGAGGCCGCGAAGGACGAAGCCGCCACCCAGAAGCTCGCCGGTGAGTGGCTCACCTTTCTCGAGGCGCAGGCCGCGAAGGCGCCGACTCCGGCAGCGCGGGCCGTGTTCGATCCGCATCGGGTGAGCGCGGCGCTGGGCTCGAAGCAGGCAGAGAAGCTGGTCGAGCCGCTGCAGCTGTCCGAGAAGGAGTTCCCGAAGGACTACAACCCGCCCGCGCGGCTGGCGGTGATCTACCGCGAGCTGGGCAAATTCGATGAAGGCCTGAAGGCCATCGAGCGTGCGTTGAGCAAGTGCAAGGAAGGCCCGCGCAAGCTGCGGCTGTTCGATACCAAGGCGTCGCTGCAGGACAAGAAGGGCGACGCAGTTGGGAAGCGGAAGACGCTCGAAGAGGCGGTGAAGTACGCGAAGAAGTTGCCGAAGTCGCAGGTGAGCGAGAAACGAATCGCCGCGCTGGAAGCCCAGCTCAAATAAAGGCTCCCTCTCCCTGCGCAGCGGGGAGAGGGAGCGGGTGAGGGGCCGACTCCGAGCACCAAACCCTCAGTCGAGCCCGCGTTTGCCCTCAGCCCAGTAGGCCCTGGTCTTCCCACCGATCGATCGGCCCCGCTGCTTGAGCACCTGCTTGAGCGCCTGAATGCTCGCCGCCCGCCCGGTGAACACCGGAGTCGCGCCGCGTTCGAGCTGCGCCATGACGGGATCCGCCAACTGACCCAGCGCCGTCACCGTCGCGTCCGTGAGCTCGAGCTGCGCGATGACCGACCGCGTCTCCTCGGGCACCGACGACTCGAGCACCACGCTCACATTCCGCTGCGCGCGAGTCAGCGCCACCGCGACGGCCACCGAGGTCTCGTCACCGATCACCACGAGCGGTCCTTCGAGCGAGCGCACGTCGATCGATCCGCGAGGCCCGAACATCGCGACCTCGTCGCCCACCTTCACGTCACGAACCCACTTCGATCCCGGCCCTTCGCCGTGCGTGAAACCGATGAACCAGGTGCGCTCGCCTTCCCAGGTGACCGGCGTGTACGTGCGCATGACTTCGTCGGGGAGGTAGAGCTGCACCTTGTCTCCGGGCGTGAAGGGCGCGCCTTCGAGTTCCTTCCCGGCGACGTCGATGCGCGTGAAGTGCTCGCTGAGCCGGCTGACCGAGGTCGTCTTGCCGTGCCGGAAGAAGAAGCGGCCCGCGACCGCGCCGAGGAATGTCCTGGCTGAACCCATGCGTCGAAGGTGTCAGGTCAGCGGGCGGAGCGCGGTGAAGAAGCGTGAAGCAGGGGACCGGTTTCACACCACCGTTCGCATCGAGCGCAGTCGAGGAGTGACCGGTGTCAGGTGGTGTTACTCCTCGATGTCGTCGACGTGTTTGTGCGGCACACCTGCGGCCACCAGCTGACCGTCGATGGTGCGCGCTTCGGTCGAGACCGACCACACGTCCACCGTGGCATCCGCGTCGAGGTTGGCCACCGCCACCGCCGTGATGCGGCAGGACGCGGGGCAATCGCCCTTGAGGCCCAGCTCCGACAGGAGTGATGCCGGGATGCCGCGAAACAGAGCTGCATTGTCGGGCGCGGGGCTGTTGCGCTGATCAGCACCCACGCTGCTGTGCTGTCCGCCATCGGGCGCACCTGGAACGAGCAACTCGCCCGAGGTCGACAGCACGTATCGATAACGATTGCCGCGTTCGGGGATGAAGTTGAGCTCTTCGAACGACTCCGTGTAGGCGTCGTGTTCCATGAAGTGAGCGCGCTCCGCGGTGAAGAGCGCCTTGAGGTTGCTCCTCACCTCGGCCTGCTTGGCCCTCGCACCGAACTTGATGAAGTTCGGCACCGCGATCGCCGCGAGCGTCCCGATGCAGCAGATCGCCGACAACCCGCCGACGGCCAACACCACCAGGAGCACGGTGCTGCTCTTCGACTTCTGCGGTCCAGGCGGGGTCATCGGAGTCATGCCGGCACCGTACGCCTTGAATGGCGTGGTCTGAAGAGTGTGGTTGGCGGTGCGAATGCCGAACTGGCCCCTCCCCATCCGCCCCGCGAGTGCTCTGAGCCAACCGACGCTTTGTCATCAAAAGTCACTGAGCCGGAGCCCCCCGGAGAAGGGCGGACCCTCAGTGATTTTGTTTACAAACGACGACTTAGCTCCTCACACGCCGACGCCGAACAGGACCGCCGAGCCAAGGCAACACAACGACAGCGACACCACACCCACCACCACGATGATGATCAGGCCGGTGTGATCTTTGCGCTCGTCGTCGCGCTTCATCCAGAGACCTTCGTGGCCACCAGCATCAACGCGATCGACACGCAGTAGCAGGCGAAGCCCACCATGAAGAGAAACAGCGCAGTGTTGAGGTAGCGCGCCTTCTGATCACGCATGGCGAGCATGCGGGTGAGCGTCGCTTCGGTGTCGTCGCTCAGCTCCTGCGTGAGCCACCGCAGCCGCAACACGCCACCGATGGCCACGCCGGCGGCTCCGAGCACCACGAGAATGCCCGACGCGACCAGGTTTCGCGCGAGCTCACTGGTCTGCGCGATGGTGCGCCCCGAGAACCCGGTGACGGTGATGACGATGCCCGAGAGCGACAACATCACCTGCGTTCTGAGCACCAACACCGAGAGCTGCGCCTGCACCAGCTCGTAGGCCTTCACCGGATCGCCCCGGGTGAGGGTCAAGATGCGCTTCACTTCGTCTGCGGCGGCCATGAGGTGACCTCAGTCTCGTGGTAGCAGCGTGTGCATGCAACGCATCGTGCTGGCCCTGTCGGTTCTGCTCCTCGTCGGCTGCGAGGAGCCCTTCGTCGAGCGCTCCACCCAGGTGAACTTCGATCCCGCGGGTGACGGCTTCTGGGCGGTGCCGCTGCCCAGTGAATTGCGTAAGCAGGAAGACGGCACCTACAACCTCGAGCGCTGGCCCGGTGCGCGGCCGGCCCTGGTGAAGATGTGGCTCGAGACGATCGACGATCGCGTGCGCGATGGCTGGGGCGTCAACGCCGGCGCGTTCTTCACCCTGTCGGGCACGCTCGATTCGGCGACGCTCCCCACCGCCGCGCTCACGCTCACGCAGGATGCCGCGATTCAGCTCATCGACATCGACCCCGACTCGAAGGAGTACGGCCGCCGTTTCCCGGTCGACACTCAGTTCACCGCCGACGCCGTCACCTATCGCCCCGCATCGTTGCTCGCCGTCACTCCGGTGCAGGGCTTCCCGCGCCGCGAGTCGACGCTGTACGCGGTGGTGTTGCTGGATTCGCTGAAAGACACCGCTGGCAAACCGCTGGGCCGCAGCCGCGCTTTTCATGATGCGCTCGAGCAGCTCCCCTCGGCCGATGCGAAAGCGAAGGCCGCGCTCGCCCCGCTGCGCAGCTACCTCGACACCTCGCGCTTCAGCCGCAACAAGGTGATCGGCGGCACCGTGTTCCGCACCATCGACCCCAACGCGACGCTCAAGAAGCTCGCCGCCTGGGTCGAGACGCTGCCCGCCCCCGTGCTCGAGGAGCCGTGGACCCGCGTCGAGGAGTTCCCCGACTTCGTGCTCTACACGGCGCGGTATCGCGTGCCGCAGGTGCAGCCCGGAGCGCGCCCCGGCAAGGGCCGCATCGTGTGGAGCGCAGATGGTCAGACGCCGGTGCAGCAGGGCACCCAGTCGGTGCGGCTCTCGCTGGGAATTCCGAAGACCGCCGCGCCCCCCACGGGTTTCCCCTTGAGCATGTACCTGCACGGCAGCGGCGGGGAGTACCGCGAGGTGATGGATCGCGGCCCCCTCCCGCAGACCTCGACGCGCGACATGTTGGGCGATCCGCCGCTCGGCTCAGGCCCGTCGACGTTCCTCGCGCGCCGCGGGTTGGCCACGCTCGGCTTCGACTTTCCGCTGCACGGCGATCGCGACACCCCGCCCGACACCTCGGGGCTGCGGCTGTACGACCTGTTCGGTGACATCGACTCGACCGTCGACAACATGTCGGTCGCCGCGATGGAGGTGGTCTACCTCACCCGCCTGCTCACCACCGTCGAGCTGCCCGTCGAAGGCGGCGGCACCACGCGCGTGAACATGGATCGCCTCTCGGCGATGGGTCACTCGATGGGCTCGACCATCGGCATCCCGGTGGCCACGGTGGATCCGCGCATCAAGGGCTACGTGTTCTCAGGCGCGGGCGGCATGTTGATCGAAGTGGCCACCCAGACCACGTACCCGGTCAACCTGCGCACCACCCTCGAGCTGCTCCTCAGCTTCAAGACGGGTGAAGTGCTCGACCGCTCGCATCCACTGCTGCACGCGTTCCAGACCTTGTGGGACTCGACGGATCCGACCGCGAAGGCGCGTCACGTCGCGCGCGAGCCGTACGAGGGCCAGGTGCCCAAGCCGTTCTTCCTCCCGCAGGGGTTGATCGACGGCTACTTCCACCCCGGCGCGCAGGCGGCGATCGGTGGCGCGCTGGGCACCACGTTGCTGGGTGAAGAGCTCGACCCCACCCTGCCCCGCACGCTCCGGCTCGATGGGCAGAGCACGTCGACGGCCTTCCCCCTGCGCAACAACCTGAACGGGGTGACCGCGGGCACGGTGCAATTGCAGACACCGTTCGAGCTGGGTCACTTCATCGTGTTCGATGTCGCGGGCACGGGTTCGCAGGTCGGCTGTTTCCTCGCGGGGGTCGGCACCTCCGAGGGCCCGGCGATCGTCTCAGCGCGTGGCATCAACGACACCTGCAACTGATCCGTACTCCCTCTCCCTGCGAAGCGGGGAGAGGGTCGGGGTGAGGGGCCGTTCGAGCGCGGGAGAGGTCTTCCTTAAAACCGGCCGCTGAAGACCAGCACGCCACCCTGCGAAGTCGGCACGAACGCCACCGCAGGCGTCGGAGCGTCGAGCATGATGAAGGTAATTCCCCCCGCGATCGCCAGCGCGCCACCGATGAAGCCAGACGCGGCGAGGGCGGTGCTGGTCTCGAGGCGGCTCTTCAAGGCGTCGTAGCCGGGTTGCTCGAGCGCGGTCGGAAAGTCGTAACGCGAGATGTGGTAGGCGGCGTCGTTGGCGCCGAGCAGCCCGCCCACGCCCATGCCGATGCCCGCCATTCCGGCGATCAAGAAACCCATCCCGAGGCCGGTCAAGAAGCCGCGCTGCTTCGGTGCAGGCTGAACCACGTCTTCAGCGCGCACGGGCGCCGCGCCAAGAGCAACGACCGCAGCAAGCAGGAGCACAGAGATCTTCATGGCGTGGTGAACGCCGGTGTACAGGAGTGCCTGCTCGTTTCCCAATTGTCCGTGAGCCAAGTGCCCCTCGACTGCTTTCGAGGTGAACGGTAGAGGAACGCGAGATGGCTCCGGTGCTCGAAGTGGTGGGTCTGGTCAAACAGTACGGTTCGATGCGCGCGCTCGACGGCGTGTCCTTACGAATCGAAGCGGGTGAAATCTTCGCCCTGCTCGGCCCCAACGGAGCCGTCAAGACCACGCTCATCGGTGCTGCGTGCGGCCTGGTGCGCAAGACGAGCGGGAAGATCAGCCTCTTCGGCACCGACCTCGACGTCGACTCGGTGAGCCCGCGCTACCAGGTGGGCCTCGTGCCGCAGGAGATCAACTTCGATCCCTTCTTCACCGTGCGCGAGTCATTGCGCATTCAGCTCGGCTACTTCGGCCGCCCCGCCAACGACGCCTGGATCGACGAGCTGCTCGCGGCGCTCTCCCTCACCTCGAAGGCGAGCGCGCAGACCCGCGCGTTGTCGGGCGGCATGAAGCGGCGGCTCCTCATCGCCAAGGCCCTGGTGCACAAACCCAAGCTGGTGTTCCTCGACGAGCCGACCGCGGGGGTCGACGTCGAGCTGCGCCGCGACTTGTGGAACTACGTGCGCAAGCTCAAGGCCGAAGGCACCACGGTGGTGCGCACCACGCACTACCTCGAAGAAGCGCAAGTGCTCGCCGACCGCGTGGGCGTGATCGACAAGGGCAAGCTGCTCCTGCTCGAGGAGAAAGAAGCGCTCATGCAGCGCCTGGGTCACAAGCAGCTGGTGGTGCGCTTCGTCTCGAAGGTCGACGCACTGCCCGCGGGCATCATCGGCACGCTCTCCAAGGACCACCTCGAAATGCAGTTCGTCGAACGTGCAGGCACGCAGACCTCGGCGCAGGTGTTGTCGGCGCTCTTCGCCGCGGGGCTCCCGGTGGCTGACGTCGCGATGCAGCCCGCGAAGCTCGAAGACATCATGCTGCGCGTGCTCAAGGGTGATGCATGAACGTCATCGGAGCCAAGACGCTGTTCATGAAAGAGGTGCGCCGCTTCTTGCGCGTGCCGGGTCAGACCGTGCTGCAGCCGTTGATCAGCACTTCGCTCTACTTCGTGGTGTTCGCGTACACCCTGGGCGGGCGGCAGAGCGAAGTCGAAGGCGTGCCCTACGTTCAGTACATCGTGCCGGGGCTGGTGTTCCTGGGCATCGCCAACAACGCGTTCTTGAACGCCTCCAGCTCGTTCTTCATCACCAAGATTCAAGGCACCCTGGTCGACTTGATGGTGGCGCCGCTGGGGCCCATCGAGCTGCTGATCGGCTTCATCTCCGGAGCGATGGTGCGTGGCCTGCTGGTCGGCCTGCTCACCTGGGTCGTCGCCCTGCTCTTCACCGGCGGCCACCTGGTGCACATCGGCGGCACCGTGTTGTTCCTGCTGCTCTCGGCCTACGTGTTCTCCATGCTCGGCTTCATCGCGGGCATCTGGGCGGAGAAGTTCGAGCAGATCAACTTCTTCCCCACGTTCCTGATGATGCCGCTCACCTTCCTCGGCGGCGTCTTCTATTCCGTGCGTCACTTGCCGGAACCGTTCCGCACCATCAGCTTGTTCAACCCCGTGGTGCACATGGTGGAAGGCCTGCGCGCGGGCATGCTCGGGTTGACCGACAGCTCCACGCTGGGGCTGGGCATGTTGGTCGTGCTGGCGATCGCTTCGACCCTCGTCGCGTGGCAGATGCTACGCGTTGGCTACAAACTGAAGAGCTGAGGAGCCACTCACACATGCTCACGATCCTCGTCGCCTTCACCCTCGCCGCCGCTCCTGAGTTCGCCTTCGGGTTCTCGAACGAGAACGGCTCCCAAATCCTCGCGTTGCCTCCGGTGAGCGCGGCCGCCAGCATCACCAAAGCCGTCTGCGAGGGCCGGTTGATCGACGTGAAGTTCGTCAAGGATCAGCCCGCGGGCGCCCGAGATACCGGCCGCCAGACGGCGCGCAACTTCACCCAGGTGAAGGGCGCCTTGTTCAAGCTGGTGAAGGGCACCCTGCCCGCCGATGCACTCTGTCTGCTGGGCATCAACGCTGCCTTCGCCAAACGAAAGCTGATGCCCGTCTCGCCGGAGACCGGTGATTGCGAAGCCAAGGTGTCCGCGGCGGCCGCCGAGTTCACCAAGCGCAAGGTGACGAAGTGCCTCTCCACGGGGACGTTTCCAGAAGGCCGGCTCTCCTTCGCCAGCTACCAGCTCGAAGGCAGCGAGGCGCTCGCCGCCGTGATGCTCACCCGCGAGAAAGAAGCGCCCGCCATCCGCAAGTTCCCCGCGACCTGGGAGCGGGGCGCACCGAGCTGCTGGCGCGCCGATGACGGCTGCGAGTTCGATGCCTCGAGCTACCGCGTCGCCTTCGCCATGAGCGGCCCCGCGGGCCTCGAGCTCTACGCGTTGTGGGCCGGACCCGAGGGCGAAAACGCCGAGGTGTTGCGCGTGAAGGGCTCGGAGTTGAAGGTCGTGGCGTCGGCCAGCCGCTATTGGTCGCCCGAATGAGCAGTCGCTGAGGCTCCCGATTTCCGGGCTCTGAATTCAGACAGGTATTCGCCGAGACTGGGTTCGGAATGCCTTGCCTTCGGGTCGCGATGTCACCACCGCGCCAACTCCGGACGGGGAATCGACCGTGAGCGCCGCAATTTCTGCAAGGCACGCCTCACTCGCCTGTCCGTATCGAGTCTGTTCATAGCCCGGTCAGTCGCACCCGCCGTGCCGCGGCGCGTGAAAGCTCCCGTGAAACGAGGAGTCGCGAAGCGAGCCGCGAGATCGAAGAAGGCCACGCATCCGCTTGCGCGCGTGATGCGTGAGGAGCACTGATCAACGAACGCAGCAGCACTGCCGGGCCGGAGACGCGATGACCGAAAGCATCACCGTCGTAATCGTCGAAGATGAGCCGTTGGTCGGGCACACGTTGGTCCGGCAGTTCAGCAAGCTGGGCTGCCACGGCCACCTGGTGCGCGACCCGCTCCAGGCGGCGGCGGTGATGGAGGCGACTCATCCGGCGTTGATCATCTCCGACCTCAACATGCCCGGCCTCTCCGGCGTCGACGTGCTCTCTGCTGCCAAGGAGCGCTACCCGAACGTGAAGCGGTGCCTGGTCTCAGGCTCACTTCATGATCTGCAGGCGTGCGATCTGCCCCGCATTCAGCCGTGCGTGATCCTCGCCAAGCCCTTCAGGACGGAGGACCTGCGCGACCTGCTCGCAGCGCTCGTCCCCGTCTCGAGCGAGAGCAGCGTTCGTGCGGAACCAGAGACCGAGGAAGAAGATCCGGCCAGTGACCGGGTCGGCCGCGCGCGTGAAGGTGCGCAAGCTGAGATCGCATTTGCGTCGTTCGGCGCGAAGGAGACCTGATCACTTGGATCACGGCCCGGCCGGTGTAAACGGCTGGTCATGTCCCGACTCTCAGTCCTCATCGCGCTGGTGACTCTGACCTCGTGCGGCGGGCCCACCGTGCCGAGCTGCACCCCGTCGAGCTGTGCCGGTTGTTGTGACACCGCGGGGAAATGTCAGCTGGGCGTGACGACCGACGCCTGCGGATCGCTCGGAGCGACGTGCAACACCTGCTCGTTGGGGCTCGCCTGCTTCGCGGGACAGTGCAGTTCGGGCGGCACGGGCGGTGGCAGCGGGACGGGCGGCGGTTCCGCGACGGGCGGCGGTTCGGCGACGGGCGGTGGTTCAGCGACGGGCGGCGGTTCAGCGACGGGCGGCGGTTCGGCGACGGGCGGTGGTTCGGCGACGGGCGGTGGTTCGGCGACGGGTGGTGGCGGCGGCGGTGTCCCCGTGACGCCGGGCAACTGCGAACGTTTCGACCAGCTCGACAACCCCGCCGCCTCGCCTTTCGGCGTCAATTCATCGAACGGCCTTTGTGTGAGCATCGACAGTTCGCTCGCGCTCGATCGGGGCGACCTGCGCGAGCAGTACGCGAAGTGCCGCGAGCTCACCGGGGCCATCTCCCCCGGAGCAGGCAGCTTCTCGATCAACCGCTACGCGTCGGGGCGCATCTCATCGGCCACCTGGAACCCGTCATCTGGCGAAGGGTGGACGCAGAGCTTCAACTACTACGCGTCGGGCCTCCTCTCGTCGTGGACCCTCAACTTCTCGGAATCCACGCAGGACCTCAGCGAGTCGTTCAACTACTACGCGTCGGGCCGGATCTCGTCGTGGTCGCGCAACTACTCGGGCACCACCGAAGACCTCAGCGAGTCGTTCAATTATTACGCGTCGGGCCGGCTCTCCTCGTGGAGCCGCAACTACGCGGACACGAGCGAAGACATCAGCGAGTCGCTGAACTTCTACGCCTCGGGCCTCGTCTCTTCCTGGGCGCGCAACTACTCGGGCACCACGGAAGACCTCAGCGAGTCCTTCAACTACTACGCATCAGGTCGCATCTCTTCGTGGGCGCGCAACTACGCGAACTCGACCACCGACCTCAACGCCAGCATCAACTACGACTCGAATGGCAACGTCACTTCGGTGACCTCGAACGTTCCGGGCTCGGTCGCGGTCAGGCTCTGCACGCCTTGACCTCCACGGCATCGCGCGCGCACTCGATTCAGGCGTGGAGACGCGCACGGGGTGATTCGCGGCACGCCGGCGTACCTCGCACCTGAGGTCTGCAAGGGGCAGAGCGCGACCGCGGCCGCCGACATCTACGGCATGGCGCGACGCTGTATCACCTGCTGTCGGGTGTGCCGCCCTTCGAAGGGAGGCATTCGAAGTGGCGATGAAGACCGAAGCCCGGGAGCTCAACGAGCACGGACCGCCCTCGAGAAAGCGGTGAGTCAGGGCACAGCGCCGTTGCGCATCACACGCAGGCCTCTCAGCCGCGAGCGAGGAGCTTCATGTGACGAGGTCTGGTCGGGACGACCCTCCCAACTGTCACAACCCTGTAGTCACGCGTCACTACAGGGTTGTGACAGCTTGAAGAGAGGACCGGGACGCACCTGCATCAGACAACCGCACTCTGCGTCGTGCCGAGGGCCTGCTCGCGAGGAGCACCTCAGCAACCCTTCACCCACCACCATCATCGAGGCCGCGACGACCGCAGCCTGACGTCAGCGCTCGATCCAATTTCGCGCGAGGATTGCGTCGGTGCGGAACCAGACGCTCAAGAATCCGACGGTGGCGTTGTTGGCCCAGGTTCCCAGCGAGAGAAACGGAAACCGAACGCGCTGAACCCCATCCCGATCGACGGAGAACGGCGGCTGGGTGGTGCTCAGGTCGAGGCTCGCGCCGATGAAGCGCGTGATGGCCCAATTGAAGAAGACACGCCCGGTCACGGTGTGGCTCGCGCTCACGAAGGTCGGGGAGAGGAAGTTCCCGTTCGGGTCGCGCAGTGCAGAGGAAACCTGATTGCTCGGCACCGGGAAGCCCCACGCGATGTTCCACGCGTAGCTCGCGCCGAGTGAGAGCGCGTCGTTGAACCAGCCCTCGGCCTGGAGCCCGTTCGTCCAGAACCAATTGACTCGGGGCTGAGCATCGATGGCACACAGGCGGCAGACGGGCGGGTACTCCGCGTAGAGGGGCTTGGCCGCCTGGGAGCGCAAGCCGACCTCGATGGGTCCGAAACGCCGCTCGAGCTGAACTGCGAGTGAGAATGCGGTGAGCGGAATGCTGCGGCCCAGCGAGGTGGGGATGGTGAGTCCCACCGCGGGCGTGAGGCGAAGACCCGTGACGGGCTCATCGAGCAGATTCGGGGCGGCGAGGCTCAGGGCAATCGGTGAAGCGGAGAACCTGCTGGTCTGCTCGGTGTCCGGCAGCGTGAGCTGAGAGCCGAGACCGAATTGCGCGGAGGGGCGAAGGTGAACGCGGCCCACGTCGAAACCCCAGCCGGCGGACACGCTCGTGAAGAGCCCCGCGTACGCGAAGATCCTCGGGTCGACGAAGGTCCCCGCACCGAGGAAGGTCCCGAGGTCCATGAAGGCCCAGGGGCCGAGCACCGAACCAGCCGGAACTTGCCCGCTCGCCGGGGTCGAGGGCGCCGGCTTCTCTGATGGGGAAGGCGGTTTGACGGGCCAGAGCGCCTCATCCCGGGTCGGAGCCGCGTTCGGTGAGCTCGGCTGCAGAGGCGCTCTCTGGGCGTGAACCCAACCCGGCGCGAGCAGCAGGCAGCAGAGAAAGGGGCGGAGCGACGACATGCGAAGACCGTAGCTGAACACGCTCGAACCAAGGCCTCGAAGAAGGCGGTGAGTTCACTGCTCTGCTCCGTTGCGCATCACCCGCAGGCCTCTCGAGCCGCGAGCGAAGATGTTCATGTGACGAGGTCCGGCCGGGGCGACTTTCACGGCCGTAACAACCCTGTAGTTACGCGTCACTACCGGGTTGTGACAGCTTGAAGAGGAGCACCGGGCGCCACCTGCCTCAGACGAGCGAGCCATGCGCCGTGCCGAGAGCCCGCACGCGACGAGCGCCGGAGCACAGCCTTCCATCACCACCTTCATCGAGGCGCAGGTCTTTCAACTCACCATGAGCGCGTCGGCAAATCGCTCGCGCAACTGCTTCACCAGCTTCGCGTCACTCGACTTGCCGATGTCGAGCACCACCGGAACGAACTGCTCGGCCGCCATCAACGCCTGGTAGCCCTTTGCCGTCACCTTGCGGTTGTTGCCCACGCGCAGGTGCGTGATGTGCTCGAGCCCCTGCCAACCGGCCAGCTGCTCGAAACCTTCGTCGGTCAGCTTGTTGCTCGACAGATCGAGCGTCACCAGCCGGTCGAGCTTCGACTTCACCAACACACCGACCGCCGCATCCGAGAGCGAGCACCCGTTGGCGTGCAGCTCGAGCAGCGTCTCCATGCGTGCGCAGCCACTGCCAATCGGCCTCCACGGACTCCGGCGGCAAGGTGACGCGATGGAGAAAGCCCCGCTCGAAGACCGGATTGAAGAGCTGGCGAGCAGCGGGGCGTAGCGCGCATCGAACACCTCGAGCCGCGCGAGCTCACACTGCTGCGCGATGAAGGTGCCGCGGGCATCACCCCGCTCGAGCAATCGATCCGCGTAGACCAGCCGAACTTCTTCATTCGAGGGCTCGGCGCAGATGCGCGCCAACAGTTCACGTTCGACCGACATGGGTCTCACCCGATGATCAAAGCTGCCCGACCTTGATCGCCTGAAGCACCATCGCCGCCGCGTCCTTGCCGCTGAGGCACGCGCCCTCCAGGTAGCCCTGCCACATGTAGAACGAGTTGGCGTGTTCACCGGCGAAGAAGCAGTTGCCCTGCGTCTGCCCTTCGAGCCCGGCGACGCCCGTGAACTGACCGAGCGTGTAGCAGGTGTAGCTGCCCCGGCTGAGCGGGTTGCTCGGCCAGTGTTCGAGGTGCGCGAGGATCTCGCCCGCTGCGTTCTTCTTCACCCGGGCCAACGCGCCGGGGCACACCCGGTCGTAGGCGGCGACGAACTTCTGCGCTTCGCTCTGCAGGCGGCTCGGGTCGAGGTTCGCCCCGCGCGCACCGCTCGAGTAGTCGACCAGCACCGCGTTCGAGGCGGTCGCGTAGCTGTGGTTCGTCTCCCAGGTGGCCTGGTGGTCGGTGAGGTCGGAGTAGGTCGCTCCGTCGTTGCCGAGCGCGCGCCAGAAAGGGCCATTGAAGCCGACCATCATCTTCGCGTTGTTGCCGTAGCCGAGCGTGTCGATGGCCCGGCGCTTGTCGGCCGAAAAGCCCAGTGACGCGTCGAGGTTCACCGTGCGCATCACCGAGAACGGAATCGCGAAGATGACCGCGTCGTAGGTGGCGGTGACCGACCTGTTGTTGATGCGGAAGCTGAGCACCACCTCCCCCGCCGAGTTCTTCTTCGCGCTCTCCAGCCGCTCGCCGTACCGCACCTGGTTGCCCAGCCGGCCCGCGATGGCGTGCGGCACCGCTTCATTGCCGTCGACCAGGTGATAGCGCTCGTCGCTCACACCGAAGGGCTCGAAGTTCGACTGCCGGTTGACGCGAATGAAATAGAGCAGGTTGAAGCAGCTCTGCTGATCCGCCGAGAGGCCGTACTCCGCTTCGTAGGCTTCGCAGATCACCTCGGTGAGCAGCGCCGAGGCCCCACGCGTCACCAGGTACTCGCGAATGCTCACCTGATCGAGGGCCACGTCGGCGGCCGTCTTGTTGAAGAAGGTCGGCGCGGCCGAGAGCGTCTTCAGGTCGGCCTGCATGCGCGGCACGAAGGCGCGGAACTCGTCGACGATGGTCGCCTCGGCGTGTTGCTGCCCGAAGAAGAAGTAGCGCACCTCGCCCGGCTGCTTCACCAGGTTCTCGGTCGCCAGGCCGAACTCGTTGGCGTAGCCGAGCATCGTCTTGTGGCCCGTGTCGATGAGCTCGCCGCCGCGCTCCACGATCTGCCCGGGGAAGTTGACGGGCCCGCCCCACCGGCCGCCCATCGAGAAACACCGGCCACCCGCGCGACCCGACGCTTCATGCACCGTGGCCAGGTAGCCTGCGCGATTCAGCTCCCAACCCGCCACCAGACCGCCCAGCCCTGCGCCCACGATGCCGATGCGAAGGTTCGGGTTCGTGCGAGGCGCCGCGAAACCCTTCGCCGCGGCCAGCCCCGCGCCCAACAGCGCCGAGTTGCGCACGAAGGCACGGCGCGAGCTGCGCACCAGCTCCACCGCTTCTTTCGAGGGCGCCTCCAGCGTCGAGGTGCGGAGGGTGTTGCGAAGCGCATCGAAGAGCGTCGAGCGGGCCATGTGCCGCCATTGAGACACAGGACCGGGCGTCGATCAGCTCAGAAGTTCACGCGCCCACTCAGTGGCTGCCTCCACCGAGCCGACGGTCTTCACCTCGGTGCCAATGCCGCGCGCGAGGTTGGCCAGCGAAAAACCACCCGCGGCCACCCTCACGGCGGCTGACGAGGTGACGATGGCCATGCCCTTGATGAGCAGCTCGGCGCGCCCGGTGACGCCCAGCCAGAAGTTCGGCACGTCCATCGGCACCATGCGGATCGCCGGTGACACCTCGAAGATCACCACCACCGGCCCCGCCACCGCTTCCAGGCGCGAGAGGAGCGCACCCTGCCGTTCCACTTCCAGGTCTGCCTGCACTTGATACCGAACGATGATCAAACCGGGCTGCGACTCCTCGAACGACATGGAGCCACCGTACTGCGGCCCGCCTCACCCCGTCTGCACCGGAGGGGTCAGCTGGTCGAAGTCGAACGGATTGACCTGCTGCAAGCTCGCGTCGGACCACGCGGCGAGCTGCGCGCCCCCGCGTCGTTTGGCCAGGTACATCGCGCTGTCGGCCGCCGACAACAGGCCGCTCAACCGCACGGTGAGCACCTGCTCCGGGTCTCTGACGACACACCCGAACGAGACGGTGATGACCTGCCCCTGGGGCAAAGCTGCCGGCGCCTGCAGCGCGTGGCACACCCGAGCGGCCACCCGCCGCACCTCGGCTTCGTCGACGTCGCGCAAGAGCACCACGAACTCGTCGCCACCCCAGCGCGCCACCACGTCGCCGCTGCGCACCGAAGCCTGCAGGCTCATCGAGAGCAACTCGAGCGCCCGATCGCCGGCGGCGTGACCGTACTGATCGTTGAGCTGCTTGAACCGATCGCAGTCGACCAGCATGAGGGCCATCGAGTGGCCGTCCTTGCGCACGCGCACGAGGTCTTTTTCGTACCGCAGCAGGAAGCCGCGCCGGTTCGCGAGCCCCGTCAGTGAATCGGTCAGGCACAACGTCCACAACCGGCGCTCGCGCAGCGCCACCGCGCAGCCGATCAACAACGCGCCCAGCACGCCGACGACGAGCTGATCAGCCTCCTCCACCAACCGCACCAGGCTCACCACCACCAGGCACAAGAGCGCCGGCCACAACCAACTGGCCACCGGCTCGACCGCCTTGTGCGTTCGGAGCGACATCAGGGCGTTCCCCCGGGTTCACGAAGCGTTTGCCGCGGCGGCGGCCGCAGGAACGGTGCGGGGCAGCGTCACGATGAACTGGGCCCCTTCGCCCAGGGTGGACTTCGCGGTGACGGTGCCTCCGTGGTGCGAGGCCAGCTGGGAGACGATCCACAACCCGAGGCCAAAGCCCTTGTTGTCGTCTTGCGCGCGGGCGCGGCTGAAGCGCTCGAAGATGCGGGGCAGATCCTGGGGCTCGATGCCCGGCCCGTAGTCCTTCACCTCGAGGGTGACGTGATCACCCGCGCCGCTCACCAGCAGATCGACGGGGCCCGGCGCGTACCGGCGCGCGTTCTCCAGCAGGTTCGAGATCAGCTGCTCCAGGCGCGCGCGGTCCCACTCACCGGTCGTATCGCCCGAGGTGGTGATCTTCACCGGTGAGGTCGGCGTACCGTCGCCCGGCCGCAAGGCCACTTCGCGCACCAGTTCTTCCAGCGCGAACGAGGTGGGGCGCAGCTGAAGTTCGTTGGAGGACAGCCGGCCGACGTCGAGCAGGTACTCGGCCAGCTTGGCCAGCCGATCGATGCTCGCGTGCATCTGCCGCAGGTAGCCCAGGGCGTGTTCGGCGGGGTTGCTGATCAGCTCGGGGCGATCCCACGTCTTGATGGCGTTGCGGATCTGGAACTTGAGCGCCGTGATGGGCGTGCGCAGCTCGTGCGAACCCACCGAGATGAAGTCTTCGCGGGCGGTGAGGGCCACCCGCAGCGTGGCCTCGGCGTGTTTGAGCACCGAGACGTCGTGCAGGTTGAGCAGCACCGTCTCGGTGTTGCCGTGTTGGGCGGGCAACCGCTCGGAGAACGCCACCACCGTGCCGGCCCCCTGGGGCCCGTCGAAAGAGAACATCTCGCCGTGCAGCCGTTCACCTCGCGCGGCGCGGTGCATGGGCAGGTTCTCATCGGCCAGGGGCTGGCCTTCGCCGTCCTTCAAGAGCAGCCCCTCGGGGCGGGCCTTGCCGGCGAACACCCCACCCGCCAACCCGAAGGCCGCCTGGTTGGCGAAGCGCGGCCGCACGGCCATCGGATCCATCAGCACCAGCGGAGTGGGCAGGGTGTCGAGGATCGCCTCGAGCCAACGCTGCTGGCTGAGCGCCGCTTCTTTCTCGCGCTCCAACAACTTGCGGGTGTGCTCGCGCGCTTCCTGCTCACGCAGCTGTTCGGCCACCCGGCGCACCTCGGCCGTCTTCTGGGCCAGCTCCACGAACACCGAGACCTTGCTGCGCAAGATGGTCGGCTCGATGGGTTTGATCAGGTAGTCGACCGCGCCCACCTCGTAGGCCTGGAACCGCGGCAGCTTTCCTTCATCGATGCCGGTGAGAAAGATGATGGGCGTCTTCGCCGAACGTTCACGCCCGCGAATGATGCGGGCGCACTCGAAACCATCCATCTCCGGCATCTTCACGTCGAGGAGGATCGCCGCGAAGTCGTACATCAAGACCAACCTCAACGCGTCGCGCGCCGAGGTGCCTTTGAACAGACGCTGCTGGAGGCCCGACAACACGGCCTCGACCGCGAGCAGGCTCCCTTCATCGTCGTCGACGATGAGGACGTTGACCTGCGGCTGCATCACGCCTCCGCGGTCGGCACGGGACCCTGAGAGGCCATGGCCGGAGCGCGCGGTGCGAGCCAGACCCGCAACACCGAGGTGAGTTTGTCGACGTTCACGGGCTTGGCGATGTAGTCCGACGCGCCGGCCGCCAGGCACTTCTCGCGATCGCCCTTCATGGCCTTCGCGGTGAGCGCCACCACCGGGAGATCAGCCCACATCTTGCGCGCGCGGATGGCCTGGGTCGCTTCGTAACCATCCATCTCCGGCATCATCACGTCCATCAACACCAGGTCGACCGAGGGGTTCTCCTCCAGCCGCTTGAGCCCTTCGGGCGCGCTCTCGGCGTGCAACACGCGAATGTCGTGATGCTCGAGCGCGGCGGTGAGCGCGAAGATGTTGCGCACGTCGTCGTCGATGACCAGCACGGTGCGGCCCGCCAGTTGTGGATCGGTGGCGAGCGCCAGGCGCACCAACGACTGCTGCCCGAAGGGAATGGCCCCCAAGGGACGGTGCAGGTAGCGGGTCACCAACTCGAGCAGCCGCTCCGGGGTGCGCGCGAAGGTCGCCACCCAGTTCGCCTGCGGGTTCATCGCCCAGCGCCACTCTTCGGCGGGGTCGCCCGTCTCGGTGAAGAACACCACCGGCGGCCGTTGACCGGGCGAGAGCTCGAGCTCGGTCAAGCTGCGCAGCTGCGCACGCGCGCTCGGGTCAGAATCCTGGAGCGCCACCACCAGGCAGTCGTAGCGGGTCTGGGTACACCGCTGGTGAACCTCCTGCAGCGTCTGCACCACCTCCACCGTGGTGTTGGGCTCGGCCAGCATGGTCTTGAGCCCGGTGAGCTGATCCTTGCGCGGGTCGAGCACCAACACCGCCCGGCCTGATTCGCCGGAGTGTTTGGCCACCCGTGACAGCAACTGGGCGAACCCTTCGGGCGTCGCCGGCATCACCCCGGCCGCACCACCGGCCAACAGACGAGAACGATCTTCATCAGGGGGCGTGCCCAGCATGAACACGGGCAGGTGGCGCACCGAGACGTCGCGCTTGAGCCGATCGAGCGCGATCGAACCATCACGACCCGGCAGGTTGAGGTCGACCACCAGGGCCACGATCTCCGGGCCCCTCGCCGCCTCGATGATGCCGTCGATGTGGTCGATGATCTGCAACCTCAAGCTGTGCGCCATGGCCAGCTCGCGCGCGGCCACCGCGTCTTCCGGGTGTTCGGTCACCATCAACAACGACTGGCCCGCGGGCTCGACCGGGGCGGCGGCGCGGCGCAGGCTGTCGAAGGGCGTGCGCGGTGCTTCGCCCCGCATCACGGCCAACCGGGGTGAAGGCGAAGGCACGAGCAGCTCGGGGTTGCTGCGCTCCTGGCGCGAACGGAAACGTTCGGGCAGGAAGAGCGTGAAGGTGCTGCCTTCGCCCACTTCGCTCTGCACCGACAGCTCACCGTTGAGCACCTGCGCCAGCTCGCGGCTGATCGACAGGCCCAGGCCCGTGCCGCCGTACCGCCGGCTGGTGGTGCCGTCGGCCTGCTGGAACGCCTCGAAGATGAGGCGGTGTTTCTCGCGGGGAATGCCGATGCCCGTGTCGGTGACGCTGAAACCGAACACCGCCCCACCCCCACCGAGCAGCGACGAGTTCTCGTGCGAGAAGCCGTCTTGCGCGGCGAACACCTTGAGCACCACGCTGCCCTTGTCGGTGAACTTGAAGGCGTTGCTGAGCAGGTTGCGCAACACCTGCTGCAGGCGTTTGGGGTCGGTGAGCAGCGTGGGCGGCAGCGTGGGGTCGAGCTCGGTGCGGAAGATGAGGTTCTTCTTCTCAGCCAGCTGACGGAAGCTGCGCTCGACGAAGTCGTTGATGTCGAGCAGGCGCACGGGGCTGGCGTTGACCGCCACGGTGCCCGATTCGATCTTCGCCAGGTCGAGGATGTCGTCGATCAGCTCGAGCAGCTCGGTGCCCGCGGAGTTGATGGTGCGCGCGAAGTCGACCTGCTTGGTCGACAGGTTCCCATCGGCGTTCTCCGACAGGTACTGCGAGAGCAGCAGCAGGCTGTTGAGCGGCGTGCGCAGCTCGTGCGACATGTTCGCGAGGAACTCCGACTTGTACTTGGAGGCCAGCGAGAGCTGTTCGGCCTTCTCTTCCAGGGCCGCCTTGGCCTGGCCGACTTCGCGGTTCTTGTGTTCGACCTCGGTCTTCTGCTGCTCCAGGCGCTTGTTGATCTCGGTCAGCTCTTCGGTGAGCGCCTGGCTCTGCTGCAACAACGTCTCGGTGCGCATGTTGCCGCCGATGGTGTTGAGCACGATGCCGATGGATTGGGTCAGCTGCTTGACGAAGTCGACGTTCACTTCGGAGAACGGGCGGAAGCTGCCCAGCTCGAGCACCGCTTTGAGCTCGCCTTCGAAGAGCACCGGCAGCACCAGCAGGTGCGTGGCCGGCGCGCTGCCCAGGCCCGAACCCACCCGCGCGTAGTCGTTGGGGAGGTTGCTCACGAAGATGGGCTGGCGATCGGCGGCGCACTGCCCCACCAGGCCCACGCCCGTCTTCACCCGCGTCACCCCCACGCCCGCTTCGGGGCCCGCGGCGTAACCGGCGCGCAGGCGCAAGAACTCCTGGGGACCTTCGTGTTCGGCCACGTAGAACGCCGCGTAGGGCGCGTTGATCAACGGCGCCAGCTCCGAGAGGATCACCTTGGAGACGGTGGCCAGATCGCGCTCACCCTGCAGCATGCGGGTGAAGCGGGTCAGGTTGGTCTTGAGCCAGTCCTGCTCGGTGTTCTTCCGCGTGGTGTCCTTCAGGTTGCGGATCATCTCGTTGATGTTGTCTTTGAGCGCCGCGACTTCGCCCTGCGCGCCGACCGTGACGAAGCGGGTGAGGTCGCCCTTGGTCACCGCGGTGGCGACCTCGGCGATCGCGCGCACCTGGGTGGTCAGGTTCGCCGCCAGCTGGTTCACGTTGTCGGTCAGATCGCGCCAGAGGCCGGCCGTACCGGGCACGCGCGCCTGGCCGCCCAGCTTGCCTTCGATGCCGACTTCTCGGGCCACCGTGGTCACCTGATCTGCGAACAGGGCGAGCGTGTCGATGAGGCCGTTGATGGTGTCGGCCAGCTCAGCGATCTCGCCCTTCACGTCGAGCACCAGCTTGCGCTTCAGGTCCCCGTTGGCGACGTGAGTGACCACCTTGGCGATGCCACGCACCTGGGTGGTCAGGTTGGAGGCCATCGAGTTCACGTTGTCGGTCAGATCCTTCCAGGTACCGCCGACGCCCTTCACCACCGCCTGGCCGCCCAGCTTTCCTTCGGTGCCGACTTCACGCGCGACGCGCGTCACTTCAGAGGCGAACGAGTTGAGCTGATCGACCATCGTGTTGATGGTGTTCTTCAGCTCGAGGATCTCACCGCGCACGTCGACGGTGATCTTCCGCGAGAGGTCGCCCTTGGCGACGGCCGTGGTCACCTCGGCGATGTTGCGCACCTGGGTGGTGAGGTTGGTGGCCATGGAGTTCACGTTGTCCGTGAGGTCTTTCCACGTGCCGCCCACGCCCTTCACGTCGGCCTGGCCGCCCAGCTTTCCTTCGGTGCCGACTTCACGCGCGACGCGGGTCACTTCAGAGGCGAACGAGCTGAGCTGATCGACCATCGTGTTGATGGTGTTCTTCAACTCGAGGATCTCGCCTACACGTCGATGGTGATCTTCTTGCGCAGGTCGCCATTGGCGACGGCAGTGGTCACGTCGGCGATGTTGCGAACCTGCGAGGTGAGGTTCGACGCCATGGAGTTCACGTTGTCCGTGAGATCCTTCCAGGTGCCGCCCACACCCTTCACCACCGCCTGCCCGCCCAGCTTTCCTTCGGTGCCGACCTCGCGCGCGACGCGCGTCACTTCAGAGGCGAACGAGCTGAGCTGATCGACCATCGTGTTGATGGTGTTCTTGAGCTCCAGGATCTCACCGCGCACGTCCACGGTGATCTTCTTGGACAGGTCTCCGTTGGCCACCGCCGTGGTCACCTCGGCGATGTTTCGCACCTGGGCCGTGAGGTTGCTGGTCATCAGGTTTACGTTGTCGGTCAGATCTTTCCAGACACCGGCGACGCCTTCGACCTCGGCTTCG
>JANODF010000313.1:0-7072 GCA_031412555.1 Archangium sp. | reverse complement strand
CGGTTTTACGTGAGGCTTACAATTCGGAACTGCCGGGCTCCGTATCGTTCCTTGCATGAACCTCCGACCGCTTGGCCCTGAAGGACTCCGCCGGTTTCTCGAACGAGACGAAGCACTCGATGACGCGGCGCTGGATGCGCTCTGCGCCCAGAAAGATGCGCGGCACTCGCTGCTCTACTGGTTCACCGACTTCGAGCTCGCGCTCGCCGAAGCGAAGAAGACCGGCCGGCCCATTCTCTCGCTGCAGCTGCTGGGACGCCTCGATGAAGAGCTCTCCTGCGCGAACAGCCGCTTCTTCCGCACCACGCTCTACCCGCACCCGAAGGTCTCCGCCGAGCTGCGCCAACACTTCGTGCTGCACTGGCACTCGGTGCGGCCCGTGCCCATCGTGCGCGTCGACTTCGGCAATGGACGGACCCTCACGCGCACCATCACCGGCAACAGTGCGCACCTGGTGCTCGACTCGCACGGACGGCCGGTGGATGCGATTCCCGGGCTGCATGCACCTGAGGCGTTTCTCGACGCGCTTCGGTTTGCTCGCACGCTGACGGGCTTGCGCGGCTCGGCGCTGGAGGAAGCCCATGAACGAAGGCGCAATGCGCAGCTCGAGACCTGGGCGCGTGCGGTGGGATTGCGGCGGGAGCGGGACCCGCTCGTGTTGGAGCGCGCCACCTTGGATTGGAGACAACTCGCGGGGCCGATCGAGCTGCAGAGTGCGCCTCCCCTGCTCGCGCGGAAGATGCCCACGGCGCGTGAGGCAGGGGCCCTGGCGATGACCAAGCTGCGCGTCGAGTTGCCGATTCTCAACGCACTCGACTCGCTCAATGACGTGGTGGCGCAAGACACCGCTCGCAATCGGCACGTGCTGCATCGCCAGGTGCACGAACACTTCGCGCAGGGCGACGTGGGCGATTGGCCTGAGCTGAGCGACTGGGTCTACGAGGCGTTGTTCCTGATGCCGCCGTCGGATCCGTGGCTGGGGCTTGCTCCGGATGATGCCTTCTCGGCGATCGAGCGCGGGGGGATGCAGGGGCGTAGTGAGCGTGGTGAGACCCTCTCCCAAAGGGAGAGGGGACTTCGCTTCTTAGCTGCGCACCAGGGTCAGCGGTCCGTTGATCACCGAATCGAGTGACGCCTTCTTGTTCGCAGTGCAGATGTCGATGCGGCTCGTGCCTCTGCCCACGAACGCGCCACCGGTATCGACCACGCGGAACTCGATCTGCTTGCCGTACTTCGCCTCGAGCTCCGGAATGCGCAGCTTCGTGCCGTACGGAAACGCCTTCGAGTCCATCGCGACGGAGACGTAGTTCGCCTTGCCGCTCAGGAAATCCTGCAGCGTGCGCAGCGGCTGATCACGCCGATCGACGAAGCCACCTTCGAGCGGCGAGGCGTCGGGGTAGTAGCCCGTGCCACGCGCCTTGTACTTCTGACCTTCGAACCCATCGACCGGTCCCGCCGGCGCCGTGGGTGCCGACGACGCCGAACCGAAGAGCGCCTTGATCGTGTTCTTGCCCACCACGCCGTCCGGCTCGAGCCCGTTCGCACGCTGGAAAGCGACCACCGCCTTGCGCGTGTTCGCTCCGAATTTTCCGTCCGTGCCCTGGGGGTCGAAACCCTTTTCCTTGAGCGCGCGCTGCAGCTCCTTCACGTCGTTGCCGGAAGAACCACTTCGAACGGACGTGATTGAGCTGACGGGCATGCGTCATTGTCGCACCTGCCCGCCAGAAGTTGCCCCTACTGGATGTCGAAGGCCGTGGAGACCGCCGCCTGCAGCGTGCCGCTCGTGGCCGTCAGCGTGCAGCCCGTCGCCTGGGTGCTGCTCTTGAGGCCATTGAAGTTCGCCACGCCCTGCACCGCGTTCACCGTCATCAGGCTCGACGCATCGAGCGCGGCGGCACACGAACCGGCCGTGATGGCCACGGTGATCGGCGCGGTCGACGAGGTCACGATGCCAGAGTTGTCCTCCACCACCACGCTGGGGATCGGCCGCAGCAGGTTCTGCGCGATGGTGTTCGAAGGCGAGGTCTGGAAACGCAGCCGAGGCCCGCTCGCGGCCGCGAAGGTCACCGTGGCCGTGTCGCTGACCTGGCCCAGCGTCGCCGTCACCGTGACCGTGCCCGCGGTCGTCGAGGTCAGCTGCGTCTTCGCCACCCCGCTGGCATCGGTGTTCGCGCGCGCGGCCGAGAGCTGCCCGCCCGCGCTCACCGTGAAGTCGACCGCGGTCCCACTCGCGGCGCTCGTCGTCGCGGTGAGCTGCACCGAGTCGGTGCCGTTTGCAGTGGCCGTCGAACGATCTGCCGTCACCGAGATCGTCTGCATGGCGGAGGAGCAACCAACGAGCACCATCGAGCACAGGGCGAGTGAACGCATTGAACCGCGTGTGCCATCGCTCGCTGCGATTGTCGACGCTCGTCTCTGCTTCGCTTCAGTCGTTGAGCGCGCCGGCAGCGATCCACGAGCCCACCATCACGATGTGCTGAAGCGGTGACGCGGGCGAGACTTGTGACATCGCTGGCATCCCGTCTCCGCAGGCAGGCGGTTGGGTGCTGTTCATCTTTCGGTAGAGCAAGGAGCGCTGGCGATCGGAGGCCACCACCATCTTCGGCACTCCGGCGTTGATGCAGGCCGTGCCGCGGTGGTGATCGCCCGCGACCAGCTGTGACCAGGCGACGTTGCGGGTTCCGGCGATCTGGTACTCGCCCATCGAACCGTGACAGCCGACGCATTGGCCGCCTTGCAGCACGGGTGTGGAGAGGGTGCTGAAGACGTCGGTGAAACGCGGCACCGTGACGTCGATGGTGAGCTGCCGGGTGATGGGCGCGGAGCGGTTGTCGGTCACGCTCACGGAGAGGGTCAGCTGCGTGGGGGCGGCGCGTTCGTCGCTGAACCAGCGCTGGGCGGAGGGGTTGCCGTTCTCGAAGAAGGTGCCGGGGCCTGACCAGGTGAAGGTGAGGCGATCGCCGTCTTCGTCGGTGGCTCCCAGGGCGAGCTCGACGATCTGGCCGGCGTAGGCGGTGGTGCGGTTCTGCAGGACGGTCGGGTTGACCTGCGGTTCGTGGTTGGGGCCCGCGTCTCGGACTCCGGCGTCGACTCCGGCGTCGACTCCGGCGTCGATTCCGGCGTCGATTCCGGCGTCTCGCGTCATCATGGTGAGTCTGCCTGCGTCGGGCGTCCCGGCGTCGACGGGCTCGAGCTGAGGCGCTCCGCACGAAGTCAGGAGCAACAGCAGGAGGCGTAAGCCCACACCCCGACCCTCTCCCCCTCGGGGAGAGGGAGTTCTTGGTGGAGTTTGTTGTCGAGTTCGTTGTCGAGTTCGTTGCTCGATTTGTGTGTGTGTTGGCTGCTTCATTTCTCGAAGAACCGGTGTGAGCCGCCCATCACGAACATCAACTGACTTCGCGTCCACTGCGTCTCGAAACTCTGCTCGTTCTCCCGCTGAAAAGGCGACCGTCCGAATTGGGCCATCAACCCGAAACCGGTCTCCAGCCCGTCCTTGCGCACGCCCAGTCCCAGCGCGCCGCCGTAGAGATTGATCCGCTCTTCCGCGAACTGATCAGATGCGCTCGACGTGTTGGTGAAGAGACCGCCCCGGATGACGAACATCTCCGAGAGCGTCACCTCGACACCCACCGATGCATCGAAGTGCGCCACCTCCCGGTGCCGGTTCTCTGCGAACTGCGTGCGGAGCACTTCGTGCGGCGCGTCGTAGTCGAGCGGCGCGTACGCGATGAGATCGAGCGAGAGCGTCACCGCCGAGCTCTGCCAGCCCAGGCCCAACGCGAACCGATGCGGGTAGCGCGTGTCACCCGTGGTCGTCCCCGTCTCGAACGACTGGCCTTGCGCATCCGAGAAGCTCACCTGCCAGAGGTTCTCGCTGTGCAACATCAACGTCTCGCATTGCCAGCTCGCTCCGATTCGAAAACCCGCGGGCAAGCGCACGAGAACGCCCAACGAAGGGATGAGCCCGCCGGAGGTCACTTCATTGTCTGCCGACAACGTCGCCTGCTCACCTCGGACCGTGCCGTCTTCAGAGGGATGCGTGAAGTACGTCGAGGCAAGGGCCTGGCTGGTCTGCGCCAGGTGGTAGTGGAGCGCGACTCCGAGAGAGAAGGCGTCGTTCACCACGAAGCCGGCGCTCGCTCCGTAGAGCGTGCTCTGTTGATCGAAGCGCGCTGAACGGGAAAGCCCCTGGTAGATCTTGTCGCTGCCCAGCGCGGTCGCCGCCACCGGCGCGTCGATGGAGTTGATCGAAGAGAGCCGGAACCGATCAGGGCTGAAGACGTGCGCCGCCAGCGTCACCCGCGGGTGGAGCCGGTACGAGAGCGCGAAGGTGGAGGGGAGGATCACCGTCCGCAAGAACGAGAGCGAGAGCCGCGCGCCCTCCGCGTTCACCCGCTCGGTGCGGTTCAAGATGTAGAAGGCGTACACATCGGCCGAGGCAGAGACCGTAAACCCCGGCGCCTGCACCAGGCCCGCGGGGTTGTAGTACCCGGCCGTCGCGTCGTCGGCCAACGCGGTGAACGCGCCCCCCAGCAGGCTGGCCTTTTCTCCGACCAGCAGGTTCCGGCCGTTGAAGAAGTCGGCTCTGGCGGTGGAGGCGAAGAGCAAGAGGAGCCACAGGCAGGCTCTTCCGGTGGGGGGCATTCATGCAGGCTAGCAGGCAAATGGTTTGCCCCTCACCCTGACCCTCTCCCGAGGGGCCCGATGGGAGAGGAAACTTCTTCGCAACCTTTTGATTGGCCGCGTGTTGCTGCTCGACGCCATGACTGCCCTGCTCACTGCCCTCGTGTTCGCTGCTTCCCCGACCACCGTCGACCTCGTGGCCGGTGTTCCGGTGCGCGTGTTCCTCCCCGCGACGCCCGGCCCGTCACCGGTGATTCTGTTCAGTCATGGGCTGGGTGGCTCGAAGGAAGGCAACGGGTTCCTCGGCGAACACTGGGCGCAGCATGGGTACATCGCGGTGTTCCTGCAGCATCCGGGGAGCGATTCGGCTGTCTGGAAAGAAGTGCCGCGGTCCGAGCGCATGGCTGCGATGAAGTCGGCTGCGAGCGTGGAGAACTTCACCGCGCGCGTCGATCACGTGCGCGGCGTGCTGGATGCGCTCGCGAAGTGGAACGTCGAGCCGAAACACGTGCTGGCGAGCCGGCTCGATCTCGATCGCGTGGGCATGTCGGGGCATTCGTTCGGAGCGGTGACGACGCAGGCCGTGAGCGGCCAGGCCTTTCCCCTCGGGATGCGCTTTCGCGATGCGCGCATCAAGGCCGCGATGGCGTTGAGTCCTTCGGTGCCGCGGCGAGGTGAGGCGAAGCGCGCGTTCTCGACGGTGAACATTCCGTGGTTGTTGATGACCGGCACCGCGGACAACGCGTTGATCGGGGATCAGACTGCGGAGTCGCGGCTCGGCGTGTATCCCGCGCTCCCCGCGGGTCAGAAGTACGAGTTGGTGCTCGAGGGTGCGGAGCACTCGGCGTTCACCGATCGCGCTTTGCCCGGTGATTCATTACCGCGGAATCCGAATCACCATCGGGCCCTGCTGGAGATCAGCACGGCGTTCTTCGATTCGACTTTGAAGGGTGATGCTGCCGCTCGCTCCTGGCTCGAGGGGACAGGTGTTCGCAGCGTGTTGGAGGCGAAAGATCGGTGGTCGTGGAAGTAGTCAACGCGCCAGGCAACGTTGGTAGCGGAGGTCGACGTTCTTCGCGAACCACGCCGTCGAGCGGTCTTGCGACATCTTGGGGCTTCGAATGGTGACCTCGGGCAGCCGCGCGTATGGCGGGTCTGACTTCATCTTCTGCGCCCACGCTCGTTTGATCGCCCGCCACGTGTCCGTCGCTTCGAACTCCACCGTCTTCTCCTGCCGCACGTCGAGGCGGATGCGCCGCTCGCTCAGCTCAGGCGCGAACTTCTGACCGAAGGTGAGGATCGCGATGAGTGACTGCGTGTCGCGATTGAGCGGCTTTGCGTTCTTGTCGTACGCGAGGAGATCTCCATCGGGGGCGAGCGCGATGCCGGTCAGCTTGCTCACCTGCTCCTGCAGCGCGGCGTTGCGGCTCGCGTACACGCCGGCGTTGTAGTCGGCGAAGCGATAGAGCGGCTGTGCGTAGGCGGCCTGATGGCCCAGCAGTCGTGCGGTGCCGTACGAGACGCCGCCCGCGCGCGTGTACAGCTCGTCACGCACGCCGCTCACGTCGCGCCGCTTCTTGCCCGCGAGCTCTTCCGCGAACCGCACACTCACCTGCATCGAGCCGACCGTGGTCACCGGGTTGAAGTCTTCCGGGCTCGCGTCGAAGAGCGCTCCGAAGAGATCGATCGCCTTGTACGGCGCGGGGAACTTCTCTTCGTAGAAGTGCAGGATGTCGCGAAAGAGCACGTCGAGATCACGTTCGGTCTTCACGGTGTTCAAGCGCGCTTCGAAGGTGTGTTTGCTGCCCGGCGCCTTGCCGCTGAGCAGCTCGTGCAACGCGGGTGGTCCCAGCGGGCCGAGCTTCTCCACCTTCTTGTCGAGCTCAGCGCGGAGCAGCTTCGAGAGTCCTGCCACCGCAGGGTCGGCCTGAAAGCCGGACTCCTGATCGATCACCGCGACCACCTGGCAGACGGTCTCGGGATCGGCGGACTGCTGGTGTTCGTCGAGCGCGGCCAACACGTCGGTGGCCCAGCCTTCACGATCCTTCACCTTGTCGGGGAGACGCGCGGTCACCTGCTCCACCGTCAGGCGCGGGCGCTCATCACGCAGCACGGGCCTTGCCGCACAGCCAGCGAGAGAGACGGAAGCGAGGGTGATTGCGCGAAGCCAGTTCACGGGCGCGAGCGTAGCCACCTGCTCGGGGCATGTCCGCTTGCGCTCCCTCTCCCTGCGCGAGCGGGGAGAGGGCTGGGGGGGCTGGGGTGAGGGGCCTGGCTGGGCGACGAAGACGGCCCCTCACCCCGACCCCAGACTTGATCCGTGAAGATGCGGACAAGCTGGGCTGAGCCCAAGGGTTTGCGCCGCGTCGAGTATTGGGCACGACTCGTCGATGCCAGCATTCGGGCGGCAGACTCTTTGTTGTGGCTGACGAAAGAAACGGGGGACGGC
>JANODF010000312.1:0-4314 GCA_031412555.1 Archangium sp. | reverse complement strand
GTGCACCGCCAGCTGCTCCGCGCGGGTCAGCCCGGAAGCGTTCTTCGATGCGGTCAAAGACGGCGCGCACAACGCGGGCGTCGACCTGGCGCTGGTCGAAGAGCGATACCAGCCCCCGGATCACCCGGTTCGGCTTCAGTTCCGCGAAGGTAAGTACCTCAAGTTCTTCGTGTTGCGCGCGCGCTGACCGCAGCCATCGGGATTCCTTGCACACATCCCGATGCCCCCGTGTCTCATGGCCGAAGCGGTTGACTTCACCCCGGCCCTACGCCAAACGGCGCCAGACTCTTCAGGCCGGTCTCACCAAACAAAGGGATACAAACAAATGCGTTCCATGAAGCTCGTCGTTCTCGGCGCTCTCTCGTTGCTCAGCCTCGCCGGCTGTCTCCAGGGCCAGCCCCGCCTCTACCGCGTTGCTCTGGACGAGACGCCCGTCCGCACCGTCAACACCCCCACCTGCTTCCGCAACAGCGAGCTGCCGGCCGGCCGCAACAACACCAGCGAGCAGAACTACCGCTCGGAAGACGAGTGGGTCATCTGGAGCGGCGTGGATCAGACCGAATACCTCGACCTGGGCACCCAGGCGTGGACGCTCGGTGACGCTCCCGTCATCCGCGTTTCTGACCTGATCGAAGGCACCGACAAGACCTTCAACGCCTCGCGCAACGTGCAGACCCCCGTCTCGGACCAGTACATCGAGCTGCGCCAGACCACCGTCTCGGCCAAGTTCGACGACTACTCGGCCGTGCCCGTCGGCACCGTCGCGCTGAACTCGCAGTTCGCCTGCACCAAGGCGCGCGGTGAGTGCCCGACCGGCATGAACCTCGCCACCGACGCCGCCAGCTGCTCGGCGAACCTCAAGTTCGTCGCGCGCCGCATCGACGTGCAGCAGCTGACCGCCTACAACAACAACCCGTAATTTTCGGGCTTGTTCGTGGCAACGCGGGAGTCCTGGGAACAGGGCTCCCGTTTTCTTTTCTTGATGAGGGCGTTTGCCTTCCGCCCTCACTTTGGCGGAGTTCTTCATGGTGGTGAAAGGCCAGTACCTCGAGCGGCCCACGCTCATCCCGCTCGCCAACGGGCTGGTGCTGGAGGGCGTGTCACATCGGGGTGAGCTGCGGCCGGGTGTGTTGGTGTTGCCGCCTCCGCCGATCGAAGGCAGCGGCATGGATCACGTGGTGGGCGCCGAGCTCGCGTACGCCATCTCGCACCAGGGTCACCCCACGTTGCGGTTCAACTACCGCGGGGTGGGTGGCAGTCAGGGTGAACCGTCGCGCAGCCCCACGGAGTGGGTGGAAGACGCGGTCGCGGCGCTGCAACTGGCCGTGGACAACTCAGGGGGCGAGCAGGTGGTGGTGGCCACCATCGGCGCGTCGGACGCGGTGGGCTTGAGGCTTTCTGAGCTGCAACCGCTCGCGGGTCTCATCTTGATCAACCCGTCGATGGCCCGGCCTTCTGACTTCGAGCGCCGCGCGACGTTGGCATGGCCATTGGCAGTCATCGTGGCCGAGCTCGATCAAGGTCAGGACCGGCGGCGGTGGGCCGCGGTGCTCGAGCGCCATGATGCTGTATTTACGGTGGTCCCCGGCGCGACCCGGACCTATCACCGCAATCTCCCCATGGTCGGCAAGGCCGCTGCCTCCCTTGTCGGGCGGGTGGGTGGACGGGTGGAACCGGGCTGAACCACACTGGTTACCAAGGACTTCATGCTTCTTCGCGGCACGGGGCGGGAACTTGTGGGCAGATCCAATCGTTGTCTCCATCGTTCGTAGCCGCCTGTGCGAGGCCTCCCAATGCGAAAGCTGCTGACGCTGTCGACGGTCGTGACGCTGTCCCTCTCTCTGGCCGCCTGTACCCGCGACGCGGAGGAGGGGCCCGATCTCAGCCGCCCCGCCTACGTCACCGCTGACCTGCCAGACGACGTGAGCGCCCGCGTACCGGGCCGCATCGTGGTCGACTTCGTGGACGGCACCACCAAGGCCGAGTTCGACGAGCTGGAGAAGGCGTGGGGCCTCGACCTCGAGTTCAACTCGGAAGAAGAAGGCCCGCAGTCGGCCCTCACCCAGGGCGCTTACGAAGGTGACCTCGATGCCCTGCTGGCGACGATCAAGGCGAACCCGAAGGTCGAGGCGGCCGAGCCGCTGATGACCGTCAAGGCGCTCTTCGTGCCCAACGACCCGATGTACGCGCAGCAGTGGAACTTGAAGGCCATCAACATGGAGAAGGCCTGGGAGACCTCGCGCGGCAAGGGCGTGGTGGTCGCCGTGCTCGACACCGGCATCGCTTTCGAGAACCACGACGACTTCGCGGTGGTGCCCGATCTCGAAGGCCAGAAGTTCGCCGGCGGGTGGGACTTCGTGAACGACGATGAGCACGCCAATGACGATCACGGCCACGGCACGCACGTCGCCGGCACGATCGCCCAGGCCACCGACAATGAAGAAGGGGTGGCGGGCGTCGCGTTCGAATCGACCCTGATGGCGGTGAAGGTGCTCGACCACTTCGGCAGCGGCAACACGGCCGACATCGCCGACGCGATTCATTGGGCGGCCGATCACGGCGCCAAGGTGATCAACATGTCGCTGGGTGGTGGCGGGCGCTCCGACGTGATGGAGCACGCCGTCGCCTACGCACGGGCCAAGGGTGTGGTCGTCGTCTGCGCAGCAGGCAACGGCGGGCGGGGCGTCGTCGAGTATCCCGCGGCGTATCCGGGATCCTTCGCGGTGGCTGCCGTCGGGCCGACCGGTGCGAAGGCGCCGTACTCCTCGTGGGGCAAGGAGCTCGACATCGCAGCGCCCGGTGGCGACAAGTCGCAGGGAGAAGCTGCGGGCATCGTGCAGAACACCATCGATCCGCAGGACGTGAGCCACGGCATCTACGCGTCGTACCAGGGCACCTCGATGGCCACGCCGCACGTGGCTGGTGTCGCGGCGCTGCTCTACGCGGCGGGTGCGAAGAACCCCGACCAGGTCGAGAAGGCGCTGGTGCTCGGCGCGAAGGTCGCTCCGGGAACGAAGGGTTGGTCGGATCAGTACGGGCACGGACTGCTCGATGCGCAGGGCGCGTTGGATGCGCTCAAGAAGCTCCGCGCGGCCGACACCAGCGAGCTGCTTCCGCTCGAGGCGCAGGTGGCAGAGCTGGACAAGAACCAGGCGCGCATCGACGCGCTCCTCGGTGACGTGAACGTCTACGCGTACAACCAGATCAACTGGAACGTGTTCGGCTGGGCCGCGGCGATGTTGGCCTTCGTGCTGCTCACTCTCGGCACCAAGGAGCGGCCCGGCTACCTCAACGTGTTGGCCAAGCCCGGCTTCATCATCCCGATGCTGCTGAGCACCGTGGGCGCCTTCGCGATTCAGTACGTCGCTGAGCCCGGCCCGGCCACCATGCGATCACCCTGCCGATCCCCGACTGGCTCAACCGCATCATCTTCGGCCGTGGCTCGCTGGCGAACCCGATCATCTACAGCGCTGCGCTCCCCGTGGTGGCGTCGCTCTTCGCGATCAAGTTCAAGGGCATGCGCCCGGTGGTGGGTGGCCTGGCGATGGGCTTCGCGTCGATCCTCGGGTACACGATCTGGGCGAACGCGCCTGCGCTCGCGTGGATGCCGTTCAAGTTCCTCGCGATCCCCTGGCTCGCGATCAACGCGATCATCTGTCTGTTCGTCTCGCGCGCCATGCTCAAGAAGGAGACCGTATGAAGGTCTCCGGCACGGTGCAGTTTCGCGATCTCGAGACGGGCATCTGGGTGCTCGATGCCGACGACGGCAAGACGTACCTGCTGGCGGGTGGTGACCGGAAGATCAAGAAGAGCGGGGCGCGCATCGAAGCGGAGGGTGAGGTGGACTCCGATTCGGCCACCCTCGCGATGGTGGGCCCGCGCTTCGTGGTGAAGCAGTACCGCTTCACCTGAAGCGGCAAGTGGCATCTCGACTTCACTCGATGCGAACGGTGACCCGACCTCTGGTCTGCTAGACAGCGTGCATGCGCGCACTTCTCCTGTCCCTGAGGCTCCCGTTGGCCGCCTTCGCTCAGACCACGGGTGCGAAGGTCAAGAAGGAGACGGCCGAAGCCGTCGACGCCTCGAAGCAGTACGTGAACGAGAAGAAGGAAGACTTCGAAGCCCGCATGGAGGCTCGCCTCGCTGAGCTCCGCGCGAAGACGAAGTCCGTCAAAGAGAGCACCCAGGCGGGCGCCAAGGAGAAGCTCGCGGTCTTGGAGAAGCAGGAGAAGGCCGCCGCCGAACGTCTCGCCGCGGTGAAGAAGGCGGGCGCTTCTGCCTGGCAGAGCCTGCGCGCCGGTGTGGAGCAGGCGG
>JANODF010000311.1:0-4412 GCA_031412555.1 Archangium sp. | reverse complement strand
TCCAGCGTCGAGGGCTCGAACTGCAGCAGGTGACGCGGCGGATCGAGGTGGAACCAGCCGCCCTTGAAGACCTCGCTCTGCCAGCTGGCGAAGTTCGGCACGGACACCACCAACACACCACCCGGCGCCAGCATCGAGCGCAGCTCGGCCAGCAGTTGCACCGGCGTCTCCAGGTGCTCCAGCACGTGCCACATGGTGATCACGTCGAACTTGCCCAGCGAGTCTTTCACCTGAGCGAGCGGCGCACGCACGAGGCGCAGGTTGGGCTCTTCGAGGGTCGTGCCCAGGCTGTAGGGCTCGAGACCCACGGCCTCGAAGCCGCGCCCCGCCATGAAGCGGGCAAAACCACCCGCGCCGGCGCCGTAGTCGAGCAGCCGGCCCGACGCTTTCGCGCTCTCGACCAGCTTCGCGCGCTGCAGGGTGAACAACGAGAGGGCCGAACGGGCGCTGCGCTGAGCGGCCGTGTCGTTCTGTTCGAAGGGCGGGTACAGCTCGGAAGGCGGCGGCGCGGTGCGCGCGTCGGTGAAGACCAACCGGCAGTCGCGGCACCGCACGATGTCGTAGCCGGCCTCCGACTTGAACTCGGTGGCCATCTCTTTACCGCTGCACATCGGACAGATCAGAACGGCGTCAGTCATGGTGGGGCCGGGGGGTAATCGTGGAGTGTTTGGGATCGGCCACGTAGAGCGGCAATCCGATGCCGTCTTTGTACACGCGCGCCAGGTAGATCCCGAGAACACCGAAAGCGAGGGCCAACCAGCCGAGGTGAATGGCCACGCCGGCGGCAAACCAGCGGAGCAGTTGTTCGGCAGACACGGCGGGCACCAGCAAGAAGGCGGGCGCAGCCACCAGGTCGACGGCAAACAACACGGTGCCGACGTAGGCCAGCAGGCGCAGCGGCAACGTCGACGACGAGAGAATGCCCGCGATGCCGAACCGGATCGCGCTGATCAGGTTGTAGTGCGTCTCTCCGATGATGCGCTTCTCGCGCTTGTACGCGATGCCTTCACGGCGAAAGCCGACGTAGCCGACCTGCCCGCGCACGAAAGGAAAGGTGCTGCGGGTCGCCAGCACGTGCTTTTTCACCCGCGCGTCGATCAAGAAGAACTCGGCCATGTCGAGCACGATCTCGTGATCCGAGACGCGCTTGGTCACCCGGTAGAAGAGCTTGCGCGCCAGGTGCATCAGCACGAACTCTTCGCGGCGGGCCCGGATGCCGTACGCGATGTCGGCGCCGGCGAGCCAGCGCTCGATGAACTTGGGGATCATCTCCGGCGGATCTTCGCAGTCGACGTCGATGTTCACCGACGCCTCACCCGTCGCGTGCCGCATGCCCGCCGAGATCGAGGCCTGGTAGCCGTAGTTGCGGCTCATCGTCAGCAACTGCACCCGCGGGTCCTTCTCGCGCAGCGCCATCACCTGCGCCTCGGTGCTGTCGGTGGACCGGTTGTTGACGAAGAGGATCTCGAAACGAACCCGGTCTTCGACCAGGGCGAGCGCTTTGATCAACCGCTCGTAAAACAGGGGAACCGCCTGCTCTTCATTGAAGACAGGACAAACGATGGTCACAAACCTGCGACTGTCCTGCGACGGAGCTTCCATTTTCGAGCGGCCCTCCTATCTCAACGCGCTGCGGCGGAGAAGCTCTTGCGAGAGCGCCGTGGGCCGGGCCGGAGAGACACAAAGCACGGAGCCCTCGACGGGGGCGCAGACGAACCCGGCAGTGGTGAAGTCGCTCATGAACGGCGCGAAGTACGGCAGGTAGACCGTGTCGTCGCGCAGCTCGGCAGGGGCGAAGTGCCGATTGCAATCGGTGCCCGGGGGCGCGCGGCCGACGTGACCACTGTTGATGCTCAGGTGTTGGGTAGCGGCCTCCCACGACAGCTTGGCGACCAGGCCGTGATTGAACGGGCAGGTCCACTGAATCTGGATGGGGTGAATCACGACGTGGCGGTAGTCCTTCAGCAGCGCCCAGGTGGGATCCTTGAAGGGCTCGAAGACGGGGTACGGCTTACGAAGCGGCGTGCGCGTGGGATCGAAGTCGACCAGCTGCACCAGCACCGCGCCCCCCAGCACGAACTGCCGCACCCACGGCGTCTTCACGCGGCTGACGGCGAGCGCGGCCGTCAGGGTCAACCACGCGAACAGCGGCCACACGAAACGCCCCGAGCTGCGAAAGACCGAGGGCCACGGGCCCAGCTTTGCGTAGAAGTTCGAGAAGTCGGCGATGGGTTGGCCGGCCACCGTCACGTGGTTCGAGCCTGCGAAGAAGGCCATCACCGCCATCGCCAGGCCCAACGGCAACCAGGTCGCGAGCTCAGCGCGGCTCGGCCTGAACTTCCACAGCAGCCCCACCCTCAGGAGCAGCAGCACGAGGGTGCCCAGGCCCAGATACGCGAAGCCTTCGTATTGGCGCCCGCCCATCGCGATCGGAGGCAGGAAGCGGCTCCACATCGTGGGGTTCACGAAGGTGAGCAGGTCGGCGGAGAACTGACCGAAGCCTTCGATGGCCAGGTTGCCCATCGGCGACGAACGCGCGCCCGCGATGAAGCCGAACAACCACAACGCGGTGAGCGAGGTGACGGGCCCGGCCACCAGCCAGCCGATCGCTTCGGGCGCCTTGAAGCTGCGACTGACCCACGCCAGCCGCGCCAACGAGGCCCCCACCAGCAACGACGCCATCACCGCGAGGTAGGCGTTGGTCGCGCAGGCGAGGAACCCCAGCAGCAAGGTGACGCCGGCGGTGCGACGCGCGCTCTGCAGGCTGGTCACCGGCCACACGCACGCGCCGACCAGGCCGCTGAGCATCCAGAAGGCGAAGAACGGAGGGTGGCCGTACCGCGTGCTGACGATGGGGTTCATCACGAACAAACAACCCGCCAGCGCGAGGCTCGCCGTGTCTTTGAGCCAGGCGCGGCACACCAGCACGCCCGCGATGCCCGTGCCCATCACGCCGGTCACCATCCACAACCCGAACAACTGCATCCGCTCGCCGAAGAACGGGGAGACCAGCTTGCCGAAGACCGACAGGAGCGGAATCGCATCGGTCAACGCGGCGCTGCTCCCTGCGGGCGCGACCAGATCGGGTGCCTGTGCGAGTGGAATTCCCCACGGCCCGTTTCGGGTGAACAGCCAACCGAAGAGATGCCCCATCCAGTCGCCTTCGATCATCCAGTCGATGAAGGTCGGATCTGCGAACTGCGTCAGGCCCAGCGCGTGCGCCCAGACGAGCCCGAACACCGAGACGATCAGCAGCGCGCGGACAGTGACGGAGCGGGGAGCCATCGACCGTCCAGATAGCTGATCGTCGTTCGAGCCGCCTCCAATGAAATCAACGCCCTTTCGCTGGCACCAAGTGTGCTCGGCACCCACCTCAGGGGGGCGACACATGGAGCTGTGGCAGGTGCGGAAGGAGTACCGCCAGGTGGCGATGCGGTTGAGGCGAAGGCGCGAGCCGATCGATCGGCACCTGGAGGAAGTGGAGGAGCAGGTGCTGTCGGCGTTGGTGTTGTGTGATCGGTACGAGACCGAGCTGTGCGTGCTGCGGCTCGCGCGACGGTGTGCCCGCGCCCGGCTGCGGCGGCTGCGTCATTGGGTGGAGAGCTCGGGCCTCTTCAAGTCGGTGCCGGCCACCCTCGCGCGCAAAGACGACGAGCCGGCGGCCGACGAGCTGGCCCGCGCGCTGGAAAAAAGGGGCCGCGAGACGAGCTACCTGCGGCAGATCCTCGATGAGCTGGCCCACCTCGATCGCAGGCTCGACGACACCCGCGAGCGGTTGCTGCGAGTGACCGCACAAGGTGTTCGGAGCCTTCAGCTGCTCTTCACTCACCTCCGCATTCGGGGCGAACACTTCTCGCTTGGGCTTGAACCACCCTCGCCCGGCGACTAGTGCTGACGCCCCATGTTGCACCTCGGCTTCGACGGTTTTTCTTTCGATGATCTCTACCGTCCCGCAGGGCTGCAACGGCTGCACGTGCGCTTCCTCACCATGGTGCGCGACGCAGATCCCGCGCTGTCGACCCGCTTCGCTCAGTACCGGGAAGCCATGGCGGCCGGTGTCGCGCGAGGTGGGCTCTCGGCGCCGCTCGAGTCGGCGCTGCTCATCGACGTGGCGGATCAGATCAGCCGGTTCCTCGGCAAGTTGTTCAAGCTGGAGAGCGAGCTCGAGCAGCTCCGCACGAAGCTCTCGGCCGAAGCGCGGTTGTTCGAGTTCAAGCGCGAGTTCGTCACCCGGCGGGTGTTCAAGAAGGGCGCTCCGGCCCGGCCCACCCGTGACGAGCTGCCTGAGCTCGACGCGCGCGTCGGCCTGCTCCTCTCGTTGGGTTTCGGTGCCGAGTTGCCGCCCACGCACCGCACACCGGTCACCCCGAGCGAAGTCGAGGGGTCACTTGCAGCGCGGGGCGGAAGTACTC
>JANODF010000310.1:0-16425 GCA_031412555.1 Archangium sp. | reverse complement strand
CCTCACCCCAACCCTCTCCCGAAGGGAGAGGGAGCACAGCTACTTTGCGGCAGTCAGACGCTTGAGCGCGTCGCGCGCTTCAGTGTGATCGAGCGCTGAGGCAGCCTCGTAGGCCTTCTTGGCTTCCTCTTTCTTCCCGTCGGCCTCGTACAGCTCTCCCAGCGAAAACTGAGCGGCAGAGAAGGTGGGATCCACCCCGATGGCCGCCTTGAAGCTCGCTTCGGCCTTCGTCTTCTCGCCTTTGCCGTACTGACAGACGCCCAGGTAATGAAGGCTGAGCACGTGCCTCGGCTCGGAGGTGAGGATGTCCATCATCGTGCCGACGCACCGGCTCGCGTTGGTGGGATCGCCGCGGAAGAGCAGGAACGCGTATTCAGCACGCGCGTCGTAGAGCAGCGGGTTCTGCGTGGAGACCTTCTCCAGCGGCTCCATCGCCTGATCCGGCCGGCCCATGCGCGACTTGAGAATGCCCAGCCGTGAAAGCGCCTGCAGATCGTTCTCGTCGGCCTTGAGCGCGTCCTTGAGCATCGTCTCCGCGTCCACGTAGCGGCCCATCGAGAGATACAGATCGACCAGGCCCATCTTGGCGGAGCGGTTGTCGGGCTCGCTCTTGATCACCTCGCGGTAGAGCGGCTCGGCCTGCCTGGCCACGCGTTTCCGGGCGTAGGCGCGGGCCAGATCGAGGCGCGCGTCGGTGCTGGGCTCCAGGGCCAGTCGCTCGGTCAGCTGCGCGATCGCCCCGTCGAAGTTGTTCTGCGCCATGTACGCCTCACCCAGCGCCTGCCGTGCCGAAGCATCTTTGGGCATCTTCTCGACCGCGCTCTTCAGCGCCGCGACCGCTTCATCGATCTTTCCCATCGCCAGCAACGTCAGCGCGAGGCCCCGGTACGCATCGGTGCTGCGGCGAGCGTCGTTCAGCTTGCGCAGCTGCAGGAAGCCCTTCGAATCTTTCTCGTCGGCTTCGTTCGCGGCGATGGCCTTCTTGAACGCCTCGAGCGCGCGGTCTTTCTTGCCCTGCTTCAAGTACAGCGTACCGAGCTGCACGTACGGCCCCGTGGAGCCGGGCTCGAGCTTGAGCGCCTGCTCGAACGCGCGCGTGGCCTGCGCCTGGTTGTTGAGCTTCATGTAGCTCATGCCCTGGTTGAACCAGGCTTCGGCGAAGGTGGGGTCGGCGCCCGTGGCCTTCTTGAACGAGTCGAGCGCCTTCCTGGTGTCGGCCCGCGCATCCCACGCCACGCCCAGGTTGTTGAAGGCCTGCGCATGTTTCGGGTTGATCGCCAGGGTGCGCTCGAACTCGGTGGTGGCCTGACCGATCGCGCCTTCCCGCATGAAGATGACGCCGAGGTTGTAGTGCGCCTCTGCGTCGGTGAGCGTGGCCTTGTTCACCGAGGAGAGGATCTCCTTGGCTTCTCCGAACAGGCCCTTCTCGGCGAGCGCTTTTCCTAAGTTCACCTTCGCTTGCGACAGGTCGTTCTTGAGCGCGAGCACCTTGCGGTACGTGGCGATCGACTCGTCGAGGTTGCGGCTGGCCTGCAGCGCTTCCCCCAGGTTGAAGAGCAGGTCGGCGTCTCCCGGAGCGAACTCCACCGCCTTGCGGTAGTGCGCCACCGCGCCCGGCAGGTCGACCGTCGCGCGCGCGAGCTGGCCGCGTTCGGCGTGCAGCGAAGAATCATCGGGCATCTGCAGCAGCGCCTGGTCGAGCAGGCTCTTCGCCTTCTCGATTTCCCCAGCGCCCCGGTACGCGCGCGCGAGCAGCAGCTTGGCGTCGACCGACTCGGAGTCGGCCTTCACCAACTGCTCGAGCACCTTGATGGCCTTCTTCGCTTCACCCAGCGACAGGTGCGCGAGGCCCAGACGATAGAGGGCCTCGGTGTCGTCGGGGGCGTTCTCCACCGTCGCGGCCTCCACGGCCACGGTGCGGCGAAGGGCTTCAGGATCGGGCTGCTGGGCGAGCGCGAGGCTCAGAGCGATTGCGAGGCTCATCACTCACTCCACGAAGGGGCTGGCGCGGGCGTCGAAGGTCTTCTTGGCCAGGGCTGCGCGCGCCTGATCCCAGTCCACACGCATGGTCTCTGCCTCGGCGCCGGTCTCTTTCGCCTTCTCTTTGAGGGCGGCGTAGTCCTCTTCGCAGCCCTTGAGCTGCGACTCGAACTTCTCGGGCTCGAGCGTCTCGCTGCCTTCGAGCTTCGCCTTGCGAGCGGCCGTGAGCCGCGACACTTCGTAGCGGGCCTGGGCACAGACGAGGCTCTGCTCGGCGAGCTCCTCTTCGCGCACGTTGACCTTCTGCTTGGCGCGCAGCCACTCGACGCGTTTGTCGGCTTCGACCACCGCGAGCTCGGCGACTTCTTTGCTGTTCTGGTCAGCGGCCGCGCCCACTTCATCGCGTGCAGCCGAGTACCGATCCTTGCCGCGGCGAATCTGATCGCGGGCGCGGGCCACTTCAGCGCGCGCTTCGTCGAGGCGATCGACTGCCAGCGCCAAGTCGTTCTCGGCCTCCAGCAGCTCGATCTTCGCCTCGTAGGGGAGCTTCTCCAGCACGTCGAGCGGCACGCGGCGCAGACCGCATCCCGTCGAGAGCAGGATCAGCGCTGGCAGAAGGAGGAAATGCTTCATGGTTGGACCTTTGCGGTGAACGCAGTCGAGAAGACCGTGCGGCCGCTGGCCGCTTCGATGCCGTTCTCGAAGGTGATGTGAAAGTCGCCGTTGACCACCGCGCCGGGATCCAGCGGGCGGTCGAAAGAGAGCGTGCCGCGCAATATGCGGGGCAGGGTGTTGCGAGGATCGTTGGCCACGTTGCGCGAGATGCTGCCGCGCTGAGCGCCGTTCTCGTCGAGGGAGGCCAGATCGACGCGGCCTCCAATGGGATCGCCCAGCAGCCGGTACGCGACCTGGAGCGGGTAGTCCTCCGAGACGCCCATCATCATCATCGGGTCGACCGTGCCGCCGTCGTCCGTGTCAGTCGCAGACAGGGGCCGAACGCGCACGAAGAGCAATGAGATGTCGGTGGGCGCCACCAGCACGCGCGCCTCGTCGTAGCCGGTGTCCATCACCTGGCCGAGGCTCCCCTCCAGCCGGAACTTCGGAGGCGCCTTGCGCGGGTCGACCTCACACGCGCTCAGCCCCAACGCCAGGAAGGCGAGGGTGAGCGTGGTGAGCTGGCGGCCGAACCCAATCACTTGCAGCTCTTCCATTCCGGGTCGACGTCCGGCCCGGCGAGCGCTGCGTCCTTCACCACGGCGGCCTCCTGCTTCGCCCCGACCACGTCGAGGTAGCGGCACTTGAGACCGGCGAGGTTGGCGCGCGCCTTGTCGAAGGTGGGGTCGGCTTCCAACGCGCGGCCGTATTCACCTCGCGCCGAGGCCGAGTCACCGGTGAGCAAGAAGCTGTAGCCCAGCGCCGAGTGCGCCGAAGCGCGGGTGTCTTCGATCTCGATGGCCCGGTTCAGGTTCAAGATGGCGTTGTTCACCTGGCCCGCGCCCAGGTAGGCGAGGCCGAGGGCTTCGAACTCCGCCGCGTTCTGGGTGAGCTCCGCCTTCTTCTGGAGCTCCTCCACGTTGACGGCGCGTTCGGCCGGCGGCCCCTTGAGCGGCGACGACGCTTCGTCGACCTTCTTGCGGCAACCCACCGCGGCCGCCGTGAAGACCTCGAGGGACTCCGCGCGGCTGATGCAGGTCTGGAAGGTGTTCTCGGCGTTGGCCTTGAGTGGATCGACCTGGGCCTTCACCGCGGCGCGGAACTGCTCGATCTCCGCCGGCTTCAACCCTGCGGGGGCCGGGGTGGCCTCGACCGAGTCGGCGATGTTCTGCAGACCGTTGCCGATGCGCCAGAGCGAAGCGACGGCCCACTCCGCGCTGCCCATGGAGGCCGCCTGCTGGAAGACGCCCTGCATCTGCTGGAGCGCCGCCACCTTCTCTTCGATCTTGTCACCGGGGATCGCCTTGAACTGGCGATAGAGCATGTCGCCCACGTACCAGAGGCCCTTGGCCGCATCGTCACCCACGCCGTTGGGCGAGTTGGTGATGGTGGTCATCATGGCGATCATCGGCTCGAGCTTCTCGTTGGGGTTGCTCGCCGCCACTTCGGCCACGATCGATGCCGCTGTGGCGTTGGTCTTGTCGACCTTGAGCGCCTGCTCGGCCGTCGCCCGGCCCTTCGCCGGCGACTTCATCTTCATGTACGTCTGGGCGAGCAGCACCAGCACTTCCCCTTTGCGTGCACCGGCCTGCTCGATGGTGGTCTCCAGCACCTTCACGGCGCCCGGGAAGTCACCCATCGCCGTGCGCAACCGCGCCGAGGCGAGCATCGAATCGAGACCGGTGGAGTCGCCCGCGAACTGGCGGCCCATCTGCTCGAAGTAGGCCGCCGCATCCTGGAAACGCCCGGCTTCGGCAGCGTGCCGGCCCAGGGTGAGCATCACGTCGGAGATGTACTGAGACTTCGCGTACTCCTTGATCAGCCGGTCGCCGATCTCCCGCTCACGGCGCAGGTCACGCTTTTCACGCGCGGCCGCAAACGCCCCGTAGAGGGCCTTCTCGCCGATCTCCTGGCCCTTGTTCTCGTCGGCCACCTGCAACAGGCCGGTGATCACGTCGCCGGTCGCCTCAGACGACTTGAGCGCCAGCTCGCCCAGCGCCTCGCTCTTCGACTGGGTGAGAATCTTCTGCACGTCGCCCTTGAAGGCGGGCGGCAGGTTCGAGGCGAGGAACGCCTTGCCGTACTCGTCGATCGCCTTGAAGTCGTTCAGCTGGCGAAGCGAGTCGAAGGCCAGGTTGCCGGCCACCGGGGCGTCTTTGTTGTCGGCGTGGTTGAGGGCGAACTCTTTGAAGAGCTCGGCCGACTTCTTGTAGTCGCCGTCTTCGTAATAGGCGCGGGCGATGTTGAACTTCACCTCGAGCGCGTGCTCGCTCTTCGGGTAGCGGCCCAGGTACTGCGCACCGAGCAGCTTGAGGGCCTGGCGGGCATCGGCCACTTCGAAGGCGTTGAGCCGCTCGACTTCTCCAGGCTTGAGCGAGGAGTAGTGCGCGAGCAACGCGCCGTAGAGCGCCTCGTCGTGCGTCTTCATCTCGCCGCCGATGGTCTTGGTGCCCGCGTTGTTGGTGACCGAAGCCACCGCGGCCGCCTTGGCGTCCTTCGGGGCCTTGGTGACGTCGAGCTTGTTGGGGTCGGCCTTCTCGCCTTCCTTGCTCTCTTTGCTCACCCGGGTGGAGTCGAGATACCGCGCGAGCTCTTCGAACTGGCGAGCCGCTTCGGGGAACCGTTTGGCGGCGAACAGGGCGTCGGCCCGGTTCTGCATCATCACCGTCGCGTATTGTTTGGGGCGGAAGAGCGCGAGGTACTTTTCGTAGGAAGCCGCGGCCTCCAGGTAGAGCGCCTTGTCTTCTTTCTTCTGCGCCTGCACGTGGAGAATGGTCGACAGGTCGCGGCCCATCTCTTCGAGCTCGACCAGCACCTTCTTGCGCGCCACCTCGTCACGCGCCGGGTCGGTCTTGATCTGCACCGCCGCGCGCACCAGGTACATCACGTCTTCCGGCTTGGGCTGCACCTTGCCCTTGGAGGCCTTGAGCGAGTCGTACAGCTTCTCCACGCGCTCCACCTCGAGCTCGGGGTCTGGCTGAATCTCGAGCAGCTTGCGCAGCGCGGGAATGGCGTACTCGTACTGCTGCTTGATGAAGTAGCGGTTGCCCAGCTTGTCGAGCGCGAGTGAAAACGTGGCGCGCGAGTCGGACAGCTTCTCGAAGTACTGAATGGCGCCCTTGGCCGGCCGCGCTTCCGTGTACGAGTAGACGAGATCGAGCAGGGCTTCACGCTTGACCGACAACGCCTTGGCCACGTCGACGCCCGGCAACGGCGCGCTGGCCGCGGCCGCTTCGAAGAAGGTCACCGCTTCGGCGTGGTTGGCCTGGTTGATGCGAATCCACCCCATTTTGTACCGAGCGAGGTCGTGCACCGGCGAAGGCGGCGCGTCGAGAATGGCGCGGTAGTGCTCTTCGGCCTGCTTCAGGTCGGCCTTGTCGAACCAGTAGTCACCGAGGATCTGCTCGGCGTCGAGGCGCAGGGGCGAGCTGGGGTACTTGCGAATGAGATCGCCCTGGGTCTTCAACATCGCGTCGAACTCACCCAACTCGCGCTGTTCGTGCGCCAGATAGAAAGTGAGCTTGTCGGCGTCTTTGAAGTCGGGGAACTCGCGCAGCACGCGCGTGTAGATCTGAATGGCCTTCTGCTTGAGCAGCTTGGTCTCGGGCGAAACCATCGCGCCCTTGATGCCCTCGGGCCGGGTCTCGGCCTGCAGGTAGTACACGTAACGGCTCTTCTCGACGTAGAGCTCCGCCAGGCGGAACTGCAGGTCGGGCAGGTAGGGCGCGTTGCGGCTCTTGGCGATCAGCTTGTCGGTCTCGCCGATGCTGCGGTCGACCTTGAAGATGTCGCGGCGCAGCTTTTCGATGAGCTCGGTCTTCTCACGCGCCTTGGTGAGGAGAGGATTTTCCAGGGTCGAGTTGGGCGCCTGCGACAGCGCCACGGCCAACACCAACGCCATCATCGGGCCGTCTCCTCGATACAACGGGACTTGAGGGAGAACCGGAAGTCGCGCAGCTCGTCGTTCCAGTATTCGTCGACGAACTTGAAGGCGACCTGCTCAGGCCTGAGCTGTTCTTCCTCGATCAGCGCCACCAGCTTCGAGCCACGCTTCACCCGCTCGTAGAGCTTGAGGCCCACTTCGTATTCCATCAGGCGCACCTGCTCGGCGGCGCGCAGCAGCTTGTCGGCCTCCGCGCGCACCGACTCGTTGAGCCGCTCGGTGTAGACGCGCTGACCTTCGGCGCGCGACAGATCGTAGAGCCGGGTCATGTAACCGAACATGCGATCGCCGAAGGTGCCGGCGAAACGGCCGAGCTGCTCACCTTCGAGGTCGAGCGCTTCGAGGAACTTCTTCGCGCGCTTGGTATTGCCACGCGCCGAGGCGGCCCGGAGCAGCCGCGCGTCTTTGGTGAGATCTTCACGCTCGCGCACCGCCTCGAGCGAGTCGGCGTACTTGCGGGTGAGCTCTTTGGCCGAACGTTTGGCCGGCAGGTAGTGGCAGAGGTCGCGGTAGATGAGCGCCTTGAGGAGGTACTTGTCGGGCAGGAACTCCTCGCGGAACGAGGGCGCGTCGAGCGTGGTGAGCAGACCCATCGCCGCGTGCACCTGGCCCAGCTGGTACCGCGTCCACGCTTCTTCCAGATAGAGGGTGGCGCGGCCGGTATCGAGCAGGGGCAGCTTCACCAGGCCGTAGGCCTCGAGCGCGCCTTTGAAGTCTTGCTGCTCGTACCGAAGGCGGGCGACGGCGAGCACGGCGTCGTTGCGTGCCTCCAGGGTCAGCTTCTCGTCTTTGGCCAATTCGAAGAACTGATCGACCATCTCCTTGGGGATGTCGCGCTTGGCGGTGCGCAGCCGGGTGACCAGCATCGCGTACTTCGCGCGGCTCGCTTCAGGGGAGCCTTCGGGCAGCTTGGAGAAGTGCGTGGTGGCCCAGCGCTCGTTGCCGACCCGAAGATCGACCAGGCCCTGCTGGTAGTGCGCATAGCCGGCGACCTCTTCAGGGAGGAAGCCCAGGTCGAGCGCGCCGAACACCTGCTCGTCGATCATCACTTCGTCGTGCGGCAGGTCGGTCAGCTTCTGCAGCTCCTCGAGTGCCTTGGGCAACACCGCGGGGTTGGTGCGTTCGCGGGCGATGCGCGCCAGGTAGACCGCGCCTGCGTGACGCAGGTTCAACTCGATGAGCGACTTGGCGAGGAAGAACTGAGCCCACGCGTAGTTCTCGTCGGTGGAAGGCAGGTTCTCCGTGTAGTCGAACAGCTTGGGCGCGGCATCCTTGGGGTGCCCGGTGAAATAGTCGTTGAGCGCCGAGTCGAAGATCTTCGGATCGATCTTCTTGGGCGCGGCGTTGGTCGCTGCAGCAGCACCGTTGGGAGCGGCCGCTGCAGCAGCTGCCGCCGCATCACCCACGCCCGCATCAGCCAGCGTCGCGGCCGCGGAAGGCTCCTGGCCGAAAGCGGCCGCAGAGCCGAGAAGGGAAAGCAGGAGAAGCTGTTTCATTCGGTGGCGCCGAAGTTGATGCCCAGCGAGAGCGTCATCGTCATCACGTTGGTCAGGTTCGTCGAGCCGCCGCCGATCGGGATGACGATGTTGTCCGTCACGTCGAGCCGGAAGCTGACGTAGCGCGACAAGAAGATGCGAATGCCGCCGCCCAGGTTCACGCCGGGCCGGAAGGCGTTGGTGAACTTGAAGAGCGTCGCGCCGAGCAGCAAGAACACTTCGGCGTGCACCACCGACTTGTTGAGCACGGAGAACTTTCCGTAGAACGGCTTCCAGATGAGGTCGGTGCCGAAGAAGAACTGCACCTCTTCGAAGGCGGTGGGCAACACGGCGAAGTCGCGCTCGAGCTGCTCCCGCAGGCCCGTCTTCGCGGCGTACGCGTAGGCCGCGCGGCCGACCTGCCAGGCGAAGCTGTCGGAGAAGTGCGCGGTGTAACTGACCTGCGCGTAGAGGCCTTTGTAGAAGGCGTCGAGGGGCAGCACGCCGATCGAGAGATCGAGCTCATGCTGCAGCCGATACGCGCGATCCTGAACCGCGCTGACTGTGCCGGGATTTTCGAGGTCCTCCGTCTGCGCCAGCGCGACCGGTGAAGCCAACAGACACAACCCAATGAATGCTCTCAGCACGTCTACCCCTCCCGCGCGATGCGCGAGTCGTGGAAATGACGACCGCGCGGATGAGAGTCGCTGGTCGCAGTGATTTCAAGCCGAATGTCGGCAGCGTCGAAGAAACCGATCAATATCCAACGCTGTTGAACATGAACGGATACGTGATGACGACGCCCGCGCCCTTCGCCAGCGGGAACCGCCACGTCTTCAACGACGCGAGGATGCAGCTCTCGACGGCCGCGCTCTGCATGCTCGACGACTTCGTCTTCGCATAGCCGACGCTGCCGGTGGTGGTGATTTGCCACTCGAGAACGATCTTGCCGGCGAGCCCAGGCGTCTTGAGCAACGCGCGCTCATAGCAGCTGGAGACTTCGTGCAGGTGCGAGTTGATCACCTTGGCCACGGCCTCCTTGTCGATGGTGCCCTGCGCGCCGATGGAGCGGGTGGAAGCGCGGGTGACCGTACCGGCCACCGAGCCCTTGCCGATGTTGCCTGCGCCGAGTGCGCCGATGCCGCCACCGCCCTTGCCGCGCAGCAGCTCAGCACCCTTGATGCCCATGCCGCCCGCGCCGCCACCACCCAGCCCGAAGGTGCCGATGCCCGCGTTGGCGATGGGCGCCTTGCCGATGAGGCCGGAGAGCTTGAAGTCGTTCTTGGCGTTCTTCGCGCCGGGGCCCGAGCCCAGCTTGTCGACGGCGGCCAGCAGATCCTTCATCGCGGGGCCGGCGGCAGCGAGCTTCTCGATGCTCTTGAGCGCCTTCTTGGTCTCCTGGGGAACGACCACCTGCTTGGGCAGCTCCTTCTCGACCTTCTTGGCGACCTCCGGCTTCTTCTCCGCCTTCTTCATCTTCTCGAGCTTCTACTCGAGCTTCTTCTTCTCTTCGGGTTTGGGGGGCGCGATCAACTTCACCGCGACGGGGTTGACGCCCTTGGCCTGAAAGTCGGCATCGACCGGCAGCTCGGCGAAGTAGAAGACGAAGACGCCGAACGCGGTCATGAACAGCGAGAGCACCGCCATCGCCAGCCAGGGCAGACCCCGGAGCGGGTTGACGAACGGCTTGGGGATGGCGGGCTGCACGTACGCCATCAGCATCACGTCGCGGCCGGTGGAGAAACGCACCGCGTGACCGGTGCCCAGGGTGATGCACCGGCGCGAGTCAGGCGACTGCTCCAGCGTCTCCAGCTGCACCGGGTAGAACTTGCCGTCCTGCGCGCGGCGTTCGACGGCCGCTTCGGGGGGCACGAACACGCGGAAGAGATCGGCCTTCTGCTCGGCGAACACGAAGTCGCCCTGAATGGGAAACCCGTAGAGCGGCAGCGGCGCGAGATCGTCTTCGCGCGCGATCAACTTCTTCTTCGCGTCGATGGTCTTGTACGCGTTGGAGTACTTGCGCGTGTCGCCCCAGTAGAGCTCGACGAAGAGGTTCGGCTTGCCCTTGCCTTCGGAGGCCGAAGGCACGCCGGGCGAGTGATGGAACGGCGCGGCGCGGTTGGGCGCGTGACCCTTGGCGGCGTGTTTGCCGTGGGCCTGCGGCGCGGCCGGCGCGTGGGCGCGGGCCTGCACCGTCGCTGCGTTGGCGGCCGCGGGCGAAAGCGGCACGGTGAACATCTCGTCGCCCGTCTCCACCGTCGCGTGGCGCGGGTTGGTGGGCATCAACATCTCGGCGCCGAGCGCGACGCTCTCGGTCAACGACTCGGTCTCTTCGACCGGCACGGGGCGCAGGTGCGGCGCGCGCGCGGCCACGGGCTCCGACTGCGGAGCGGCGTTCATGCGCCGGTTGCTCACCACGGTGGCAGGCGGCTGGGGGCGCGCTGCGGGAGGCGGCACCGCGGCAGGGCGCTGCGCCTGCACGGGTGCGGGAGGCGGAGGCGCGGGACGGGCGGCCTGCTGCTGAGGAGGCGGTGCGGCGGGACCACCGAGCAGGGCACCGATGTTCGCGGGCGGTGCTGCTTTGGTGGCGGGCTTCTGGCCCATCACGCGGATCTTCAGCGTGAAAGGACCACAGGCGATCTCATCGACGGGGCGCACTTCACAGGCGGTGACCTTGTGACCATTGACGAAGGTGGCGCCCGAGCCACCGTCTTGAATCGCAGCGCGGCCGTTCTGGAAATAGAGGAAGGCGTGGCTGGCGCCCACGCTGGCGTCGTCGAGACGAAGGTCAGCGCCGTCACCTGAACCCAGGGTGTACTGGCCGGGCACGAAGACTTCGGTGCCGACGAGCAGACCGTCGCGCATGATGACGACCTGAAGCACGGTCGGTTGTCCGCTCAAGTGAAGCTCCTTCGTGAAGCGCGAGGATGGAGAGCGGAGTCGCTCAAGTGTCGTACAGCGAGCCGACGATCTCGTCGCGGAAGTTCTCGCGCTTCTTGATCATCGAGCGGATCTTCAATTCTTTGCGGTCGTAGAGATAGACCGCGCCCGACTTGTTCGACTGGCCCTGGATCAACCGGTCGTCGAAATCGATGCGGGTGGGGCCACGCACCGCCGGGCCCGCCCCTGAGTCAGACGAAGCAGCCGGCGCCGAGGGCTCAGACGCCGCCGGCGCAGACGGAACATTCGGCGGAGCCTTCTTGGCCGCTGGCACTGACTTTTTCTTTGGCGCGGCAAACGCATCAGGAGCGCTGATCAAAACGAGCGCTGAAAGCACAAAGAGAATCGGACGCATGGATTGCCTCAGATGAAAGCGAACGCTGTGCCACACCGTCAAGGATTACACGGACCTCAGATCACGATGTTCGCGGGGGGTCGACCCCACGAAGTGAGGAGGACACTCTGCCCCTGTGTTACTCCCGCTCACGTGAGACGACATCAGGGTTTTCTCCTCGTCGTGGTGTTGCTGCTCGGTTGCCCGAAGCCTGACACGTCCCCACCTGCGCAGGTTCCTGATGCCGGCCCGAGCGCGCGGCTGCTCACCGTGGGGCCGCGGTTGCTCTCGAATCAGACCAGCCAGCCGCTCTCCATCACCGGTGAAGGGCTCACCGCGGGCATGTCGCTTCAACTCGGCGAGCCGCTCTCGATGAAGTTGCCGTTGGTGGTGATCGATTCTCGCCACGCCTTCGCGCGCCTGCCCGGTGGGCTTTCGATCGGCACGTTTCCCGAGGTGGTGGTCGAAGCGAGCATCGCCGGAGCGGGCGGCAAAGCGCCGCTGCGGTTGATCAACGACACGCTCTTCCCCGATCTCACTGCCCTGGTGCGTTCGAAGGACGCCTCGTCGTTGTTCGCCCTCAGTGGCACCACCGATACGGTCTTTCAGATCGACGTGGCCACCAAGAAGGTCACGCCGATCGCCGTGGGAGACGGGCCTTCAGCGCTCGCCACGTGGCTCGATGGTGAAGGCACCGAGTGGTTGGTGGTGGTGCATCAGTACGAAGCCTCGTTGTCGCTCATCAAGATGAACGAGCCCGCGGTGAAAAAGTCGCTGCCTGCTCCCGCCAACGCGGCGGGCGTGTTGGTGCACGAGGGCAGGGCGTACGTGAGCGAGCAGGCGCGCGACACGGTGACGGCGATCGAGCTCGTCGCAGGGAAAGAGGTGTGGCGCACGCCGGTCGCTGCGAACCCACGAGAGCTCATCATCGCGGGCAAGTCGTTGCTGGTCGGCTCGTTGGCCACTGGCGCCCTCGAGCTGCTCGATCCGTCGACGGGCGCCGTGTTGGGCTCGATCGAACCGTCTCCCGGCACGCCCATCTTCGGAGGCGGCACCGCGAAGTATTCGGCCTCCGTGATGAACGGCAAGGCGCCCCGCGGCCTGGCGTGGTCGGCCAGACAGTCGACTGCGTTCGTCTCCTCCATCGGCCCGAACATCGGCCCCAACGCCGACAAGATGGAGGTGTCGATGAACGGCGGCGTCGGTGCGGTCGATCTCACCAAGGGCTGGCGGCGTCACCTGGGCTTCGGCGCAGGCGTGACCGAAGCGCTCGCCCTCGATGACGCGCGCGGGCTGCTCTACGCGAGCGACGTGGGGCTGGGCCTCATCCGCGTGCTCGACGTGAAGAAGCTCGCCAGCGGAGACGCTTCGAAGGCGCTGCTGCAGGAGCTCGCGCTGCGGCCGCCTGCGAACTTTCCCTCCATTCGCCCGGCGGCTGACTTCGGGGTGAAGGGCAGGGCGGGGCCGTCTCTTCACGCCGGGCCTCGTGCGCTCAGTCTCTCCGCCGACGGCAAGCGGCTGTTCGTGCTCGAGCGTTTCACGGCGACCATCGCGGTGATCGACGTCAGCAAGCCGGGCAAAGCGGAGTGGGTCGAGCAAATCCCGGTGACCAACCCGCTCACCCAGCCCACGCGCCGGCTCGGGCAGGTGCTCTTCTTCGCCGACTTCGGCCGCACGGCGATGAGCTGCGATGCCTGTCACATCGAAGGCCACAGCGAAGGCGTGTTGTTCGAGAAGACGATGCCGCTGCGCATCTACCGGAGCACCACCGTGCGGGGGAGTCGCGAGACGCCGCCGTACTTCACGCCCGCCTCCACCCAGTCGATGGGCGAGACCGCGAAGATGGTCGGAGGGCGCAACCGCTTTCACAACCCCGATCCCTCCGCGGAGGAGATCGAAGCGCTCACCGTCTACTCTTCTCTCATCCCCACGCTGCCCAACCCCTTCGTGGGCGCCGATGGCGCGCCCGTGGAATCACTCACGCTGCCCGATGGAAAAACAGGCCACCCGCGCAACGGGCTGGCGCTGTTCGAGGGAAAGGCCGCCTGTGCGAGCTGTCACCCGGCCCCTCAGTTCACGACCGATCAAGACCCCGCGACGCGCGGCCGCTTCATCGACGTGGGCACGCCGAAGTTCATGCCGCTGCGTGAAGCGCAGCAGAACACCCGCTTCGAGGGCTTCGGTACGCCCGCACTCGTGGGCAGCTGGGACGTGTTCCCCATGTTGACCACCGGGCTCGCGGGCCTGGCCGTGAAAGAAGACGGCTCGGTGCGCGTGGAGACGCGGTTCCCTCTGCGCACGGCGATCGAGACCTGGGCGCCCAAGCACGGCCGCGCGGATTTGCTCACCGAGTCTGAGCGCGACGATCTGCTCGCCTACGTCATGTCGTTGTAGGAGGCCCTTCTCGAAGACGAATAGAGCTGAACCCGACGTTGACGACAGGAGCTGACAGGGTCAAGACACGTCGGTGTCTTCGTAGACGGTCGCGAGGCTCAGCTCGAGGTTGATGCTGGTCAACTGAACGACCTGATCGCGCTCGAACGTGAGGAAGGTCCATCCGACGTCCGGGCCGCGGCGGTAGAGTTCGACCCGGCGAAGATCCTGCGAAATGAGGACGTATTCCTGAAGCGAGGGGAGCTTCCGGTACGCATGGAGCTTGTCGCCTCGGTCGTAGGCGCTGGTTCCCTCGGACAGCACTTCGATCACCAGCTGTGCATCGACCGCGAGCTTCGCGTCCTTGGTGGGGTTGGCGGCTCCACACGCGACGAAGACGTCGGGGTAGTAGAACGCCTCGACACTGCTCACGCGCAAATTGACGTCACTCATGAACACGCGGCACCGACTGCCCTTCAGCGCAGCGCGCAGTGCGGAAGCCACGTTGAGGCTGATCTGATTGTGCAGAGGTGTCGTGCCGACCATCGCGAAGACCTCCCCCGCGACGTACTCATGACGCTCCTCGGAGTGCTCCTCTTGAGCAAGGTACTCCTCGACGCTCAGCCTCTGCTTCGCCGCGGTCATGCGTTGATCGTACCGCGCGAAGACGGAAGAAGAGAACCTGCAGGAAAACCGGAGTGCCTGCCCGAGGGCTGAGGCCCGAGCGTGCAGCGCTCGTGTCATGTCGTAGCAGGTGGGGCTTTCCATGCGAGCAGTGCCAGCTAGAGTGCGCCGCGATGCGACGACTGCTTGCTCTGACGGCGCTGCTCACGAGTTGTACTGACTCTGGTCTCTACGCCGCGGGTGCCGGTGGGCCCAGCGGTCCGGATCGCGCCGAGATCAAAGGCACAGCGTGTGTTCCGCTCGCTGCCGGTGAAGCGTTTCCTGTGAAGGTGGTCTTCGCGCTCGAGGGCGGCTCGGGGGTCGACGCGCAGGTGGTGGGCAACGTGGTGTCGGCGCTCGAGTCGGTCACCGGGCAGTTCTCCACGCCGTACATTTCGTTCGCCGTCGTCGGGTACCACACCATCGCCACGGGCTTTCAGGGCAGCTTCGTGCGCGACGATCGCGTGGCACAGGCGATCAGCCGCTACGGCTCGTACCAGGAGTCAGGCCCCGTCTCGCACCGCTCTCCGCTCAAGCTCGCGCAGAGCATCATCAGCGGCGACATGCAGACCGGCTGCCGGGGCATCGTGGCGCGCACGCGGTACTACATCGTGCAAGTCATCCTCTCGCCCGACACCAGCTGCGGCAACCCGGTGTTCAACGCGGGCATCGACGCGCGCTGCAACGCCTTCCTCCCCAACGAGTCGGAGTGCAGCTCGTGCGAACTGAGCCGGGTGACCGAAGAACTCAAGGGCCTGGCCACCCGCTACAACGCCGGTGAGGTCACCATTCAGCCCGTCTACGTGCGCAACACCGCCGACGTGACCACGCGCTACCAGGCCGCGGCCATCGCGCGCGCCGGCGGCACCGAGCTCATCGAGACCACGCCTGACGCGCTCCAGCGCACCCTGTCTTCTCTCAACTACGCCTCGCTGCAGCGTCAGCTGATCCTCAAGCGGTTGATCGCGATGAACCGCAACACGCTCTCGCGGCAGGGCGAGGTGCTGATCGACTCCGATGGTGATGGGATCTCCGACGATGACGAGGCCACCCTGGGCACCGACCCGACGCTGCAGGACAGCGATGGCGATCAGCTCAGCGATGGCGTCGAGCTGCGCATGGGCCTGCGCCCCCAATTCGACGTCGATGGGGCCAACCTCAACGTGGTCACCGGCTGCAACGCCGAGACGGACACCGACGGCGATCGCCTCAACGACTGTGAAGAGCGCGTGCTGGGCACCGACGGCTGCATCGCCGACACCGATGGTGATGGCCTGCCCGATCTCGCCGAGCACCTGGGCGGTTCCAACCCGCTCATTCCCGAAGATCTGCGCGACGACGAACGCGACGGGCTCACCAACGTGGGCGAGATCGAAAGCCACACCGACCCGGTCTCGGCCGACATCGAGTTCCAGAAAGAGCGCGGCTACGGCTATTCGATCAAACCCACCGATCCCACGCCCGATGGGCGCGCTTGCTACGACATCAACATCTACAACATCACCCTGGTCGGCACGCTCTCGCGGCCTGATGGCGCGGGCCTCACCATCCGCAAGGGCACCAACGACATCTACGTCTACATGCAGGTGGGCCGCGAAAATGATCCGCGCGGCACCGGCATCGGAGCGCTCTTCGTACCGCCCAACGTGACCTTCACCCCGCCGGCGACCCGTCGACCGCGCGGGGTGATCGCTTTCACGCCCGAAGACTTCAGTGTTGGCTACTGAGGAGTACCGTCGCCACTCGGAGTGGGGGGCTCGCCCCTCAAATTCCTCTTTCCGCTGCTGCAAGCCGTTGATGATCCTGTGCTGCACTTGCTGGATCGACGCTTGCTGAGTGGCCCTGACAGTTCACGCAATTCAAGGGAGCCGGACATGAGCCGCCGAAACTTGTGGGTCGCCGTTGCAGTCGTTGGAGCGCTGTGGTCCGTGCCCGTTCTCGCGCAAGGTGCGGACAACCCGGAATGTCTCGGTGAGTCGTGCGGCAAGCCCGGCGAAGAAGGCGGCGGCTGCGGCTGTGGCTGCGGCTGCTCCGTCTGGGTCGCGTACACCGACGACGGCATC
>JANODF010000309.1:0-8393 GCA_031412555.1 Archangium sp. | reverse complement strand
CAGCGGGGAGAGGGTTGGGGTGAGGGGCTTCGCTGGGAGACGGAGACGGCCCTTCACCCCGACCCTCCCCGCTTCGCGAGGAGAGGGAGATCAGAAGTCCCGGACTGCGTCGATGACTTCGTCGAACACGTCATCCGCAACGCCACAAGCGAACGCCACGGTGCTCACCGCATCCATGATGTCTTCGCGGTCGATGGTGTCGAAGCTGCGCCCGTGCTTCCCATCGAGCTTGTTGAACGTGCGCACCAGGCTGCTCAACCGCCGGGCCGCTTGTGCCGGTGACTTGCCCTCCAGCGAAAGCACGGCGGCCTGCATCGCGGCTTCTGCTTCCTTGATCATCGCGACGGGCACCGCGCCCTTCCACGCCGCAAAGAACCGTTTGCGCTTCAAGGTAGACACGCCCTTCTTCTGCATCGTCGCGCGGCGTTTTCCCTGCGCCGCGATGGCCGCCTCGAAGACCGAGGTCTTCTCCCGCTCGCGCTTCGCATCCTCCGCCAGCACCGCTTCGCGCTCGTGCTCCCACCGCCACTGCGCGCGCGCATCGTCGACCAGCAGCTGCCAACCCACCAACGGCAGCACCTTGCGCGACAGCTCATCGGTCTTCTTGGCGAGCTTCACCCAGAGCCCCGGGTGCAACACCCTCTCCGATTCACCCTTCCGCAACGGGACCACACCCACCAGCCGCACCGCAGCCGGAGGCCCTTCACTCACCCACCCGCCCAGCTGCGGCCGGTTCCAGTTGTGATGCGAGTGCGGCTGCACCTCGAAGAGCAGCGGCGAGGTGAGCGAATTCGCGCGGGTCAACACCACGCAGCGCGTCTTGTCCGCCGCGGCCACGACACGGAACAGCACGTCGATGCCCTTCGACACCTCGAGCGCGAACACCTCTCCTGACTCAGGCAGCTTCGACACGGCGGGGCTGCAAACCGGGAAAGTCCCGCAGAAGCAAGCACGCTCATGCTAGCGCCCGGGCGTGGGCACGCCGTCTCGTCGACAGCTCGTCGGGTGGTGGAGCACGTGGGCCTTCGTCCAGCTGCTCCTGGTCACGCTGCCCACCTGGCTGCGCGCGCGCGGTTTTGGTTTCTCGAACTACGACCTGGGCATCTACAGCCAGGCCCTCGCCCGCCTCGCGGTGGATCCACCCAACCCGTGGTTGAGCGGGCGGCAGATTCACCTCTTCAACGATCACTTCGATCCGGTGCTGTTCCTGGTCGCGCCGTTCGCCAGAATCTTCCCTTCGGTGCAGGTGGGGCTGTTCGTCGAAGGGCTCTGCGCGCTGCTCGCGTTGTGGCCGCTGGCCTGGTTGGCGCGCGAAGGAAAGCTGTCCCTGCGTGCGTTGTGGATGTTCGGAGGCGTGCTCACGCTCCACCCCGGCGTCACCCACGGGCTCGGTTTTCCGTTTCACCCCACGGTGTGGGCGATGGCGCCGATGGCGTGGTTGTTGGCGGCGTTGCTGCTCGAGCGTTGGCGCATCGCGCTCGTCGCCCTGGTGCTGCTGCTCGCCTGCAAGGAGGAGTTCCCCTTCGTCGGGCTCGCGCTCAGCCCGCTGCTGTTCCTCCGTGCACCGCGCCGAATCGCGTGGGCCTTCGTGTCGATCTCCGCCGCCTGGGGCCTCTTCGCGCTGGTGCTCCGGCCGCGCCTGTTGGGCGACGTGATGCCGTATGCGTCGTTGCCTTTCCGGGGACTCGCCGACGGGTTGGGTGCCTTCCTGGCCACCCGGTTGTCGCGTTCTGCACTCGCTGCGATGGGCGATTTGATCGTCTCGTTCGTGCCGCTGATGCTCTGGCTCGGCTGGGAGCGCTGGAAGAAGCGGGCTCCTCTGCCGTTGTGGTCGTTCGCCGCGTTGGTGCCGATGCTGGGCATCCGTTTTCTCTCGGTCGCGTGGCGAGATCATTACGGAGCCGTGGTGGTCGCAGCGGCCGTGCTCGCCTTCGCCGCGATCGTGCAGACGCGCGTGGTGCCGTGGGTGGTGGTGATCAGCACGCTGCTCGTGGTGCTGATCAACGACGAGTCGCTGATCAGACGCGACGTGAAGTCGTTCACCGGCACCCAGGGCTGGGCTGCCTCGACGGGCTGCCCCGACGCTCCGGGCAGAACAGAGGCGATCCGCGCGGCCCTCGAGCGCGTTCGTTCGGTGAAGGGACCGCTCTTCGTGAGCGGCAACCTGCTGCCCTGGCTCGCCGAACGCGATGACGTCTACGCGTTCGGTGGCCCGCAACCCGACAGCATCACGCCGCGCGCGGTGGTGCTCGAAGTGCCCCCGTGCGGCGACACCTGGGCCCGGTCACTCGAAGAACGGCAAGCACTCTTCGTGCGCTGGAAAGCGAGGAGCGACCTCCAGGTGCTCATCGACGACACGTTTGTCTTTGCGGCGACCTCGACTGACTGAGATACCTCGCCGGTCTCACTCACCTCTGGAGGCCTCATGAAGCGTGCACTCATCGTTGCTCTGGTCGCTTTCTCCGTCCCCGCGTTCGCTGCTGATCAGGTGGTCACCGTTTCGTTCGACTCGATCGCCGCCATCCCCAGCAAGAGCGGAGAGAAGCTCGACCCCACCCTCTTCGCCTTCGGCCCGGCCGTGCCCGGTGGTGAAGACGACACGGGTCACGCGAGCAGCAACGCCTTCGGCAAGTCGAAAGAAGAAGCCTGCCGCTGGGCGCTGCTCGGCACCTTCCTCAAGTTCCAGGCGAAGGCGAAAGCGGCCGGCAAGAAGGTCGGCGGCGTGCGCACCTATGCAGGGGAGAAGGGCGAGAGCTCGAACGGAAACTGCGTGTGCCTCGCGGGCGGCATCGTGGTGCGCAGCACCATCAAGGGCAGCTACAAGTAGGCCGACTGCCTCAACGCCACACCGTTCGCCCCGAGAGGGAGTGGCTATCGCGTAGGGTCAGTCGATGTCTGTCAGGCCTGCTCTGCTCACCGCCCTCTGTTTCGCGTTTGCCGGTTGCAGCCCGCAGGCCTCTGCTGAAGACGCCTCGGTGATCATCCTCCCCGAGGATGCCGGCACCGTCGATGCGGGCACCGACGCCGGGTTCATGTTCCCGCACCCGGCGGGTTGTGGTGATCGACGCGGCCCCGGCGTTCGTCACCGCGACACCATCGCCAGTTGCCCGCTGCCGACCGGTGCAGACCTGCTGGCAGACGCGGGCACGCTCCCCCCGGGCGAGCCGGTGTTGGTGCTGGGTGACGACGTGCTGCTGATCGTCCCGGGAGCCTCCACCGCTTCGCTCTTCGATCTCCATCGCGGCCGCCAGAAGGTGCAGCTCGCGTTGGCCGGCCCCTTCGTGCCGAAGACCGCCATCGCCAACACCATTCGCATCTGCCTGCTGGTGACGCTCGGCGGCACCCAGCTGCAGTGTTTCGATCGCAACCTCGGCACCAGCCTGTTCACGCTTCCCATCTCGGGCGTGGCGCTCACCCTGGAGGACGCGCAGCTGCAGAGTTCCACACTCTGGCTCTCGTATTCGGTGGCGGGTTTCGGCGAGCTGCTGGCGATTGATCTACTGACGCCCCAGGTCATCTGGCGGCGGCCTCGCCTCGACGGCACGGGACACCTCGTGCGCGTGGGCAGCCAGCTGGTGGGCTACGACGAGCAGCCCTGCGCCGAGCTGGCCAACCCCGACGCCTGCCTTCGTGCGATCGACGCGCTCACGGGCGAGGTGCGCGCCACTCAGGCTGCGCGCTATTTCCATTTCGTCTGGCAACACGGCACCCGCGCGTTGTTCTCCGACGACACCGGGTACTTCGAATACGACGCAGCCACTTCGACCTTCCGCGACGCGACCGCTGACCTGGCGCCGTTGCTCGCGGGCCTGGGGGCCACCCGGCTGTATCCGGAAGGCGAGGCGCTTCCCGACGGGCGGGTGCTGATCAACGACACGAAACATGCACGACCTAAGCACGAATCGCACTGCCCCTCCGGCATCGCACGCGATGGTACCTTTTGCGAAATGTCATTCTGCACTTCACTGGTGCTCGTGCTGCTGACCTCGACCCCTGCCCAGCTCACCGCGCTGCGGCAACACCGCGATGCCGAAGAGAAGAAGGCTGATCTGCTGACCCGCGACGGCAAGTACGGCGAAGCGATCAAGGTGCTCGAGGCGCTCCAGGTCGAGCTGCAGACGAAGCTGAAGGACGTGCCGCAGAAGCAGCAGGAGGGCGCGTCCCTCGCCACTTCGCTGAGCGTCTTGAAGAGCGATCTGGAGGAACTCACCTCGTGGGCGGAGCTGGCGACGAAGGCGAAGACCAGCGCAGCAGCGGCGATGCGTTTGCTGCTCGCGCGGCTGCACCCGAAGCAGATGAACTTCGATGGCTACCGCGTCACCGTGAATGACCCGCAGGTGCAGCAGCTGATCAGCACGATTCGCAAGCTCGATGCTGGCGCCGCGAAGGTGCTGGGGCCACGCAAGGTGAAGGTGGTGGTGAGCGGGAAGAACGTCGAGGAGGCCGCGCGGGTGCAGTTCGCTGCGCAGTTGGTGTCGACGTTGAAGGCGCTGGGTCACGACGCGGCTGTCGGAACGGGGACGGAGTCGTTCGAGGTCGAGCTGGTGATGAAGGGGCCGGTGTCGGCGCACTTGATCGGTGATGACGTCGACGAGTGTGCGTTGGTCGCGGTGGCGAAGTGGGAGGCAGGGGGATTGAAGCGGGTCGATCTCACTTCGCATGGGTTCGGCGATGAAGAGACGGACGGTGATTGTTTCAACGATCGCGTGAGAGATGCGGTGGGACTTGCGGCTGAGCAGATTCTGAGGACGGCGATGCGACTGCCGCTGGCGGTCAACTTGAACAAGGCCGAGGGACCAAACGGAGTCTTCGAATAATCTCACCCTGCGTTCATCACCGTTCGCCCCGAGAGCAGTCCACACCGGTCCCCCCGAGCGGAGTGACACCTTCGTGAGTCACCGCGGGCACCCGAGGCGCGGCCACGAGAGAGCGAACACATAAGGTCCCTCGCGTGCGGACCTTCTTCTTCGTGACTGTCTTCCTGTGGGCGACCTCGTGTGGCGCGCCGATCATCTCTGCGCCCCCCACGGATGCGGGCCTGCAGCAACGTCCCGATGCCGGCACGATCGAAACCGACGCGGGTGTCGATGCGGGCCCGATCGAAGTCGACGCGGGCGTGGAAGACGCCGGCACCTTCGACGACGGCGGCGAAGACGGCGACTTCGACGGCGGAGAAGAGACCTACGACGCAGGCTTCGACCCGCCGGACGAAGACGCAGGCACGCCGATCCCCGACGCGGGCGTCGAGCCGGAGATCACGGTCGTCGAGGCCACCTACCGCGTGCTGCACTGGAACATCGCGGGCGGGAAAGAGAACGACTGCCGCACCGACCTCATCGCGCGCGCCGTGCGCCGCTTCGTGGTGAACCGCAACATCGACTTCGTCAGCCTGAACGAACTGTGCCCCGGTCAGTACGAGGCAATTCGCGATGAGCTCCGAACGGCGTGGGGCCTCGGTGGAGCGGCCTCGTTCTCCGCGTACCAGGGCGACGGCACACCGCGCATCGTGGGCAACGGCATCTACGCGCGCTTCGGCTTCGCAGCCGTCACGCGCCAACAGCTCGGCACTGATCAATACGGCACGCGCAACCTGCTGTGTGGCCGGGTCACCGGCGAGCCGCACCTGCGTTTCTGCAGCGCGCACCTCGCCGTGAGCGACACCGTGGCCTCCGCGCAGATGCGCGCCGTGCTCACCCGCCTGGAGGACTGGGGGATCGCGAACGGAGACACCGTGCTGCTCGCTGGCGACCTGAACCTCACCGCGAATCACGCGGGGCTCGACCCGGTGTATTCCTCGAACGTCGACACGCCGAACAACCGCAACAACACCGGGCGCTACCGTGAGCTCGACGACGCGGACCCTGTGAACTGCCTCGGCTACGGGGAGCACTCCACGCCCGGCACCGCGGGGGGCCCCTGCAGCACCGGCGGGAAGATCGACTTCGTCTTCGTGCGGCAGAACCGCATCGTGAACGACGACTACGACGGCGACACGCTCGACATTCCCACCGACTGCACGGGCGACTGCTCAGATCACCGCCCGGTGACCGGCCACGTGAAGGTGAAGGTGCGGCGCGACTGAGGCCTCTCACCCTCACCCCGGCCCTCTCCCAGAGGGAGAGGGAGACAGAGAGGCGATGCTGACCTACCGTCTCGCCGCATGAATGGTGGCTTGATGGCAGCAGGGGCAGTGAAGCTCTTCATCGGCATCGGCCTCGGAGGGCTCGGCGTCGTGCTCGCCTGGAAGCTGCTCTCCCGGTTGTTGCAGTCGGCAGAAGGCCTGCCCCTCGAGGAGAATCCGGCCGCGGGCATTCTTCACGCCAGCGCGCTCGTCTCGCTCGGCCTGCTGGTGCGCCAGGTGCTCGCGGCGCTCTACGACACCATCGACTTGTTCCTTCTGCGCGGTGAGTTCCTCAAGACGCTCCCCCGGGTGCTGCTGCTCGGAGGCCTGCACATCGGCCTCACCCTCGCGTTGGGCAGTGCGCTGCTCGCGTTGGGCGTGTGGATCTTCAATCGCCTCACGCCGGGCATCGATGAGATCGCCGCGGTGCGCGCTGGGAAGATCGGCCCCGCGTTGGTGCTCGGCGCGATCCTGATCACCCTCGCGCTGCTGGCCGCACCCGGTCTCGAAGCGATCCTCTCCGGCCTCGTGCCGTATCCCCAGCTGCCGGAAGGCGTGGGCACCACCAGCTCATGATCTCGGTCGCGTCACCTCGGCCAGCCGTCCGCTGCGCTCCCGTCTGTCTCGCGCAGCGTTCCGCTGCGAGCGGTGCCGCTCCATGAGATGGGCCGCCGCACCAGGGCAACCGCCCGCGCCGTATCGGGCTCCACCACCCCCGGTGAAGAAGGGTGGCGGCTGTCTGAAGTGGGTGCTGCTCCTGATGGGCGGCGCGTTTCTCTTCTGCTGCTGCATCTCGGCGGCGGTGGTGGAGAGCGCGAATGATCCCCTCGATTGGAAGGCGGTGGTGCCCACCACCAGCAGCGCGTCGCTCGGCCTCGCGGTGATGCCCGGCGATCTCTCGCCTGATCAGGCCCGCCCCTACAAATGGCGCCAGAGCCTCGCGGCGTACGAGCTCGGCTACGGCCTCTCCACCGAGGTGCACGAGCAGGTCGAGAGCGACTTCGCCGACATGGCCGAGCGCTACAGCTACAAACCCGGCAAGGGGAACAACTTCACCTGGGCGCCGCCCATCGCGTGCCACAAACACGAGTGGCAGTGCGTGTTCGACGAGCTGGTGCGCGACAACGCCGAAGACATCGCCCCGCTCACTGAGCTGTTCCGCCGCAAGCAGCAGGAAAAGAACCTCGACAGCCGGCAGCTCACCGAGCTCGTCGTCAGCTTCGTGCAAAACATCACCTACCGTCTGCCGACCGAAGACACCGCCGCCTTCGGCATGTTGCCGCCCGCCATCGTGGTGGCCGACGGCTCGGGTGACTGCGACTCGAAGGCCCTGCTGGCCGTGGTGATTTTGCGGCAGCTCAACGTCGACGCGGTGGTGCTGCTCGCTTCGGGCCTGGGTCACGCGGCGCTCGGGGTGGCCTTGCCGGTGACGGGAAAGAAGTTTCCGTATCAAGGCAAGAAGTACGCGTTCGTCGAGGTGACCACGCCGGGTTGGGCGCTGGGCCACCTGCCGCCCGAGTACGACGTCGACAAGGCGTGGAAGGTCATCCCCGTCGAAGTGCAGTAAGCAGCGTCATTCGGTATACGCCACGCATGTCACGGGTTCGCATCACGTTGCTCCTGGGCCTCCTGTCATCGTGCGCGTCGAACGAGGCAGCCCGACCGATGTTCTCGCGTCTCGGCGACCCCTCGCAGTCGGTGCTCGTCGGCGAGGAGATCCCTGTGCGCGCGCGATGGGCGCAGGTCTGCTCGAGCCCGATCCTCGAGGCGTTGTCGATCGCCACCATGGACAAGAACGGCAACGTCAGCAGCTCCACCTTCACCTGCGGTGACGTCCGCGTGGAGGTCACCGCGTCGTGCAACGCACCCTGCCTCGTCACGCGGGTGCAGCAAGGCATCGTCACCGTGGTGCCCCTGGCGCCGGGCGCCTTCTCCTTCGAGCTGACGCTGAAGAACCTCGCCAGCGGAGAGCTCGCGAGCCAGTCCTGGGCGGCCGAAGTGCGCCCGGTGGATGCCGTCGGCCTGTGGTGCACCTCGACCGGGAAGAACTTCACCCCCTGCACGGAGCTCCGTGCGACGAGCACAGCGCGGGTGCAGGTGGTCGCAGAGTTGGGCGAGCGGCGCGTCACCCTCGGCGCCTTTCGCGTCAACGGCCGCGCCGTGCGGAGCGGAGCTCTGGGCGTCTCGTGGGCCGAGTTCGCACCGGACGCCGTCGATGGCGCTGCGCCGAGGCCAGGCCGGTATGTGTTCGAGCTCGAGGCCGCGGGCCTCG
>JANODF010000308.1:0-14745 GCA_031412555.1 Archangium sp. | reverse complement strand
CGAGGCCGCGCCGAGCGTCGGCAAGGAAGCGAGCGCCTGCTCAGCGCGGCTGACGCCGTCGACCTCCAGCTCGGTGCCCCCGGCGCAGCCAGCGGTGGCGAGAGAGCAGAAGGCGGCGAAGGACATCAACGTGGGTCGAATGAAGGGGGACATGGTGTTTTCCTTGGGAAGGGGAGAATCGATTTGAACGAGCGCTCCTCGAGCACGTTCGGGGCCATGCGCTCGCCACGAGCAAATTCAGCAGCATGACGCGCGTGGCCGCCTCTTCAGGCGGTTCAGCCCATCACAATGACGGTCCAGCCCGATCAGTTCGACGCAGCGCTCCTGCCTGATCCCTTCGGGGCGTCCGTATCTATCGCCAGCCGACCTGTCATTCAGTGGCGCGGGCGCAGGGCGACGGTGAACGGGGCGAGCGATGAGACGACGCAGAACAGTCAGTGAGGGCTCCGCGGCATTCGGCGTGGGCCAGATGCGTACGGGCATTGCCGGCTTCGATGGGTTGCTGGGGGGCGGGCTCCCTCGTGATCGCACCACGCTGGTGGTCGGCGGCCCCGGCTGCGGCAAGAGCCTGTTCGCGCTCGAATCACTGGTGAACGGCGTTCGGAAATTCGCCGAGCCCGGCATCTTCGTGGCCTTCGAGGAGAGCGGGAAGCACGTCATCGCCAACTCGGCGTCCTTCGGTTGGGATCTGCCCCGGCTGATCAAGAACGACCTCGCCTTCGTCGATGCGCGCTTGCCTCACGCCGTCGTTCACGGAGGCGACTTCGATCTGCTCGGCCTGCTGGCCATCGTCGACGCGAAACGCAAAGAGCTCGGAGCCCGGCGGGTCGTGCTCGATGGCGTCGACATCCTCCTGGGCTTCTTGAACGACCCGATCGCCGAGCGGCGCGAGATGTATCGCCTGAGCGAATGGCTCTCCGACCAGAAGCTGACGAGCATCATCACCTGCAAGAGCGACGAGAATGGGCGCCTCATGGCGCGGGAGGGCTACATGCAGTTCCTCTCGGACTGCGTGGTGGTGCTCCAGCACAAGGTCGTCGGCTCGCTTCCGCTGCGACTCATGCGGGTCACCAAGTGCCGCGGCCTGTCCCACGTCACCGGTGAGGTCCCCTTCGCCATCACCCCCAGCGGCTTGAAGGTCGTCAGCTCGGGCACGACCGAGGCCCAGCCGGTCTCGAACCAGAAGGTCTCCTCGGGCATCGGGCGTTTCGACAGCATGTTGTCCGGCGGCTACTTCCGGGGCGCCTCGGTGCTCATCTCGGGCTCATCGGGAACGGCAAAGTCGACCCTCGCGGGCGGCTTCATCGAAGCGGCGGCTTCGCGCGGTGAACCTTGTCTCTATGCGACGTTCGACGAGTCGGCGGGCCAGGTGGTTCGCAACATGGCCTCGGTGGGCATTCACCTGGCGAAGCACCTCGCGTCGGGCGTGTTGCAGATCATGTCGGAGCGCAAGGTCGAGAAGAGCCCGGTCGAGCACGTCGCCCGGCTGATGGAGATGGTCGAGCAGCGAAAGGTGCGCTGCCTGGTCGTCGACCCCGTCTCGGCGTTGACGGCTTCGGGCGCGGGCCCGATCACCGAAGAGCTGGTCGTTCGCCTGCTCGACTACGCCCGAGCGCGCGGGGTCACCTTGTTGTGCACTTCGTTGCTGACCGGCGCAGGGGATCACCTCGAGGAGACCGCCTCGGGTGTCTCCACCATGGCCGACACGTGGATTCACGTCTCCTACGTGGTCAAGAACGGCGAGCGCAATCGCGCGCTCACCATCGTGAAGTCGCGCGGCGTCGGACACTCCAATCAGGTGCGCGAGCTGGTGCTCAGCAACGAGGGCGTGACGCTCGCTGACGTCTACTCTGCGGGTGGTGACGTGCTGATGGGCACCATGCGCTGGCAGAAGGAGAGCGAAGGCAGGCAGGCGCGTTCACTCAAGAAGCGCGACGCCGAGCGCAAGGGCCGCGAAGCGAAGTTGGCCGTGGCCGAGACGAACGCGCACATCGCGACGTTGCGGCATGAGCTCGCCGGGCGCGAGGCCGCCGTGCTCGAGTTCTCCGCGGATGCCACCAAGGCGGCCGCCGAAGTTCAGGACCGAGGTGCTGACGAACGCCGGCTGCGGCGCGGCGATGCAGAGTCGCCTTCCTCCCGGAAGCGGCCGTCGTGACGCCTTCTCGACGGGAGCCTCCCTCCGCGCGCCCGCGGCGCACGAAACGGCCGGGGCCCAGGCTCGTGCTGCGCCTCTACGTCGCGGGTGCCTCGCCCAATTCCGCGACTGCGTTGGCCAACCTGACGGCGCTGCTCGCCGGTGCCGTCGCCGATCGGTACGAACTGGAGATCATCGACGTGCTGCGACACCCCGACCGCGCCTTGTCTGACGCCGTGCTCGTCACCCCCATGCTCCACAAACGCTTGCCTGCGCCTGCTTGCCGCATCTTCGGCAACCTGAGCGACCGCGCCCTGGTGCTTCGTGCGCTCGGCCTTCCGGCGGTGCCGGAATGAAGAAGGTGGCGCGCGTGCGAGCGCGACCGCGCAACGGTGCGATGGAGCGTCTGCGCAGTCAGCTCGCCGAGTCGCGTGCCGCGTTCGCCGCGCTCGTCTCGGGTCAGGTCGATTCGATCACCGACGCGACCGGGCCGGTGCTGCTCAAACTGGCCCAGGAGGCCTTGCGGCGTTCCGCGGAGAACTTCCGAACGCTGATCGAGCAGCTGCCAGATCAGGTCTGGGTTCACCGGGGCGGTCACATCGTCTACGTGAACGAAGATGTGGTGCGCGCCCTGGGCTACGAGCGCCAGGAGCTGGTGGGCCGCGACCTGATCGAGTTCGTGGTGCCGGAGGATCGGCCGTCGATGGAAGCGAGGCTCCGAAACGCCATCCCCATCGGTCAGCGTGCAGCGCAGTACGAGGCCCGGCTCAGCCATCGCAACGGCAGCGTGGTGGTCATCGAGGTCACCCCGCAGGGCCTGTACTTCGACGGGGCGCACGCGACGCTCGAGGCCGCCCACGACATCACCGAGCGCAAACGGCTGGAGGCCCGACTTCACGTGGCCAACCGCATGGCCACCATCGGCATGCTCGCGGCCGGCGTCGCCCACGAGATCAACAACCCGCTGTCCTTCGTGATCGCCAACCTCGGCTTCGTGGGGGAAGAGCTGGGCAACCTGAGGTCGAAGTGGCCCGAAGATGACGGGGCTTTCGAGGAGAGCGCGGTGGCGATCAAAGATGCGCTCGAAGGCACCGAGCGGGTCAAGACCATCGTTCGAGACCTGAAGCTGTTCTCCCGGTCGGAAGACGGCGCGCGGGGCCCGGTCGACGTTCAGCGCATGCTGGACACGACCGTCAAGCTGGCGTGGAACGAGGTCCGTCATCGCGCGCGCCTGGTGAAGGACTATTCGGCCACGCGGCTGATCGTCGAAGGCAACGAGTCGCACCTCTCTCAGGTGTTCCTCAACCTGCTCGTCAACGCGGCCCACGCCATCGGGGAAGGGGCCGCTGAGCAGAACGAGATTCGGCTGGTGGCCACGACTGACGCGGCGGGGGGCGTCGTCATCGAGGTGCGCGACTCGGGCGCGGGCATGTCGGCCGAAGTGCAGCGTCAGCTCTTCAGCCCGTTCTTCACCACCAAGCCGCGCGGGGCGGGCACCGGGCTGGGGCTGTCGATCTGCCAGAAGATCGTCTCGTCGCACGGAGGTGAGATTCACGTCGTCAGTGAATTGGGAGTGGGCACGACCTTCAGGGTCTCTCTTCGGTCGTCCACTGAACCTCTCATCGCGACGCCCGAACCGGCCGCGCCGAAGCGGGCAGGCCCTCGAGGGCGCGTGCTGGTGATCGATGACGAGGTGATGTTGGGCAAGACCCTGCGGCGCTTGCTCAAGCCACACCACGACGTCGAGTTGGAGAGCAGCGGCAGGAGCGCCCTGCAGCGGTTGTCGACGGACCGCGATTTCGACGTGATCTTCTGCGACCTGATGATGCCCGACCTGGCGGGGCCTGCGGTGTTCGAGCGCATCGCTGGCCAGCACCCAGAACTGGCAGATCGGGTCGTCTTTCTCACCGGCGGGGCGTTCTCCGACGCGGCCCAGGCGTTCCTCGCGCGAACTCCCAACCTGAAGATCGACAAACCCTTCACGAGGGATCAAATCCTCGAGGTGGTCTCCCGGTACGTCGCGCGCGATCGTGCCTCGACCGTTTCGCCTCCTTCGGTTTGAAGAGTGCTCGGTCAGAGTGATGGAGCGCGTTTCGCAAGCGCTTGCATTCAGGCGATTTGGTCGCGGCGCGAGAGTTGCTGATGGGAGTGGTCTTCCCCATCGAGGAGCCACATTGAGAGAGCCCGTCCTGAAGGTGTTTGTGTTGAGCGCATCGATCTTCGTCCCCTTCTTCCTCGCGGGCTGTGCGCCCGAGTGCGTCGACGTCTTTGACTGTGACCCTCAGTTCACCTGTGTGAACGGCGCGTGCACGGCGGGCAGTCCGTTCCCTGATGCGGGTCCCGGCGGGATGGGCGGCGGGAGCGCGACCGGCGGCGGCTCGGGCGGTGGGGCCACTGGCGGTGGTTCCGCGGGTGGTGGTGGCGGTGCTGCAACCGGCGGTAGCGGTGGTGGTGCGACCGGCGGCGGCGGCGGTGCTGCGACCGGCGGCGGTGGAGGCGCCATCGGTGGTGGTGGTGGAGCAACCGGCGGTGGTGGTGGTGGGGTCGTCAACGGGCCCTCCGTCGTCTCGAACACGCCCCTGCACACCGCGACGCGAGTCTCGGTCGGCGAGGTGCCCAGCGCGACCTTCAGTGAGCCGATGAACGCCTCGACGATCACCACGAGCAGCTTCACCTTGACCCGCGGTGCCTCGGTCGTCGTTCCGGGCACGGTGAGCTACGCCAACTCGCGTGCTCAGTACCAACCGACCTCGTTGTTGCCGGCCAGCACGCTCTTCACGGCGACCATCACCACGCTCGCCTCGAGCGCGGCCGGAGTGCCCCTCGCGTCGAACCACACGTGGACCTTCACCACCGGTTATCCCCGCGCGCTGCCGGTCAATCTCGGCTCGTCGATCAACTACGTGATCCTCGCCAAGACCGGCATCTCGTCGGTACCCGCCTCGGTCGTCACGGGGAACATCGCCGTCAGCCCTGCGGCCGCGACCTCCATCACCGGGTTCAACCTCGCTGCACCGCCGACGGTGTCGACGACCTCGCCCCAGGTGACGGGGCTGGTGTACGCGGCCAACTTCGATCCGCCGACGCCTGACAACCTGACCACCGCGGTCGCCGACATGTTGACCGGTTTCACCGACGCAGCGGGCCGCGCGGCCGACGTCACGGGCCTGGGCGCGGGCGACATCGGCGGCATGACGCTCGCTTCGGGCGTCTACCAATGGGGCACGGGCCTGCTCATCCCCACCGACATCACCCTCACTGGCAGCGCCACTGACGTCTGGATCTTCCAGATCGCGCAGAACCTCATGGTCGCCAACGGCGTGAACATCACGCTCGCCGGCGGAGCGCTGCCCAAGAACATCTTCTGGCAGGTCTCCGGCGCGGCCAACTTCGGCACGACGGTTCACTTCGAGGGTGTGGTGCTGTCGCAGACGGCGATCACCATGAACACCGGTTCGTCGATCAACGGCAGGTTGTTGGCCCAGTCGGCCGTCAACCTCCAGAGCACCACCGTGGTGCAGCCCGCTCCGTAACCGTGCTGCGACGCGCTGCTTGCCGTGTGGTTTCAGCCCGACCACACGGCAATCAGGCCGCTGCGATCCCCAGTTGCTCGACCAGCTTCGTCACGGGCTCAGACCAGAATCGTTCGTACGGCACCGAGAGCAGCTCACGCGTCTTGCGGCCCCGGCTGAAGGCGCGGCGCAGCCGCTTCAGGTAGCCGGCGAACTCGAGCGGGCCGTCCTTCAGCATGCCCGGTACCGTGAGGGCCAGGATGAACGCGGTCGACTGCAGCCGCAGGTTGCCGAGCACGAAGGCTTGCAGCTCCATCTCGCCGGCGACGTCGGTCGCGTAGCCGGTCAGCACGTGCAGGAGATCGTGCGTCTCGCGGTAGCGCTTGCCGATGAATTCGAAATCGCTCCCGATGGGGAGCGCCGAGTAAAACGGCTTGATGCCATTGCGCTTGAAGTAGTGAGCGAACTCGTGCCCCAGGGAACCCTCGGGCAAGGCTTCGAGTTCTTCGAGGGGTACTTCGGGCCCCTGCAGCGACGGCCGCTGGTCGAGCAGCTGGTTGCCCTCGTCACTCGAACGAAGTTCCCGAACCAGCGCTTTGTATCGCTTCGCGTCGAGCGAGGCGTTGAGCGTGGTGGCCTGCACCTCGTTGGCGGGTTCGGTCGCCAGGATCTTCAAGGCGCCGAGCGCGAGCTGGATGCGGGCGGGGAAGGAGGCGTCTCCGATCGAGCGGGGCATGCCGGCACCACATCGGGGCGCACGCGCAGGTGCAAACAAAAAGTGGCAGTAGAGTCAGGCCGTGTTCCGAACCCTCTTCGTGCTCGCGCTGCTCACGGGCTGCACGCACCGCGACCTGCAGTATCGGCCCGCAGGCGCTGAGCTGGCCTCCCTCATCAACGAAGCCGAACGCTTCGCGCAGAACGCAGACCGACAGGAACTCGAAACGATCGCCGCGCGCCTCGACGTCGACGGTCGCAAGGCGCTGCTCATCTTCGGCGCCAGCCTCGCTTACGAGAAGCGCGAGCGAATCAAGGCGGCCGTCGACCAGGTCAACGCGGCCGTGGTGCTGGCGATCATGTTCGAAGTGCTCGGCGCGTGGGACGGTGTGCAGGCGAACGCGTTGATCGACGACTCCGTCACGCGCGCAAGTCAGGCCATCAACGCTCAGCTCGAGAAGGACTTCGGGGTCTCGGGCGACCGCCTGCTGGAGAGCAAGACCGATTTGCTGTCGGCCTTCGCTGCGCAGCTCGAGGAGACGCCAGCGCAAAGCGCGATTCGCCTCGTCGGCTCACTGAAGGACGAGCGGCTCAGCGCGTGTCGCCTCAGCGGGTTCGTGGTCTCGTATGACCTTCGACTGCTGCGCTTCACGTCGTGGGCGCACGCCGATCTCTCGCGGACGTTCGTGGCGTGGAAGAAGCGCGCACGGAGTCTTCACGTCGCCGAACTCGTCTGCGACCAGCGGGCGGGGCTGTTGCTGCTGTCCATCGAAGACGGGCACACGGAGCCGCGCGTCGTCGGGTGGCGTTTCTCTCTACCTGATGACCACGCGCGCCTGACTGCGCGGTTGCGCGCCGCCCTCGGCCCTTCCCCGAGTCTCGATCACAGATAGTCGAGCTTCACCTTCACCTCGGCGCACGCGTCGATGTCGACCAGCACGTCACCCGGCGGCAACGAGCCGACCAACGACACGGTGTACTTGAGGTTTCCCGATTCGAGATACGCGGCCACGTCGAAGGCGCTCCCATTCCACGCGATCGCGCGCGGTTCGGCTTCGGTGCGCACGTAGTCGAACACGCGCTGCTCCAGGCCACTCGAGGCGCCCGGCTGCAGCTGCAGGTGCGCCTCGTCGATGAAGCCGAGGTGATCCCCTTCGTTCACCACGCTCATGCTGATCGAGGTCAGCGCAAACCGCGACTCGAGCATCGCCGCGGTCTCCGCAGGCAGATCGGCTGAGACGTCGAAGTCGAAGGTGCGCTGCAGCTCGAGGCCCTGCTGCATCGCAGGCGGCAGCCGCGCGTACTGTTCGCGCAATTCACTGGGCACCTGGAAGCGCTGTGCCGGCAGGTGCTGGCAGACCGCCACCGACTTCGCCTCGAGGAAGAACGGGTCTTCAGCGCAGCCGGCGAACACCAGAGCAGCGAAGACGAGCGACGAGCGGATCATGAAGGACCTCTTGGGAAAAATGCCTGCCCGGGCGCGTCCCTCCGGAACCGGGGGGGAGGGGAGGTGCGGAAGGACGCGCCGGGAGGCGGGGGGGACGGCTCAGCCGAACAAGAAGACGAAGCCCAGACGGGCAGATGGAATGAAACCTTTGATGCCGATGCCGCTCGAGGTGACCGTGCTGGCGCCACCCGTCGAGAAGCGTTGCGGGGCAAAACCCGCGTCGATGTACGAGATGCCAGCGCGCAGGGTGAAGGCGACGTTCTTCGAGCCCAGCTCGAAGCCCACCTGGGCGTTCGCGAAGCCCAGGTTCACGCCGGAGATCGCCGCGCGCACCGCTTCGTCTTCGATGAGCTCAGGCAGCCACGCGGCCTCGCCACCGAACACGTAGCCGCCGTCGACGCCGAGAATCGGGCGGAAGATCGACGAAGGAAAGGCGACCAGGGTCAGACCCAACCGCACGCCCGCCCCGACGCCGTTGCTCAGGCCTCCGACCGAGAGCCGGAAGAAGCGGCCCGGGGTCACCACCAACGACGCTCCGATGCCGTCAGGCACACCCACGTCGAGCTGCACACCGATGAACGGCGCCGACCACGGCTGGCGACCGGCCTCGTCGAGCGTCACGCCCTCCGCGGTCACCAGAGGCGGTGCAGCGGTGAGGAGCAACGCGGTGAGGGCGGCGTTCAGCATGCCCATCCACAGTGCAACTGGTCGGCCGTACCGGTTTTCGGGTGATGACGGGCAGTTGAGTCAGCCCGGCGAAGGGTGCCGGGCCACTGGTGGATTCATCTCGACTCATTGGCAAGTGCATGACGCGTCAGGGATTCCACCCCGAGGCCAGCGCGTCAAAAGAGCGCGCAGCCCTGCAGATCCCGCAGCACCTTCCGCGCGGCGGGAACGAAGTCATGACTCGTCACCGAGCTGTCGAGCTTCACCACCAGCTTGAGATCGGGCGTGAGCCGATAGAGGCCCTTCGACTTCTGCACCAACTTCGCCAGCTTGCCGCCATCGAGCCGAGCGTCACCACCGAGCGTGACCACCAGGCGCCCCGGCCCCCCATCCAGCTGGCGCAGGGCGAGCTTGCGCAGATCGATCTTGAGCATCATGACTTCCTGAAGCGCGTCGAGCTCTTCAGGCGCGTCACCGAAACGATCCACGCACTCGACGCGCAGATCCTCGAGCTCATCGGCCGACTGCGCCTGGCTGTAGCGTTTGTAGAGCACCAGGCGCTGATGCACGTCGGGCACGTACGACTCCGGCAGGAACGCGGCGAGCGGCAGGTTCACGTCGGGCTCGATCTGCGCCTTGGTCGGCTCACCCCGCACCTCGGCGATCGCGTCTTCCAGCAGCTGCGCGTACAGCTCGAAGCCGACCGCCTCGATGCTGCCTGACTGCTCCTTGCCCAGCAGGCTGCCCGCGCCGCGGATCTCGAGATCGTGGCTGGCGATGTTGAAGCCCGCGCCCAGCTCGGTGAACGCCTGCAGCACCTCGAGGCGTTTCTCTGCATCCTTGGTGATGGTGCGCCCGTGCGGCACCAGCAGGTACGCGTACGCGCGCTCCTTGCTGCGGCCGACGCGGCCCCTCAATTGATAGAGCTGGGAGAGCCCGAACTGATCGGCCCGGTTGACGATCATCGTGTTGGCCGAGCTGATGTCGATGCCGCTCTCCACGATGCTGGTGGCCAGCAGCACCTGGGCGCGTTTCTCCACGAACTCGAGCATCGCCTTCTCGAGCTCACCTTCGGCCATCTGCCCGTGCGCAACGACCAGCGTCACGTGGGGCACCAGCTCCCGCACCAGCTTCTCCATCGAGCGGATGGACTGAACGCGGTTGTGAATGAAGTAGACCTGCCCGCCGCGCTGCACCTCGCGGGTGATGGCTTCTTTGATCTGCTCCGGGTCGAACTTGTTGACGAAGGTGCGAATGGCGCGGCGATCGGCCGGGGGCGTGGTGATGAGCGAGAGATCTCTCATGCCCGACAACGCCATGTTGAGCGTGCGCGGAATCGGAGTGGCCGTCAGCGTCAGCGTGTCGACCGTGGTCTTGAGCCGCTTGAGGTTCTCCTTCTGCTTCACGCCGAACTTCTGCTCTTCGTCGATCACCAGCAGGCCGAGATCCTTGAAGCCCACTTCGCTGTTGAGCAGCTTGTGCGTGCCGATCAGCACGTCGACGCGGCCTTCCCGCGCTTTCTGCAACGTCTCGCGCACTTCACCTTGCCGGCGCATCGAAGAGATCACGTCGACCGTGACCGGGTAGCCCTCGAAGCGGCGCTTGAAGCTCGTGTAGTGCTGATGGGCGAGCAGGGTGGTGGGCACCAGCAACGCGACCTGCTTGCGATCGAGCACCGCCTTGAACACCGCGCGCATCGCCACTTCGGTCTTGCCGTAGCCGACGTCACCGCAGACCAGGCGATCCATCGGCTCGCGCTTCTGCATGTCGGCGATCACGTCGTCGATCGCCTTCTGCTGATCGACCGTCTCTTCGAACTCGAAGTCGGCTTCGAACTGGCGGAAGTAGCGATCGGGCGGGTGGAAAGCGAAGCCCGGGTGCGCCTTGCGTTCGGCGTAGAGCTGCAGCAGCTCGGCCGCCATCTTGAGCAGCTGCTCCTTGACCTGGGCCTTGCGCCGCTCGAACGCGCTGCTGCCCAGCTTGTCGAGGGCCACCTTCTCGGGATCGCCGCCGGTGAACTTGGAGACCAGCCGCATGCGGCTGACCGGCAGATAGACCTTGTCCTTCCCGGCGAAGATCAACACCAGGAAGTCGGCGGCGATCTGGTTGACCTGCATGGTCACCAGCCCGCCGTAGCGGCACACCCCGAAGTCGGCGTGCACGCACAGCTCGCCTTCTTTGAGATCCTTGAAGCTGGCCGCGAAGCCTTCGGCGGCCGATCGACGCCGTCGGCCTGCCCGGCGCGCGCGTTGACCGAAGATGTCTTCGTCCGACAACACCACCAGCCCGGCCGCACCGTCGATGAAGCCCTGGCTCACTTCACCGGGAAAAAGATGCGGGCCCTTCGCCGGCACCTCTTCGGGCAAGGGCTCGGCATGCACCTTCGGCTTGATGCCGCGTTCGACCAGCAGCCGCTTGAGGCGGTCGGCCTGGCCCATGGTGCCGCAGGCCACCACCACCTGGTGCCCCTCTTCACGCCAGCTCTTGAGGCGCTCGATCAACGGCTCCAGCGCGCCTTCTTCTCCATGGTGCGCGCGAATGGCTTCCCGCAGCTCACGCGTACCGGTGAAGGAGAAGTTCACCGGCGCATCGCCCGCGTCGAGCGAGAGCCCGCCCCCTGAAGCGACCCGAAAGTGCTTCAGCTCGGCGTGCAGCTCTTCTTCAGACAGAAAGTGCGAAGGCGGAGCGAGGGTGAGCTCCTGCCGCTGCACCGCGTCGGCGTAGCTGCGCTCGATGTCGGTGGTCAGTTCGCTGCGCGCGCGTTCCTGCGCGTTGGGTTCGTCGAGCCAGAAGACCGGCGAGGGGTGCCACTGCTTCAAGTAGCTGAAGATCGGCGTCATGCCGCCTTCGAAGAAGCCGGGCAAGAGCCCCTCGAGGCCACCCGCGCCGATGCCTTCACGGATCTGCTCGAGCCGTTCGCGCACTCGAGAGGAAGGCACGTGCTGGTGCTCCGCCGCTTCCCGAATCGAGGCTTCGGCCTGGCGCCGCGTCTCGTCGGAGAAGAACAGCTCGCGCGCGGGCAACAAGGTGAGCTCTTTGATCGACTCGATGGTGCGCTGGGTGCCCGGGTCGAAGCTGCGCATCGACTCCACGGTGTCGCCGAAGAACTCCAGGCGTACCGGCGCTTCATGCAGCGCAGGGAAGACGTCGAGAATGTCGCCGCGCAGCGAGAAGGTGCCGGGATCTTCCACCAGCGGCGAGTTGCGGTAGCCCATCGCGGCCAGCTTGTGGCCGAGCACGTCGCGGCCGTGCTCCTGCTCGACCTTCACCACCTCGGACAACTTCCGCATCACCTCGAGCGGGATGACCTTGCGGCACAAGGAACGCACCGAGAGCACCAGCGCGGGAAACTTCACCCCGTGGGCCAGATGAAAGAGCGCGCCCAGCCGATCCGCCACCACACCGGCATCGGGCACCAGCTCGTCCCACGGGAGCACTTCGTCGCTGGGCAGGCGCACCACCGTCGGCGCGAGCTTGGTGCCTTCGCCCCCCAGGAAGAACGCCAGATCGCTGGCCAGCGCGTCGGCCGTGTCGTCGTCGGCGGTGACGCAGACGAGGGGCGCATCGAGCGTGCGCGAGAGCCGCGCCAACACCCAGGCCCGCGCGGCCCCGGTGAGCCCCACCGTGCGCACGGTCTTCCCCGGCGCCAGACTCTCCCGGAGGGTCGCCATGGCCTGACCTCCGCTCACGGAAGCGGAACCAGTCGTGAGCGGAAGCCGGCCTTCAGACAACATGCCTGACGCAAGTAAGGCGGACCACCCGAACGGTCAACGCGATTGCGCGCGTTTGAGCATCCCTTCCAGGGGGGAGGCGGTGAACGGCTTCTCCAGCACCGGGCGGGTTGACGTCGTGGAGGAATTGTTCTGCGCGGTCCGTGAACGTGCACCGGTCATCAAGACGACGCGGGCCCGGCTCCTCCTCATCTGGTCTTGCACCCCGTGAAGTCAGGGGCCTCCGGGCATGTCAGCCCCGGCTGATAGCAGGGGTGAATGGCGAACACGCGCGGTGGAGAGGCGAGGCACAGTGGAGTCGGGTTAGCGTTTGACCCCATGACAGAGCGCGGTCGCCCACACACGATTGAGGAGTGGCTCGAGCAGCCGTCGGAGCGGCGCCTCGAACTCATCGACGGAGACTTCATCGAGAAAGCGCTCCCCGACATGCCTCATGGGTTGTCGCAAGGAGCGGTGCTCGCGACCCTTCGCCCGGTCTTCCATCGCAAGCCCGGCGGCGGAGGTCCTGGGTCGGGCGGCTGGTGGATTGCGTCTGAAGTCGACCTCCAACTCGGCGCCAATGGCTACCGACCCGATGTCGCGGGGTGGCGACGCGAGCGTGCTCCTGAGCCTCCCACTGGCAGGCCAGTGCTGCTGCGCCCCGACTGGATCTGCGAGGTGCTCTCAGACTCGAACCGCCACAACGACACGATTCGAAAGCTGCGGCGGTACCACGAGTCTGGCGTGCCGCATTACTGGCTGCTCGATCCCGAGAGTGGAACGCTCAACGTCTTCCGTCACGAGCCGCAGGGCTACCTGAACGTGCTCGTGGCCGATCGCGGGCAGTCCGTTCGCGCTGAGCCATTCGAGGCCATCGAATTGCAGGTCGGCCTGCTGCTGGGGGACGACCCCGAGTGACCTCGCGGGTGTGCGAAGCGGGCGGCAAGGCTGCGGCTGGCTCCCTGCTGATCACGAACGAGTCGCAAGCGAGGCGGCCCACCCGAACGGTCAACGCGATTGCGCGCGTTTCAGCAGCCCTTCCAGGGTGGTGGCCGTGAACGGCTTCTCCAGCACCGGCGGTTTGACGTCGTTCAAGAACTGTTCGGCGCGTTCGGTGAAGGTGCCGCCGGTCATGAAGACCACGCTGGGCCGCAGGGCCGGGTCGAGCTGCTCCCACACGTCCATTCCGGAGACCTCGGGCATCATCAGGTCGCAGAGCACCAGGTCGTAGTCGAGGCCCGCGGCCAGCAACGAGAGCGCTTCTTTGCCGCTGTTGGCCACCGTGAGGTCGTGGGCCTTGCCCAACAGGCGCTGGAGCGAACGCAGAATCGAAGGTTCGTCGTCGATCACCAGCACGCGGGCGCGTTGCCGGGCCGGAACGGGCGAAGGTGAGGTGCCGCTGTACGAACCGTGCGCCAGGGGCAAACGCACCTCGAAGGTGGTGCCTACGCCGAGCTTGCTCTTGACCGAGATGACCCCGCCCGCGTCTTTCACGATGCCCTGGCTGATGAAGAGCCCCAGGCCCGTGCCTTCGCCGATGCGCTTGGTGGAAAAGAAGGGGTCGAAGATGCGGGGCAACACCTCGGGCGCGATGCCGCTGCCGGTGTCGCTCACCGAGACGACCACCTGTTCGCCTTCTGCGCGGGTGGTGATGGTCACCGTGTTTTCCCCGGCCCGCCCATCGGGCATGGCCTGCGCCGCGTTGAGCATCAGGTTCAAGAAGACCTGGCCCAGGCGCGCTTCGTTGGCGAAGACGGGGCCGACGGGGGCGAGCTCTTTGACCAGCTGGGCTCGATGGCGCAGCTCGTTTCGGGCCATGTTGAGCGAAGCCTCGACGATGCGGCTGACATCGCAGAGCCCGCGCTGGTGTTCGTCGATCCGCGCGAAGGGCTTGAGGCTCAAGACGATCTGTCTGACCCGCTCGCCGCCTTCGATCGCCTCGTTCACCGCGTCGCGCAGGTCGACCATGTCGATGCCCGGCGCGGGGGGCATCTTCTCCAGCTCGCCCTTCACCACGTTCAAGTTCGCCAGCACGAACGCGAGCGGGTTGTTGATCTCGTGCGCCACGCCGGCGGCCATGGTGCCCAGGCTGGTGAGTCGTTCGGCGAGGCGGAGCTTGGCCTGCACGAGGCTCTGTTGGGTGACGTCTTGAACGACCACCAGCTCACGCGAGGTGCGGCCGTCTTCGTTCTCGCTGCGCCGCGCCCACAACCTGACGTCACGCAGCTCGGCCTTCGTGGTGCGAAGACGCAGCTGGAGCGCGGGAGGCGGCTCCTTCGGACGCAGGGTCGTGAGGTACTCGCGGTAGCGCGGCAGATCGTCGGCCACGATGAACTGATCGAGCGTGGTCGCGGTGAGCCCGGTCTCTCCATCGAGCTGCAGCAGCTCACGCAGGCGCGAGGTGAGGTGGGCGGTGCCGTCGACCAGATCGCGTTCGATCACCGCCAGCTCGGCCAGCTCGAAGGCTTCGTCGAGCAGCTGGTGGGAGCGCGCGAACTGCCGCTGCTCTGCCAGGCGCTGGGTGATGTCGGTGCCGCGCAAAAAGAGTGCATCACCGCGTTG
>JANODF010000307.1:0-7968 GCA_031412555.1 Archangium sp. | reverse complement strand
CACGAAGTTGTAGCCCTCTGAGAGAACGACGTGCCCGAGGGCGCCGAGTTCCTTCGCGAGTTGCTTCGTCTCAACAGGGTCACCCTCGGCGCTGCACTCGAGGAGGTCGGTGAGGGTGTTCATCGTCTTCGTGCACCAGTCCTGTTCGGCGCGGGTCTTCAACGGAAAGCTCAACGCGAATTGAAGGAAGTTGTTGGCCATGGCTGTGCCTCTGCGCGGTCAGCGCGTTGATGGTTGGTGGGGTGGGGAGACGTCGAGCAGGGCCTCGCGGTGATCGGCGGGGCAGCGAGACGGGGTTGCTACGGAGACTTATACCCAGGGAGGGGTGGGGATTTCTGGCGCCGAAACCGGCGCAGCCCTTTGCGCACAGGACTCAGCGAGAGCTGGTACCCGCCTCCAATGGTGTGGCCGTCGGCTGAGGCCGAGAACTTCCACTTCTCGGATGAGAAGCGCGGTGGAGCGTCTACGCACCATCTCCGGGGACTAGGGTTCGGCCATGGAACGAATGCAGATGGCGTGTCAGATGCGGGACTGCCTAGAGATGGAATACATCGAGAACGACGAGACGCCCGATGGTTGGTACCTCCTCCATGGCCGCTACTTTTGTCCAGACCACAAGGGCCCCCTTCAGGTGGCGCTGCAGGAGAAGCAGTTCGTGATCGAGGTGGTGCCTGGCGAGCGAAGGCGACATCTGCGGGCGGTCGGGGCGGGGGATCTCAAGGCGTTCTTCGCGAGCATCTGCAAATAGCTCAGAACGTCGCGTCCGACCTCGCCTGGCAGACGGTGGTGCACCTCGAGGAACCGCTACTCGCAGCGCTGTGGAGGGTGTGGCAGCGCGTGGGTCGTGCTGCTGGGAGCGCACTGCGCGGGTCACAGCTTGCTTTGGCGGTGGCGATGGACGACTAGGAGTCCAGAACCCGAGCCCTCGACATGCGAGAGACCATGAAGGTCCGCTTCTCTCTCTTGAGTTCGCAGAAGCCTGTGACGCACATCGCGGAGCGATAGCCTTCGAACGTGATCGCCTCGGGCCTGATCACGCGCTCCGTGAAATCCTGCTGTCCTTTCGTGCGATAGAAGAACGCGAGGCGCTTCTTCTCGGCGATCGCGCGACGGACGAGCTCGTTCGACCGACGGCTCAGCCGGTGGTGGCGTTGGGAGAGGTAGGCGCCCGACGAAGAAGGCGACGGCGCCGCCGGTGATCCATGCGAGCAGACGCCACCCCCCGTAGCGAACGACGCCTCCGTGATGCGAGCAGGCGCCGCGGCTTCCGATCGACGGAGACTCCCAGCCGTCGGCACAGTGAGCCTCTGGGATCAAGTGCTCGAGCGGAAGGTAGACGGCGAAGAAGACGGCGATGCCGAGAGCCCATGCCAGCCGTTCGCGCCCGTCCGCGGTCACCTCCTGACATTACAATCGCGCTGCTCCGAGAATCGAACCTTCTCGGAAGTCAGTGGCTCCGGGGGCCTGGAACAGTTCGGTGCGAGCGCCCCCCTCGACTCTCCGACGAGGAGGGCCAACAGAGTGACGTGCGTCGCGGCCCAACGTCGTCACAGAGGGTTGCCGGCTCCGAGCTCGCCGTGCACACCTCGCCCATGAAACCCCTCCTCGACGCCCCCGCTGTCGCCGCGCTCCTCGGCATCAGTCGCTCCGAGGCCTATCGCGAGTTGAAGAAGATGCAGCACGCGGGTCATCGGCGAACGGTCTCTTCGGGTCACCGACGCAGCGCGCGGGTGCCGAGGCGAGGCCGGCCACGTACCATCGGAGCCGGGGCTAACGAGCGCTCGCTGGTTCCTGTACCGCGATTTGCGTATTCGTCAGCTGTCAGCTCAGTCATCGTCAGGCCCAGAGGATGAGCCGCCACCTTGGACACATAATCGAGGCGCGATTCCCGAGCGTCGCCGCGCTGCTGGTTCCAAACTGGAAGCGCATCTTCCTCGGCGGCATCGATGCACTCAGGCCCAGCCACGACCTGAAGGAGTTCTCAAGAAGCATCGAAGCGTTCGGCAAGACGGCAGACTGGGCAAGCATCCGGCAGGGCTTCGTTCCGTTCGCGGGCATTCTGGACCGTGCGGCCAAGTCGGGCCGGGCGAGGAAGCGAGTTCTGCGGTGGTTCAAAAGCCAACCCGCTGCGCTTCTCAATGTGAACGCCACGCCTTCGCTTGCGTATCTGCGACTGGTCGAGGCCAAACTCCCTCGCGCAGCCTTGGGCCTTACGCCGGTGAGCGCGGACTCGACTCGAGCGGCTGTTGTGCAAAGACACCTGCGAGATGCCTGTGAAGCTGAAGGTGAGGCTCGATGGAGCTTGATCAAGACCTTGGCTCCCGACGCGCTCACTCGGTACGAGCAAACCGTGGAGTGCCTGGTCCGAGCAGAATCCACGCGCCGGGCAACTCCGATCCTTCAAGAAAAGAAGCGGACCTTTGGGAAGCTCGTCAGCGCCCTTGTGGCTCATCGGCCGCCGATCCTGAGTTGCATGCTCGATCCGCAGGCGCACAAGATCCGCAATGCCTTTTCGCACGGCGCCGCACGGTATGATGCAGAGACCGGGCGAGTGGACCTTCGCGATGAACACTGGGCATGGCGGGGCTCGGTCGATGAGCTTCTTGAGAAGTTTGAAGCGATGAATCGACTTTCCAATCAGTTTGAGAACGCAACCATGGCCTTGTTCGCTGAGCACCTCATTGATCTGATGGTCGCCGAAGTCGGGCTGCTCCTCTCCGGTGATGTGCGCGGCCTTGAACAGCGCCTGACTCAATCGATCGCGAACGAGGTTAAGCGCATTCGCGAGCGCCTCAGCGCCACTGCAGGCTGTCCCTTCACGGGGTAGAGCGCGATGGAGAGCGTCGGAGTAGTGAGCCCCCTGCGGAGGTGCTTGCGGGACCCGATCCCTGAGCTCGCCACGGCGGCCGCCACGTTGTCGCGAGCGGTCGATGCGCACGCGAGTGGCGACAGAAACCTGGCAGCCGAGCTCATCGCGAGCTGCAACACCTCGGCTATTCGCGAGTGGGTTGAGTCGCTGTGGGGGAAGAACAGCCCACACGTGAATCTCCGCGCTGTCGCCGTCGCGCCGGTCGCTGTTCCCGCGGCCCAGCGCACGAAGGCTCGGATGCCGACTTCGGCTGAGATGCTCGAGCTGCATAGGCGCGACGGCTACCACTGCAGGTTCTGCGGGATACCCGTCATCCGAAAGGAGATCCGCGTGCGCATGCAGAAGGCTTACCCCGACGCGCTGCCGTGGGGCCGCACCAACCTCTCCCAGCACGCGGCCCTTCAGGCGATGTGGGCTCAGTACGACCACCTGCTGCCGCACACGAGAGGCGGCACCAACAACATCGACAACCTGGTGGTCACTTGCGCGCCGTGCAACTTCGGCCGCATGGAGAACACGCTCGAGGAGGTCGGGCTCGTCGACCCAAGGACGCGCAAGCGTGACCTCTCCTCGGCGTGGGATGGGTTGGAGCGGTTTCGCTGAACGTGCGTGCGGCGAATCGCCGGAATCGAGCCGCTCAGCTCGCCGCGGAATCCTCGTCATCGGACCAGTCGCGAGTCAGCAAGAACGCCCCGAAGGCGATCCACCCCGCGGTCGCCACTTGCGTTGACGTCCAATTCCCTGTCGCGACGTAGCGTGCGACGTGCTCGCAGTTGCGCCCAATCAGGTTGTATCCGGGCTCGCCGAGCAGCTGAAATGCGCGCGTCATGAAGCCCTCAAGCTGCTGCTGCGTCGGACTGCAGACGACCTCGACGATGCCGCCGTGCGCGAACGTTGCGCGAGAGGAGACCCTCACCTTCGCCGAACTGATCTCCTTTGCGCGATCGCCCGAGAGCTCGAGCACCTCGTCATTTCCGTAGTCGACGCCGTAGTGAGAATAGAGGCCCATCGAAACCTTCAGAATGTCTCCGAACATGGCGCCCATTGTACGGAGGGGGACCGACATTCCCGTCGACCGACGAGTCACGCGGTCGACAACTCCGGGTGATTGAAGTCGTGGCCAGCGCCTTGACTTCATCCGCGCCCCGACGGCATTGTTGACTGGCTCAAGTGGAAACAGGTGGCCGCGAGGCTGCTTTCCAGCGGGGCGGCCCAGTCAGCCGCAGCGATGTCGGGCACAGGTTCTCCGCGGGCTGTTGATACGCGAAGGGCGAACAGAACGAGTCCAGCACCTGGGAGCCGCTCCGGTTCCACGGCCTGTGGTCTGATCTCGACTGTTCGACGCCTCGGAGAGCCAGCCCCCATCGGAACCAACTGGACGCTCCATATGCGCAGCACCCTCGTGCCTGAAGTCGTCAACCTCCACGTCACCTCCGTCTGCAACCTCCACTGCAAATACTGCTTCGGACAGTTCCCCGAAATCGCGCGCCCGCCGCCGAAGACCGATTGGTGGCGCATCATCGAGGAAGTCAGCGCGGCAGGAGTTCACCGCGTGAACTTCTCCGGCGGCGAGCCGACCCTCCTGCCCGAGCTCGTCGAACTGCTCGAACACGCCCGCAGCTTGGGCCTGGCCACCAGCATCGTCACCAACGGGAAGAAACTCACCGACAAGGTGATCGCGCTCTGCGACGCGGTCGCGCTGTCGGTCGATTCTGACTCCGACGAAGTGAACAAGGCACTCGGTCGAGTGACGGCCGCGACAGGCGGCTCGTACCTGCGGGTCATTCAGCTGCTTGCGGGACGGGTTCACTCCGCCGGCAAAGTTTTGAAGGTGAACACCGTGGTCACGCGTTTCAACGTTCACCAGGACCTGCGTCGGATGTACCGGTCACTGCGCCCGGCGAAGGTGAAGCTCCTCCAGTTCCGCCGCGTTGTCGGTGAGAATGAGGAGCAGGCCGCCGAACTCGAGGTCACGCGCGACGAGTTCGACGCGTTCGTGGAACGGCAGCAGTCGTTGAAGGCCGAGGGCATCTGGGTCCAGGAGGAGTCGGAGGCGATGATTGCTGCCACCTACGTGATGGTGAACCCCGAGGGCCGCCTGTTCCAACATGCAGCTGACGGCGGGCATTGTCTGAGCCGGCCCGTGGCCGAGGTCGGGCTGGTCGAAGCGATGTGCGACGTCGGCGGCTACGACCGCGCGGAGTTCGAGAGGCGCGGCGGGCACGTCGACGTTCGGAGCCTGATTGGTGGTGTCCGATGAATCAGGAAATTCAGGAATTGCTGGCGACGAGTGAGAACGCCGGTGAGGCGGCGGGTGCGCTGGTCCGATGGGCGAAGGAGGACGCGGAGCGATTGAGACTCGCTGCAGTGGCCTGGCTCGAGGCGCGTGACCGACTCCCGCGCGCCGAGTTCCGTTACGGGGATGGGCGCGCTGTCGTTCGCCTTCTCATGGCTCTTCCAGATGGCTCGGCGGAGTACACGGGGTTGTTCGCGTTGCTTGATCGCGACAACAGCCCCGTGCTCGCCGAACTCGATGTGGTCACCTTGCTGGCCCCAGCGAGAGCGACTCCTGTGCTGTGGTCTCGGCTGCTTCTTCCCTGGATCGAAGCAGGCAACGGGCACCCCTCGAAGGTTCTGTACTCCTTCGGAGAGCGAATGCCGGCGCTCACCTACGAGCTTCTCTCTGCGATGGAGGCGCGAGAGCAATGGGGTGACGAGGCGAGCTCCAATGCGTTGGCGCTCGCTGTTTCCCGGATCGGACTCAAGACGACCTTCGAGCATGAAGCTTCGCGCGTCGCGACGCTGACCGCAGAGCGCTTGTTGAGCGACCACCGGATCTTCTGGTTCGCGATGATGTCAGTGCGGGACAGGCGCCCAGGGCCGCCGGTGCTCAACGACGCGCTGGCGCTGGCTTTCGCGGGCCGCGGGAAAGACTGGCAGACGTACTTCGTGCGCGGTCTGCAGATCCTGAAGGCGCAGGGGAAGCGCGAGGAACTCATCGAGTTGCTGTGCAGCCGCATCAAGGCGGAGCCCTCGTTCATCTCTGAACTGGTCAAAGGGGCGAGCGAGGAGGGGAACCGGCTCTTCTTTGGTTGGGGGCAGGACGAAGGGGCGCGACTGATGGGGAGGCTCGGTCGAACTCTTCTCGAAGCAGGGACGTGGCCCACGTGGCTCTGGCGTCACACCCTGCCCGAGAAATTCCTCAACGGCGATCCGACCGAGAAACGTGAGCTCGCGATTCTCACCGAGTCCCTTTTCCAGATTGCCGACGATCCCACCGTACCGCTGAGCGATCGGCGCCGAAGCCTCGAGGCGCTTGGCAGAACTGGCGTGGGCCGCATGGCGATGCGGCTCGGCAAGCTCAAAGCCCACCCCGAATTGGCCGAGGACGTGAAGCGGGCGCGGACCCAACTCGCGCGCTCGGGCAAGGGTCACGAGGTCGACCCAGAGAACGGACTCCGACTTGCGCTTAACCACATGAACGTGAGGGCTGCCAAATGAGCGTGTTCACTCTTCGACGTGGCACGCGTGTGAAGCACGGCACGACCTCCGGCAGCTTGCGGTCGATCCTCACGACCGGTCTGCGCCCGGGGAGTGAGCGGCACGAACTCCGTCTGAGCGCCGAACCAGCGCCAGAAATCTCGGCCGGCATCTACGTGGGCGACTTGATGGGCTACTTTGGGGCCACAGCGTCGTTCGGAGCAGCGGCGCGCGAACTCGTTCTGCAGGAGTTCACGAGCGGCACGCTTCCGCGCGATCCCAGCGCGATCGTCTTTCCGGTGGTCCTCGAGATCGAACTGCAGGAAGACTGCGAGGTCTGGGCAGACGAGGATTTCATTCCCTCACCCGACGGCAGGCCGCTGGAATACACAGACGAGTTGCTGCGGCTCAACGCTGAACCCGTGTGGAACTACTTCAGGACCGGGGCGATCGTTCGCGAGGGAGGAATTCCCTCGAGTTGGATCACTCGGTTCGAGTTCCCGATTTTCTGGGTGCCGGTGAGCGATCAAGCTTGGCAGAGCTCAAATGGGCAATCGCTCGGGGAGGATGCTCAGCTCATGGTCTGGTCGCACATCCAGAACTTCGAGAAGGAGCCACCAGAGGGCTGCTGGGCAGGCTTTGATCAGCAGATGAAGAGGGTTCGTCGGCCCGTACGCCGCGGCTTCTCGCGGCGCCTTCCTTTCGATGCAAACGGAGTGAACCGCTTCTTCGAGGAAGCGGCCTTTCGCTCGGCGACAGACGCGTTTCGCCACATGTTCGTGCTCTTCAACTGCCTTTCGCAGCTGCTTGACGCTGCCGGAGTCGGTGGAGTTGTTCGGTGAGAGCGAAGCATCGCCCAACGGGGCCGAGAGCTGCTGGATCGAGGGCCTGCCTGCGATCACAGCGACCAGTCGGTGCCAGAGCGGTTTGCGATCGATTGCACGCGGTGTATAAATGAGGAGGGCCCGTCGTCGGTCCTTCTCAAAAGCTCCGATTCCGCCTGCACCGGGCGGAGCGGAGAACACAGGCTCCTGTGAGGCGACGAAGTCGACGTGGCGTTGGTTTCGGCCGGTCCCTCGTGACTTGGTCGGAGTGCAGGCCGATCTGGTCATTTGAAGGGTAGGCAGATCGTGTCTCAAAAGACTCGCGCAAGGGCGCTCGCAACCATTGCGGGCATTTCGTACCAGAAGGCACTCATTCAACTACGGAGCCTGAAGCTCGGTCCCAAAGGGGAGCAGGCGTACATCGACGGACTGAGGGAGGGCTCGCCAAGGGGAACGGGCCTTCCGAAGGTGTTCGGCTCTCCGGCCTTCAGGGCAATGACCGGGAAGACGGCCCTCTCAAAGCTGTTGGACTCGCCCGGCTTCAAGGCGATGAGCGGGCAGGGGACGGCCCTCTCGAGGGTGCTGGACTCGACGGCCTTCAAGGCGATGCGCGAGCAGCAGACGGTCGTGTCGAAATTGTTCGACCCGCCGGGCTTCAAGGCGATGAGTGAGCAGAAGACGGCCTGGTCGAAGATGTTCGACACGACCGTCTGCTGCTCGCGCATCGCCTTGAAGGCCGTCGAGTCCAGCACCCTCGAGAGGGCCGTCCCCAGCCCGCTCATCGCCTTGAAGCCG
>JANODF010000306.1:0-4482 GCA_031412555.1 Archangium sp. | reverse complement strand
GTGGGCAAGGTCTCGAAGATCAGCTTCGCGCCCGACCTCGGTGACAAACGCATCATCGTCACCATGGAGATCAGCAACCGCTTTCAGGAGCGCCTGCGCGCCGACTCGATCGCGCGCGTGACGGGCCGTGGCGTGTTGGGCGACAAGGCGGTCGACATCTCCCTGGGCTCTCCTGAAAAGGACGTGGTGCCCAACCACGGCGAGTTGCCCACCGGCACCTCGGGCGACATCTCGTCACTGCTGAAAGCCACCGGCGAGGTGATCGACAACGCGGTGGGCATCACGCGCGACCTGCGCTCCGGCGTGCAGTCGTACACCACGCCCGAGATCCAGAACGACGTGCTCCAGTTCATCCGCTCGGCGCGCAACATCGCGGCGGAGATCGAAGGCGGCAAGGGCGTGGCCCACACCCTCATCTACGACAAGAAGGCGAGCGACGATCTCAAAGGCTTGCTCACCAGCGCTTCGGCGGTGGCCGTGCGGCTCGACAGCGCCGTGGCCAAGGTCGACGTGCTGCTGGCCGACGTGAAGAACGGCGAGGGCTCACTGCACGCGCTCATCTACGACAAGAAGGTCGCCATGGCGGTGACCGACCTCGGTGAGGCGGCGGACGAGCTGGCGAAGCTCATTCACGACGCCAAGACCACCAAGGACGGCGCGGTCTACCAACTGGTTTACGGCGACGCGAAGTCGCTGCTGGGTGATCTCGCCTCGGCAGTGGCTGACGTGAAGAAGATCACCTCGCGGGTGAATGCGGGCGAAGGCACGCTCGGCGCGGTGATCAACGATCCGACGGTGTACGAGGACCTCAAGGAGATCCTCGGCAACATCAAGCGCAACCGGGTGCTCCGTGAGCTCGTGCGCATGTCGATCAGCAATCGAGAAGATCGACGCCGCGGGCAAGCCGCAGGACAAGAAGTGAAGCGGGCAAGCACGCTTCATTGATCGACGAAGTAGTCAGGGCAGGTAGGCAATGTAGGTTTTTCGACCCGGGGCTGAGGCGGCCTACACTGCAGTTCCCCCCGTGACCGTGAAGCCAACCATTCTGTGCGTCGATGACGAGCCCAACGTGCTCGACGTGCTTTGCCGCATGTTCGACCGGCTCGCGCTCGTGGTCACCGCGAAGTCAGGGCCTGAAGCGCTGGAGATCCTGCGCAGCCGGCCCGTCGATCTGTTGATCACCGATCAGAAGATGCCCGACATGACGGGCATCGAGCTCGTGCGTGAAGCGCGGAAGGAAGGCATCGGGGTCACCACGATCCTGCTCACCGCGTACACGAACCCCAACGATCTGATCTCCGCGATCAACGAGGGGCAGGTGTTCCGCTACGTCACCAAGCCGTGGGACATCAACGATCTCACCATGACGGTGCGCAACGCCCTGGCCGTCGCCCAGCTGCGCAAAGAGAAGGAGCGCCTGCTCGAGTCTCTCCACAAGCGCGTCGAGGCGTTGAACGTGATGTACGAGGTGAGCCGGCAGAGCGCGAAAGACGCGCCCTCGCTGGATGCCATCGTCGATCGCCTGCTGGCCACGGTCGGCCGCGTGTTGCCTCACGACGCCAGCGCGGTGCTGATCGAAGCGAGTGACGGTCAGACCGCCGCGCTGCGCATTCGCTGCACCACCGCGATGAACGAGAGCGCGTTGCTGCACGTGAAGGACTCCGTGCTGTCGGCGCACCGCAAGGCTGCCGGGGTGGTGCTGCCGGAAGAGAAGGTGACCACCAACGTCGGTGGTGAGATCGCGGGCGTGGCGGAGGGGCTCTCGACGTTCGCCTGCGCGATCTCCGTGCCGCTGGTCTCCGAGAAGCAGACCGTGGGCACGCTGGCGCTCTTCTCCACGCGCCCTGATTCGTACAGCACCGACGACGGTGAGCTGCTCGACCTGCTGGTCAACCAGACCACCGACGCGATCACCCACGTGCGGGCGACCGAACGCGAAGCGCGTCTTCGCATCGAGCAGATGGTCGAGGCGATGGGCGACGGGGTGATCCTGACCGACGCGAAGGGCGGGGTGGTGGTGGTCAACCGCGCCGCTCGCGAGTTCCTGGGGTTTTCCAGTGATGAGGCGCGGCCTGACTTCGAGCGGTTGACGGCGACGTTGGGGCTCTCGCCCTTCGAGCTGGTGCGTGGCTGGGAATACGGCGGCGCCAAGACCATGCGCGAGGAGTTGCGGCTTCACGAGCGCGATCTCGAGCTGGTGGTCACTCCGGTGGCGGGCCCCGCGCGTGAGCTCAAGGGGCTGGTGCTGGTGCTGCGTGACGTGAGTGAGCAGAAGTTGCTCGCTCAACGGAAGGACGAGTTCGTCGGCATCATCAGCCATGAGCTGCGTACGCCGCTGACCAGCATCGCCGGCGCGCTCGACCTGGTGCTCAACCGCCTGGCGGGTGACATCAACGAGAAGCAGAAGCGTTTCCTCTCCATGGCGCGTGAATCGACCGAGCGCCTCAACGCGCTGGTCGACGATCTGCTCGACCTCGCCAAGTTCGAGCAGGGTGGCATGCGCATGGACTTTCAGCTCATGCGGCTCGATGAGCTGGTGAAGGTGGCCGTCGAGCGCTACGGGCCGTCGTTCAACGAACGCAAAGTCGAGGTGAGCTTCGAGACTGCCAGCGACGTGAAGCTGCTGGCCGATCCGAACCGGATCAACCAGGTGATCAACAACCTGCTCACCAACGCGGTGAAGTTCACCCCGCAGGGTGGCTCGGTGAAGGTGACCGTGGGCCACTCGGCGGAGCTGCCGGGCAGCGCGGTGCTGGCGGTGTGGAACTCAGGAGAGGTGATCGCCGAGCCGGATCTCGAGCGGATCTTCGATCGTTTCGAGCAGGCGCGTTCGGCGAAGACGCGCTCGTTGCCGGGCACGGGCCTCGGCTTGTCGATCTGCCGCACCATCGTCGAGTCGCATGGCGGGCGCATCTGGGCGGAGTCGATCGCCGAGGGCGCGCGTTTCGTCGCCGTCTTCCCGGAGGAGCCGCCGGAGCTGGCGCCCAACCCCGACGAGGCCGTCAAGTCTCCGCGGGGCACGGTGCTGGTGGTGGAAGACGAGCCGCAGATCGCGTGGCTGCTCAAGGCGCGGCTGCTCAGCGCGGGCTTCAAGGTGATCGTGTCTGATCGCGGTCACGATGCGCTCGCCGTGGCGCGGCGGGTGCGGCCTGATGTGATCACCCTCGATCACCGGCTGCCTGACGTGGAGGGCCTGGGGCTGCTGGAGATTCTCCGCCACGATCCCGAGACCAAGGCGGCGCGGGTGTTGATGGTGTCGGGCGCCGACGTCAGGGAGGAGGCGCTGAGGGCAGGGGCCAGTGCGTTCCTGCTCAAGCCGCTGACCACGTCGAGTTTCCTGGCGAGCGTCGAGGCGTTGCTCAAGGAGCGCCAAGGCAGCCGCGGCCGGGTGCTGGTGGTCGATGACGATCCGCAGATCACCGCGATCTGTGCCGAGGTGCTCTCGAATCAGGGCTTCGATGTCGACCGCGCGGGCTCTGTGGCTGAAGCGACGGCGTGCATCGCGCGCAAACGGCCTGAGCTGCTGCTGCTCGATGTGTCGTTGCCGGATGGTGATGGTTTCCGCTTCTTCGAGACGCTCAAGGCGGATCGTGCGGGCGGGCCGATGTCGGTGATCTTCATCTCGGCGCGCAGCGATACGTCGGCGAAGGTGCGGGCGCTCAAGCTCGGTGGTGATGACTATCTGACCAAGCCGTTCGATGCGCTCGAGCTGGGGGCGCGGGTGGAGTCGGTGCTTCGCCGCCGCATGGCCGATACGAGCGCGAGCCCCACCACCTTGCTTCCGGGCTCGGCGGCGATCGAACGCGAGGTGCAGCGGCGGTTGCGCGAGAAGTCTCCGTTCGCGTTCTGCTACCTCGATCTCGACAACTTGAAGGCGTTCAACGACTTCTACGGCTTCGCCAAGGCCGATGGCGTGGTGAAGCAGACGGCGGATCTGCTGAGAGAAGTGGTCTCGCAGATGGGCGATGGCTCGGAGTTCGTCGGGCATGTGGCCGGTGATGACTTCGTGTTCATCGTGCGGCCCGAGCAGGTCGATGCGCTCTGCAGGCGGTTGATCGAGTCGTTCGATCGGATCATCCCGCTCTATTACGAGCGCGGGGATCGGGAGCGCGGGTACATCGAGGCTGAGGATCGGTACGGTCAGCGGCGGAAGTTCCCCGTGATGAGCGTGTCGATCGCGGCGGTGATGACGGATGGCACGGTCGATCACCCTGAGCTGGCGCGCATGGCGGCGGAGCTGAAGAAGCGCGCGAAGGCGGTGACCGGCAGCGTGGTGTTGCGAAGCGATCAGGCAGACACGTCGCAAAGAACCGCATGATCTCCCTCTCCCCTTCGGGGAGAGGGTCGGGGTGAGGGGCCAACTGCACGCGCTGCGGCGCACCCCCCCCGGGGCGCGCCGCCCACACCCCCCCCCCGGGGGGGGGGTGAGGGCCGGGAGTAGGGGGGGTTGGGGGGGGGGTGGGGGGGGGGGGGCCCACGCGG
>JANODF010000305.1:0-7383 GCA_031412555.1 Archangium sp. | reverse complement strand
GCTCGGTGCCACGCTCATCGGGGCGTGGGGCTTTGCGCGGTTGCTCTACGTGACCGCGGTCGGGCGGATCAATCGGCGTTCGGATGAGTTGATGGACAAGCTCGAGCAGATCGTCAGGAACTCCCTCTCCCCCTCGGGGAGAGGGTTGGGGTGAGAGGCCAGCCTACTTGCCCCGGTTGAGCGACCACTTGAGCACCGGCGGCGTCACCATCGTGGTGACGATCACCATCACCACCACCGCCGAGAAGATGTTCGCGTCGACCACGCGCTCTCCCTTCACCATCAGCTGACTGCCGATGCTGGCGAAGATCAGCCCCACTTCACCGCGGGGCACCATGCCCACGCCGATGCTCAGGCGGTCGAGGCCCTTGCCGCGCGCGCCGACGCCTGCGACCAACTTACCCGCCACCGCCACCACGCAGAGCGCCGCGGCCAGCGAGAGCACACCCGGCGCGACGAACGAGTGGAGATCGGTGCGCATGCCCATCAACACGAAGAACACCGGCACCAGAAAGTAGGAGATCGGGTGCACCAGTTGCTCGAGGGTCTGGGGTTCCTTGTCTTTGAAGTCCTTGAAGTGAACGTCTTCCAGGATGAGGCCGGCGGCGAACGCGCCCACGATGGGCGCCAGCCCGATGAAGTCGGCCAACCAGGCCAGCGCGAAACAGAAACCCAGCCCGAAGGCGAGCAGCACCATGCGCGCCCGCAGCAAGGAGGCGAGCCGAAACAAACGCGGCGAGAGCCACACGCCCAGCACCAACGAGCCGACCAGGAAGCCGACCGCCTTGCCCAGGGTGATCGCCACCTCGGTGAGCGCGAGTTCTTTGCCCTGGTCGGCAGCGGCGATCACCCCGGTGACCACCGCCAGGATGACCAGCCCGAGCACGTCGTCGATCACCGCCGCGCCCAGCACGATGCGCGCTTCCTGCGTCTGGCTCTTCTCGAGATCCTTGAGCACGCGCGCAGTGATGCCCACCGAGGTCGCGGTCAACGTCGCGCCGATGAAGAGCGCCACGTAAGGCGAGCTCGCCGGGAGCAACGCCCGGGTGACGAAGTAGCCGAGCACGAACGGCACCACCACGCCGATGCAGGCCACCAGCAAGGCCGAGCCCCCCACCTTCATCATCTGATTGACGGTGCTCTCGAGGCCCACCTCGAACAGCAAGATGATCACCCCGACCCGCGAGAACATGTCGATGAAGGCGTTGCTGGCGATGGGCTCGAACACGGTGAGCCCGAGCAACGAGACGTTGCCCAACACCACGCCCACCAGCAGCTCACCGAGCACCGCCGGCTGCTTGATGCGCGTGGCGAGATCGCCCCCGAGCTTCGCCGCCACCAGGATGATGGCGAGCGCGAGAATGACGGGGGCCGCGGGATCGCCGTGACCTGAACCCTCTGCCAACGCCGGCATCGTGGCGATGGCCACGGTGAGCGCCAGCAGCCGGGTCACCAACCGCCGGGAGATCACGGCAGGCCGAGCTGCCTGGCCAGGAAGGTGAACGCCAGCGCGTTCATCTGCGCCTTCTGCGCGTTGTCTGCCGCGCCCCCGTGACCACCTTCGATGTTCTCGTAATAGAGAATGTCGGCCCCGTTCTCGAGCAGCCGCGCGACCATCTTGCGCGCGTGACCCGGGTGCACCCGGTCGTCCTTGGTGGAGGTGGTGAACAGCGTGCGCGGGTACTTCTTGCCCGCCTTCACGTTCTGGTACGGCGAGAACTGCGAGAGCGCGAGCCAGTCATCGGGCTTGCCGGGATCGCCGTACTCCTCCATCCACGACGCGCCGGCGAGCAGCAGGTGGTAGCGCTTCATGTCGAGCAGCGGCACCTGGCAGACGATGGCGCCGAACAACTCGGGGCGCTGAGTCATCATCACGCCCATCAGCAGGCCGCCGTTGCTGCCACCGAGAATGCCGAGCTTCGGGGCGCTGGTGACCTTGCGGGCGATCAGATCTTCCGCCACCGCGGCGAAGTCGTCGTACGCGCGCTGCCGGTTGTGGGTGAGCGCAGCGCGGTGCCAGGCCGGCCCGTACTCACCACCACCGCGGATGTTCGCCAGCGCGAAGACGCCGCCGCGCTCCAGCCAGGCCGCTCCGACGGTCGCGTCGTAATACGGCGTGAGCGAGACCTCGAAGCCGCCGTAGCCCTCCAGCAGCGTGGGCGTGGAGCCATCGAGAGTGATCCCCGCCTTCGCGACCTGGAAGTAGGGCACCTTGGTGGCGTCTTTCGAGACCGCGAAGTGCTGGGTGATCTCGAGGCCATCGGCCTTGAAGAACGCCGGCGAGCTCTTGATCAGCTCGCGTTTCGGCTTGTTCACCGAGCCCAGTGAAAGCGACGAAGGCGCGGTGAAGGTGGCGTCGTAGAACCAGTAGTCGTCGTTGAGATCCTTGTCGTAGGCGTCGACCGCGAAGGTGCCCACCTTGGGAGTGTCGAGCTTCTTCTGCTCCCAGCCCTTCTTGCCGCGCGTGGCCACGAACACCACGCTCTTCACGTCGTCGAGCACGGTGATGATCAGCGCCGTCTTCGTGCCCGTGAACGCATCGAGCGAAGTGGTGGGCGACGGCTCGAACAGCACGGCGAAGTCACGTTTGCCCGCCTTCATCGCCTCGAGCGGAATCGCGAGCAGTGAGCCCGCCTTGTAGACCTTCTCGTTGATGACCCAGTCCGAACGCAGGCGCAGCAGCAGCTGGTCGTCCCACGCGGAGACCGCCGCGTCGTCGGGCTTGTCGATCTTCACCAGCTTCTCGCCCTCGCGCAGCCAGACCTCTTCCGTGAAGAAAGTCCGGGCGCGGCCAACCCAGTCGCGCGTCTTGCCGTGATCGAACTCGCGGTAGCCGTAGACGGACACGTCGGCCGCCTCACCTTCCAGCAGCAGCTTCGCGTCGGTCAGCGGAGTGCCGCGTTTCCACTCCTTGACGATGCGCGGGTAACCCGAGGTGGTCAGCGTGCCGGGGCCGAAGTCGGTGGCGACGTAGAGGGTGTCGAGGTCTTTCCAGCCCACCTGCGACTTGGCCTCGGGCAGCGTGAAGCCGCCTTCGACGAAGGCCTTCTTCACCGCGTCGAATTCACGCACCACTTCGGCATCCGAACCGCCCGGCGAGAGACTGACCAGGCACCGCTCGTACTTCGGAGGCAAACACTGCGAGCCGTGCCACACCCAGCTCTGCTTCTCCGCGGCGCCCAGCGCGTCGACGTCGAGCACCAGCTCCCAGTTGGGCGCGGGCTTGCGGTACTCGGCCAGCGTCGTGCGACGCCACAACCCGCGCGGGTGCGCTTCGTCTTTCCAGAAGTTGTAGAGGAACCTCCCCTGGGCGTTGACGTTGGGGATGCGGTCTTTCGAGTCGTAGATCGCCTTGAGCCGCGTGCGCAGCTCGCTGAACCCCGTCCCGCTCTCCAGTTCTTTCTGCGAGAGGGCGTTGCGCTCCTTCACCCAGGCGATCTGCTTCTCGCCGTTCACTTCTTCCAACCAGAGGTGCGGGTCTTCGACTTTCAGGGGAGGCGGCGCGGCAGCGGCCACCACGGGCGCGGGTTTGGCGGCGGGGAGCGCGGTGGTCACCGTGTTCGAAGAAGTGCACGCCGACAGCAGGGAGAGGCCCAACAGCGAGAAAGGAGTCCGCATGGCGGGCACCACAGCAAGAGCGCGATGAGACGTCGATGCGATTGTGCGTAGATTGCGCCGCCATGAAGCGATTGTTCCTGCTCGCCCTCGCGGTCTTCCCGGCCTGCACCATCGTGAAGTCAGCCACGGTGCGAGAGGACTGGGCCGCGGCTGATCAGAAATCAGTGAAGCGGCTGGCCATCGTGGTGCAGCCCCTGCCGGATCAAAGCCAGAAGGCCGGAGAAGCGTTCGCCCGTATCGCGCGCCGCTACGTGAACCAGAAGCGCGACTTCCTGGTGAAGAAGGAAGTGGTGCAGGCAGAAGCACCGAAGCTCGAAGAAATCTGCGGCGGGGAAGACGCCATCGAAGGCGTGCTGTTCTTGAAGCCCCTGCTCAGGGCCGTCGGCGATGGGTTCGAAGCCGAGCTCTCCGGCACGCTGGCGCGTTGTGGTGATGGCCGCGAAGCGTGGTCGGCGCGCGCGGCGGGCAGCTTCCCCTCGAAAGACCAGAACCTCGTCGAGGTGACCCAGGTGTACGTGAACGAGCTGGGCGCCGAGGTGGAGCGCTACGTGCCGCCCGCGCTCAACCTGCTTCGACCGCTGCTCGACACCCTGCCCCAGCCGATCCTCACCGAAGCGGATCTCGACGAGAAGCTCACCCTGGATTGAGCCGCGTGGCGGACACGAGGATTCCGTCTTCATCGCTGTAGAGCCAGTGACCCGGCGTGAAGGTCACGCCGCCAAAGGTCAGGGGAACGTCGACTTCTCCTGTGCCTGCCTTCTGACTCTTGCGGGGGTTTGCGCCCAACGCCTTGATGCCCAGCGCGAGTGTGCCCACGGCCACCGTGTCGCGAATCGCGCCGTTGATGACCACCCCGCTCCAGCCGTTCTGGTGCGCGAGCCCGGCAATCACGTCGCCCAGCAGCGCCGTGGCCAGGGACCCGCCGCCGTCCACCACCAGCACCCGGCCCGCGCCCGGTGTCGAGAGCGTGTTCTTGAGCAGCACGTTGTCTTGAAAGCAGCGCACCGTGGCCAGCGGGCCACTGAAGACGCGGAGGCCGCCGTACTGCCGAAACGGGGTCTCACAACTCGCCACCTGCGCTTCGAACTGGTCGAACAGGTCGGCGGTCGCGAAGGTCATCGTGCATCCTTACCAAAGCGGGCTCGCAGTCGGCGCCCGGTCGTGAAAACTTCCCTGCCGTGAAGCGCTTGCTCCTGGTGGGATTCGTCCTGCTGCTCGTCGCCGTTCTCGGCGTGGGTGGTTTTGCCTTTCAGCTCAACAGCCAGGCCACTGCGCCGGGCGCTGGCACCGAAGAGCTCGAGCTCGAAGTGCCCCGGGGCGCCAACGCGCGCAGCGTGGGGCTGCAGCTCCAGAAAATCGGTCTCATCGCAGACACCCTCGTCTTCCGCTACGTGGTGTGGAAACGCGGCGGGCTGGCGCTCAAGGCGGGCAAGTTCAAGCTCTCGCGCGCGCTCTCGCCGATGGAACTGGCGACCGCGCTGGAAAAGCCGCCGCTCGCGGAAGACGAGGCGTTCGTGGTGGTCGAGGGCTGGCGCATTCGCGACGTCGATGAGGCGCTGGTGGCCGCGGGCCGGGCGGATCCAGGCGCGTACGTGAAGGCCGCTTCTTCGCGCGAGGGCTACCTCGCCCCGTTCACGCTCCCCGAAGGGACGCTCGAGGGCTACCTCTACCCCGAGACGTATCTGCTGCCGAAGGGCCGCATCGACCCGCGGGTGTTGGTGCAGAAGCAGCTCGATCAATTCACCGCGCGTGTGTTCACCCCGCTGGAAATGGAAGTGCGCGGCTACAAACGTTCGCTGCACGAGCTGGTCACCATGGCCTCGATGCTGGAGCGCGAAGAGCCGCTGCCTTCCAATCGCCCGCTGGTCGCCGGCATCTTGTGGAAACGCATCGACAAGGGTTTCCCCCTCGGCGTGGATGCCACCAGCCGCTACGAGCTCAAGTCGTGGAATGACCGCAGCGCGTTCCTGGTGAAGCTGCGCGACGACAGCGATCCGTACAACACGCGCCGCAAGAAGGGCCTGCCGCCCACGCCGATCGGAGCGCCGACGTACTCGTCACTCGAGGCAGCCTTGCGGCCCACGCCCAGCGAGTTCCTCTACTACCTGCACGACGCGCAGAAGCAGCTGCACCCCTCGCGCGACGCGGCCGAGCACGAAGAGATGCGCAAGAAGTACGACGTCTACTGATCGCCCACCCGCGCGTCGAACATCGCGGGGTCCGAGTAGATCTGAATCAGGTTGCCGGTGCGAGAGAGGTGCTGGGCGATCTCGATGGTCAGCGTCACCACCTTCGAGCCCACCAGCACGCTGACCCGCTTGAGGTTCTCGCGGTTGGTCGAGAAGAACTTCGTCCAGTCCTGGCTGACGCTCAGGGCGACGCCGACGGCGGCGCGCGCATCGACGAACAGCTCGAGCGGCTTGTGGCGCATCAACTCCATGCGCAGCTCATCGAGGCTCTCGTTGCCGAACTGGCCTCGATCGTCGCCGCTGATCACCACCAGCAGCGCGCCCGAACGAAGACGCCGGTAGACGAACGTGCAGTCACCCGCCGTGAGCCTGAGCCCATCGGGCAGCGTTTCGCGTTTCACCTGGTTGGTCTCTGTCATGAAGTGCCTGCCCCAGATTAACGAGCGCCGAAGCGAACCGGCACCGAGAAGCAGCGTGAGGCCGCTTCGGGTGGAAACGGTGCGGCCTTCTGCACCACGCACCCCTGCGCCGCGGCATCGAGCAGCGCCGCCCCGCTGGATTGGGTGATCGAAGTCGACGCCGCCCCGCCGGTGGCATCGAGGCAGAACGAAAGCTGCACCGTGCCCCGCTGCTGAAAACGGCGCGCCGCGGCCGGGTAACACCCCTCCGCCATTGCCGCGAGGCGAGCGTGCACCAGGGCCACCACGTCAACGCTGTCTCCCTCTCCCTTCGGGAGTGGGTCGGGGTGAGGGCCAGGCGTTTCTGCCGAGGCCACGACACTGTCTCCCTCTCCCCCGAGGGGGAGAGGGTCGGGGTGAGGGCCTTCCGAGTCATCGCCCAAAGCCAAATCCCCAGCCGGAAGCCCCATCACCAGATCCACCTCCGGCCGCGCCGGAAGAGCCTTGCGAATGACGGGAGCCGCCACCGCCGCAGGAGCCGAAGGCGCCGCAGCCACCACCGGAGTGAACGCGACGAACGAATCTTCCGCCGGAGCAGGCGCCGCCAAAACCTCCACCACCTCGGCCCCGCGAAACATCAGTACCAGCCCCCCGTGCAGACCGAGCGAAAGCCCCACGGCCAGCACCCACGCCTTCACGTCCCCTCCCACCGGGGCACGAACACCTGCTCTGTCTCCGCGGCCGGGTGCATGGGAATCTCGAACAACGCCGAGAGCGCGGGCGCCGTGAGCACCTCCTTCACCGGCCCCTGAGCCACACACTTTCCATCCTTGAGCAGCAACGCATGCGTGGCCACATGCATGGCCAGATTCACGTCATGCAGCACCGCGAGCACCCCGAGCCCCACCGACAACCGGCGCTGCACGGCCCGCAGGGTCTCCACCTGGTGCCTGATGTCGAGAAACGCGGTGGGCTCATCGAGCACCAGAATTTTCGGCGCCTGCACCAACGCCCGGGCCAGCCACACGCGCCTGCGTTCTCCGACCGACACCTCGGTCAGCGGCCGCGCCGAAAGATGATCGACCGCGAGCTCCTTGATCACCACGTGCGCTGATTCTTCCTCTCGCTCACCGGGCAGCCCCCTCGCCGACAGGTGCGGCGCGCGCCCCATCAACGCC